>CAYXQJ010000017.1:0-2519 GCA_964467455.1 uncultured Hyphomicrobiales bacterium | reverse complement strand
GGCGAACGGGACGGGGAGGAAGTTTTTGAGAAGGAGGATTGAGATGCAGTATTTGGTGATGTTGGTTAACACCCAGGACGACGTGCCGATAGCCATGTGCAACACACGAGACGAGGCAGTGGCCCTGGCACACCACATTGACGGCATGCCAACGGAACCGATTTGCAATCTATTCCAAGTCGATTGCTCGACGCCGGTGTGCGTGAAAGTCGTCTCATTTGATGCTCGTGGGATTCCCACACAAGTCGATGTGGTGCGATCGTTCATGTAACGCCCGCTTCCCGCATGCGGGCGATGGTAACGATTCAGAACTAACCCAAGCCGCCCGCGCGGCGAGAAAGGTGGAAGTGATGCGAATCATCGTCAGCGAGCGGATGCTCGATGCGTTCAAGGAAATGCGCACCGCGAGAGCCTGCTGCTCAACAATTGGTTCCGATCCGTTCGGCAACATGACCAAATTGCAAAGTGCTGAGCTGAAGCTGGCACGGATCGCGTTTGACGCCATCGAGTCGGAGTGCATCGAAGTAGCAACTACAGCAGGAGAACAAAGCCCATGACCCCCACGACCGAGAGCCGCGAAAGTGTCGAGCAGTTGGCGGAAGACCTATGGGTCGCATCTGAATTTGACTTCCGTGAGATCAACGCGTCGATGCCAGGGCAGGCGAAGTACGAGACGTTTCTTTCCATCGCCAATCGCTGGTGCAAGCGCAATGGAATAACCGGACTTCCGGGGCGATACCCGTCTGGCGTTTGTGACCGCAATGAAGAACTGCGTGAGATGGCCGTTGATGCTATGCGGGTGTACCTGGACAAGATAACTGGACGTGCGGCAACACAAGATCACCCCACACCCCCGCCCACCGACGCCCATCGCGAGCGTGTGAGGAAGGCGCTGGCGGAATTGAGGGCTGAGATGAGCTTTTATCTCCCCGGTGCGGAAACGACCCACTTCGGGTGGGCAACTATCCCAACCCAAAGGATTTCCCAGGTGAGTTGCGCCATCCTTCGTGCGGAGGCTGTTCGTCTTGGTATTGATCGTTCATCGCACTGGCAACACGCCCACGACGCCATCGCCCGCGCGAACGGGTTGCCGGTGCTGGGGGAGGGGGAAGTCCTGCGCGAACCGCTAACCGACGAGCAGGCTACGCAGTACCTCGCGGAGGCGGGCATTGACATGGAACCAGCTAACAAGAGGCTTCATGCGATGATTGACGACGCCAAGACTCGTCGCGAAACGATTGTTGCGAGCGAAAGCGCGTGGCTCATTGAAGTGCCGCACGCAAACTCGGGCTCTCCACTTTGGTACGCCGGAATCGGGCAAGGCGCTGTTTGCCACGGCAAGCACGGTTGGACCTACGATGCCTGCAAGGCCAAGCGATTCGCCGACAAGACGCAAGCCGAGGCGTACATCGACGAACACAAGTTGCGCGAGCAGGCTGATCGCCTAATCGTCACGGAGCATGGCTTCGACACGTTTGGTACGGCACCCCCAGCGCCGCAGCCCGAGGTTGTCGTGGGTGAGCGGGGTCGGCTGGTTGAAGCGGCCCAGAAAATTGAGCAACTCAAGTACGATGGTTTGTACGCCGGTGCGTTCGTCAACAGCGTCCACGCGATCATTGCCAATGCGTTCGCCCACGAGCGTGCCGATTCCGCGAAGGTGAGGGCAGAGCATGAGCGCGACAAAGCAGCTATTCTTGAGCTGCAGGAAATGGTGAACGCTGCCGAGGAGCGTGCCAACGTGCGAGGATGCGAGCTTACGAAGGTGAGGGCGGAGCGTGAATCGCTTCGCACCCAACTCGCCGCGACCGAAGCGAAGCTGCGGGAGGCGGAGCAGGAACTGAAGCGTGCCAAGGCGGTGCTCGATCCGATGATGGACGCCGCGCGTAGACAATTCCCGCAGTTGTTCCGATCCCCCCAAACCACTGCCGAAGGAGCGTAGGAAGATGCGATGCTCCAGGTTTCGCACGCTCATGAAATGTCGCGCACGCGGCCATCGCTGGACTGAACGAAAGACAAAGGTGTTTCGCCGGACCGAATATTGGCGGCGCGTTGTTGCCGAGAAGTCGTGGCGATCCATCGAGGTGTGTAGCTGTTGCGGACGAACGCGGCGCAAGTCAGAGAAGTTTGAGTACATCAACGGCATCCATTCTCTGTCGATGCCAGAGTCGGATTGGGACAAGTTCTATGCGCAAGGTTGGGTAGAGGCCTAACCCCGCACCACCGGCCGCCGACGAGGAGAAGGCATGAGCAGCGAAGAGGATGATGACGTTGGTGTCTGCCGTAGGTGTGGTGCCGACGAGGTTGAACTGTTCGACGATCTGTGTCTCGACTGCTACGAAAAGCGGAGAGACCAGTCCCCATTGCCAAAGAGGATGAGAACACATCCCAACCAGACCGGCCGCCCATCGGGATCGATTTTCTCTGTCTTCCAAAAGCGCACGTGGTGCCGCTTGCGCGGATCGGGGCCGACGGGCTGTTCGAAGGCGAGATCTTCCTTGCGGCCGAAGAGGTAGAGGCTG
>CAYXQJ010000016.1:0-73694 GCA_964467455.1 uncultured Hyphomicrobiales bacterium | reverse complement strand
ATCCCCGCGGATTTAACGAGCAAAATTCAGGAACTGGCGGAAGGGGTGGGATTCGTGCCCAAAAACGCCATTTTTTATGTCACATAGGCCAAAGTCCATCAACGACTTATGGCCAACCCTGCCAGTACACCGACCGAACTCCAAACGCGCACTTTACTGACAGTTTTACTGACACCTCAACGCTAACTTTTCGAAGGAATGAGTCAACTCTTTTGTCCGTATGAAACGAAACTCAATTGGTCGGAATTAAAGCGCATCAGTTCAAGGCTGAACCAAACGGAAGAACTGCTGTTCATCGGCCACCGGAATGGAAACTTGGACGGAAGCGCCATTGGTCGTCACTAATCCCAGCAGTGGCTGCCAGTTCATCGGTGCAGTCAAGTTGGTCGTCCCTTCCACCCGATATGCTGCTGCATTGGTCGGCCACGAAAGCACGCATGCTCCATTGGTGACAGCAATCTGCAAGGTCGGGATTGGAGAAACAAAATGGAAACGCATGTGCGCAAACGTGATTGATTCGGCTCCGGTGTCCTCCACGCGCACAAATGATCCCGGCCGCATCTCAAATGTTCCGATCAGGAAATACTCAATGGTCTGACCAACCGTTCCGATGCGCTGGTCGCGAAATACTTCGTTTGTGCCCAAGGCATGATAAACTCGGTATACGGCTGGATATGAAGCCCGTGTCGCCCCCCACCGGTATGAGCCATAGATTGTGTAGCGGCCCGGATTCAGGATTTCAAAAGGCGGGGCATAATCAACCCACTGCTCGCCAGCAGGATCAGGTTCGCCAGGTTGCTGATCGGCGGCGGTAAACCAGTAACCGACGTCAGCCGGCCAAGCGCGGGCAACGTTGTGGCGCCGGTAATACTGGTTATCACCATTCAGTCCATCGTGCGCGTCCGTCTTAGGAATCACATCGCCCTGATAAGCCTGACCACCCGGGGAATCCGTCCAATTGTCGCGCCGCAATTCATAGACGTCACCGATATTCAACGCTCGCGGTGTCGAGTAAATGGGAGCAGGTAAACGAAAATCTGCCAAGCAAATGGCAACCGCAAAAAACTGCCAACACAAGCGCAGCCGATTCTGAGTTTGGCTTGAACTGTGCATCGGGTGATGATGACTGCGCAAATGATGACCGTTTGTCCCGATTTTGCAACTCTTTCTGGGAAAGTGTTTTGCACATCCAAAGCCAGCCATCAAATGAAGATTTCGCTGGGCTTGCGGACTGTGATAGCCTCACCGCACTGGCAAACAATGAGCGGCCCGTGGAAGCAAAAATGAGCAATCAACCGATCCCCGAATCCCTGCGCGCGCAACTGGCGCGACTGGATACCAAACGCGCGGCGTTTGCGGGATTGTCCGCGCCGGTGGTGGAATCACTCTATGGTCGCCTCCGGGTGGAACTCACCTACTCATCGAACGCCATCGAGGGCAACACCCTTTCGCTCCGGGAAACACAACTGGTCGTTGAGGAAGGGTTGACACCCAATCACGGCAAATCCCTGCGGGAAGTCTATGAAGCCCGAAACCATTATGCGGCCATCAAGGAGATCGAACATTGGGTGGCAGCGAAACGCGAAATCAGCGCCCGGGCGATTCTTGACATTCACCAGACGGTGATGCGGGACATTGACGCCGATTGGGGCGGACGATTGCGAAACGGCCCGGTGTTCATCAAGGGCACACGACACACTCCGCCAAACGCAGCGCTGGTTTCCGGGGAACTCGATGCGCTCATTGCTTGGGCTGGGCAGAGCGCGCTTCATGCGGTGCTCGTGGCGGCGGAAACCCATTTTCGCTTTGAATCGTTGCACCCGTTTTTTGATGGTAACGGACGAACTGGTCGTTTGCTGATGAACTGGCAACTGCTTCGTGGCGGCTTTCCCCTGGCCGTCATTCAAGTCGAGGAACGCGCGTTGTATCTGGAAGCCCTGGACCAAGGACACGAAGGGAAAATCTTGCCATTGCAAACCTTGGTGGCGCAGGCCGTCGAACGAAGCCTGGATGCAGCCCTCGGCAATTGATCACGAACGTGCCTTGGCGGGCAAGTAAGACTGGAAACAAGTCGGCATTGAAGTGCTGCGCGTATCACCTAGCATCTTCTCGTCAGAAACCGATATGCTGCCAAACCGGAAAGCCTTCACCTTGATTGAATTGCTCGTGGTAATTGCCATTATCACAATTCTGGCGGCGATGCTCCTACCGGCCCTGAGTAAAGCCAAAGAGCGAGCCAAGCGAATCAACTGCCGTAGCAATTTGAAACAGATCGGCCTCGCCCTGAGCCTATACGTTGATACCCACACCGACTTCCTCCCCTCTGCCGTCACGTATGGTTCAACTGCGGGCCGTCCCGAAACGGCGGACGACACCGTGCTCAAGACCGTTGAATACGGCGGAGTGCCCAAGGCGCTACAATTGCAAAACTGGCGCGTGTTTTGGTGTCCCAACACTCAGAACCCGCCAGTGAATGCAATCCCCGGTGATGGCAAGAATACATCCTACCGTTACCGGTTTGTGTTCTGGGAAAACTCAGTGCGCTTTCCGGGGCTGAAAACCAGCGACCTGAGAATGCCGGCGGCACAGGTTGCCTATCACGAGCATTTGGATTTGCATTACCAGCGGCTATCGTCCGCCTACCCGACCACCCAACCCACATTGACCGCGCTTTTCGCCGACTCCCACGTGGCCGCTTGGAAGGTGCAGTTTCGCCAGAATCGTGGCAGCCAGCGCTACGATCCCAACTGGTTTACCTACGGCATCGGCGGAACTTTTAACAACGACAAGCCCAACATCGGTTTCGACGTGCATACTGGCTGGGACGAATGAGGATTGAGGATTGAGGTGCTGATTTCCCGCCGGAACTGAACCTGACCGACCGACCGGCAGACGCAAGAAAATCGGAATTGCCGTACCCCGCAGCAAAGACGGAGCGTCCAGGGCTGTGTTACTAACATGTTCTGGATGCAGAACATGCCGGGTTGGCAGAATGGCGAATGGCATCCGTTACGGCACGAATGTGATGGCGAACTGGTGGGAGTTCACCGGCGATTGGGATAATGCCATCCGCGCCAATCATGGGCTTTACCGTGCGCCGCAAATTTCTTTTGTTCCCGCTTCTCTGTCCCGCAGCGACGGCGTACTTCGAGCCACCCTGACTGGAGACGCGGGCTTCAACTACACCTTGGAAGCAACGACCAATTTGGCAGCGTGGAACACTTTGGCAGCTATTACGAATTTCCCGGGGATATGGCAGTTTTCGGAGACAAATACAGTTTCACGACGATTATATCGGGTATCGGGCGAGGCAGGTTTGGTCTTATTAATTTTGTTCAGATCAGTTTTTGTCCTTTTTGACTGAAATGCAACCGAGCAATTTAATTTTGTCGGTTCTGATTAGAATATAAATCAATGCTGCGAGAGTCTTGGTAACTACGCCGAAAGAAAGGATCCGATCATCCCTCCCTAACTGTTCAAACTCCTTTATTGCTTCGATCAATCCCCATGTTGGAATATTAGTTCTATCAGTTGTTTGTTTTCTGACTTGGAGAGTCGCAAGCTCGTCTCGAACCAGATTTAGGCCAGGGTGCGGATGCAAAAACCGACAATCTGGCGACTCAAGAATGCGAATGCCATGCTTAATCCATTCTTTCTGATGTGCCTGATCTTCACGTAGCAGGTCCAACAGTAGGTTGCGAGTTATCATGGTTTCAAAACGGTTGCTCCCTCTCTTACCCCGCGCAGCAATACCTCGTGTTCGCCCCATTCATTCGGAGACCACTCCCATGACCACGACGCCTTTGGTGGTGGAGTCCCGGTGGGTAGTCGAAGAATAACTCCACCTTCGCCTTGTTTCAAGGCGTGATAGCGTGCTTCCTCTAAAGAGTGAGACCATGATGTATAAGGGCTTTCAGACGAAAGTCCGCCTAAGTTGTGTGCTTCAGATGTGACCGTTCCATTAACATTCCCTGGCGTCACACGTCCTTTCGAAGCATTTTCAAGTGCAGGGTGACCTGCATGAACGCCACGATATACAAAAGTTTCATTTTCTGCTAAAAACAGAGAACGCAGTTTTGAAACGCCTAATTTTCCAAGGTTGTATGCTCGGTTGAAAAGGCCACTGACTGCACCAGCAAAATAGTCCACCGGGTCCAAGAAGGGGTCGGGGCTGTCTATTACACCTTCATCAAGCGTTACTGCTCTTTCCCGCCAGTTGGGTGACCGTTTAAGTTCATCGTTGAAAAGCCGGGAGAACGCGCCAGTCATTGCTCCGTTCGCAAACTTGCCTCCTCCAAGTTCAGAACCGTAGCCACCGACAACAGCGGCGGCAGTGACCCTAGCTGCAACAGTCGGCATATCATCAATTGTTGGAGCTGCTGCTTGAGCGAACGCTGCGCTTGTCAGTCCCGCACTAAATTTTCCGCCCTGAACTGCCTGGCTGATTCCACCCACGAGTCCATGCCCGGCAATTTTGAGAATGTGATCTGATGATCCGAAAGGAACTTGATGACCAAAAGCCTCACCGACCCCAAAGAATGCGGCGGCTTCGGCTGTTGAAATCAAGATCGCGCGAGCATCGCCGCGACTGCTGATTGCCCCACTGGTTGCGCCGCCGAGAAGAGCCCCGGGGAGACCTCCAGTTGCGGCGGAAACAAGTGCAGCAGCCCCAATCGCGCCCACTCGCCGCCCATGTTCACGGAAGAAATGCTGGACGTTGTTAAAGGAGAAATACCCGCTGGGGTCGGTGAGCGTGAGCGGGTTGTTGATGACGTAGGTGTAACGGTTGAACGCTTGAAGATTCCCCGGGCTTTGAACGAACGGATCGGCATTCAACATCCGCCCCAGCACCGGGTCGTAAATGCGCCCGCCCATGTGGATAATGTCCAGCGAGTCCAATTGGAGATGCCCGGTGAAGGCGCGCTCGGTGTTCTGGCTCACCAAACTGCCAGAGGGAATGTCGTTCCAGTTCGCATCCCGCCGTTTGCCATGCGGATCGTAACTGAACCGCTCTACTGCGTTGCCCGCCTCATCCGTGATGGTGTCAATCGAGCCAAGGTGATCGTCGAGCGGATACCGCGAGCTGGTGGAAACCACATTCGTACCCGCGAGTTCTCGCTTGTAGATGGCGGCCAGCCCGCCTCCGGCTGGAAAGTAATGGCGCTGCTCGACGGTTGCGCCACGCGCCACTACTTCATAAAGCCCGCCCAGGTAGGTCGTGGTGGTGGTGACGCCGGAAACGGTGGAAGTCTGAATGATTCGGGCGTGTTCACAATCATACGAGAACACGGAACTGTCCGCTCCTTTGGAGATGGTAGCTGGCTTGTTGAATGAGGTGTAGGCAACCGTTCGTCCGTTGCCTTCGGTTTGGTTTCCGTTGGCATCGTAGAAGTATTGGACGCCACCGGCGGACGAAACTGCGTGCGGCCCGCCGCCGTTGCCTCCATAGACATACGCGCCGACACCGGACTTGTTCGTGATGTTGCCGAGTTGATCGTATTGAAAGCTCTTACCCGGTCGTCCGGTGATGACGGCGTTGGTGAGGCGATTCAAGGAATCGTAAGCGAAATTCTCGGTCAGGCTTTGGCGCAAGTCGCGGCGTTGTTTGAGATTTCCCAGCAGGTCAAATTGGTAATCGAGGTTTTGAATCGTGTGACCCGGGCCGGATTGGATGTTTTGAATCCAGCCGCGCTCAGGGTCGTAATCGCGGGTGGTGGTGATTCCATTGCCAAGCGTTTCGCTGGTCAATTGACCGGCAGCGTTGATGGAGTTGGCCTGCCAGATTTGAGCCGTGCCATTCCGGGCCACGCTGGCAAGGAAGCCGTGCGAGTTGAAGTTGTTCTGGAGATACACGCCGCTGGGATAAGTGACGCGCTCCACCCGGCTCAGTGAATCGTAGAAATTGGTGACAGCATAAATTTGCCCGGCAATCGCGGTGATAGTGGCATGAGGGCGTCCGAGGGAATCGTAGGTGTTGGTGCGCGCGTATCCGCCCGGGCCGGCGGCGGCAGCCAGTTTGCCGATGCCCTTGAAAGCGGTGTCGTAAATCCATTGGTTCGTGCCTTCGGGTTCAATCCGCCGCGTGAGCCTTCCCAACAAATCGTATTGATTGGTTAACCACTGGCTCTTGGCATCCTGCTGAGTCAGAAGTTCGCCGAGGACGTTGTAGTTGTAGGTCCAGTGCCCGGCATCCGGGTCATCCATCGAGGTTTTGCGACCACGAATGTCGTAGTCCATCGTGACGGCGTTGTTCGCGGGATCAGTGGTGCGAACGAGGTTTCCGAAAGCGTCGAATTCGTGGTGCAGGTGACGATTGTTGTGGTCAATGGTTTCAACAAGCTGGCCCTGGCTGTTTTTGATTTGGGTCAACCGTTGATTGAGCGCGTTGGTTACAACTGTGGTAAGCCCTTGGTATCGGGAGGAAGTAACGGAATTGTCCGGCAGGCGCGTGGTGAGTGTGCGTCCGAGCAAATCGTAAGTGAAGTAGCTCCAGTAAATTGAATCACCTTTGAAATAGGGGCGCGAGGAGCGGGCGACCCGGCCTTTATCATCGTATTCGGTATCCGAGAAAATGGTTTCGCCATTGAACCCGATGGCGGTGCTGCGAAGCACCCGTCCGAGCTTGTCGTAATAGCTCGCGGTCGGCGGTTGGCCGGAGGTGATGCTTTGCAGTTTGTAAGTTGCATGAGGTGGAGCGTCGGCATCACGAAGGCTGTAAATCCAATCTGTTTGCGTGCCGTCGGCGCGTGTTTCACGAACTTTTCGCCCGAAGGAATCGTAACGCCAACCGGTCGCAAGCTGGTTTGGTCCGAGTGAATTGGTGAGAACTCCAAAGCGAGCGTCGTATTGATAAGCTTCTACGTGATTCAAGGCATTGGTAGTGCGGAGCAGAAAACGCCCGGCAGAACCATAAACCGTGCTGGTGCTTCGGGTGGTGATGCCGTTGCCGCTGACCGTGGCGCGAATGCGATTGCCGTAAACATCGTATTCGTAATCCGTGCGAAGCCGAAAAGCCGGGAGGTCCGGCTCAATTTCCTCAAACTGAAGCTGCCCGTTCGAGTAATAGCCGAAGCCTGACAAGCGACTTTGTGTCGGTTGCCCAGGGGCAACGCTGGTCACTTGCGAACGAGTCACGCGACCAAGAACCCAGGTGTTTGTGTTGTTGTCGAACTGACTGGTGGTGGTCTTGGAGAATCCATCACCCGAATCAACGCGGACGTAATCGGCATTGCCGAAGGAATCATAGTGGTTGGTTGTGGTGGTGGTCGTGATCAACGAGCCGTCGAGTTCGTAGGAACGCGCCACACTTTTTGATTGATACACAAAATGACGAGTTGGCGTGCCAGCCACAGTGTTGTCCGTCCAGGTGTTAGTGGTCTGATTGATGGCGCGGCCGTCCAATTGCCGAAGCATGGAGTTGTTGACCTGGCCGGTGAAGGGGAATCCCTGGCTGTAGTCGGTTTGAGTTTGTAGGCCATCGCGCATGTCCATTGCTTGCACCGAACGGAAGCCGAGGAATCCACGCCCAGTGAGGTTGGCTTTCGCGCCAAAGTATCTCTGGCGGATTTCATACTCACCGCCCTGCCCATCACTCAGGCGATGACTCGAAACCACATACATCGGCCCGCGCATGTCTTGATTGGGATACGTTGCATCGGTGTCCGGAGTATAAATCGGATCGGTGAGGGGCTTGTAAGTAATCGAGGTTGTGTTTCCCTGTCCGTCGGTGATGCGGGTGGGCAAATCAGGAAACGGCCCGGCGTTCAACCAGGTGTGAATCGTGTGGCGATCCACAAAATGAACAATGTCCGTTTTGCCATCGCCATTGAAGTCGCCAAGTTGAAAGTTGTATTTGGCATCGCCCTTGAGTCCGTAACCGCCAACGGCATTCGGAAATGCCTTGCTGACCCGGAATGTTCCGTCCCCGTTGGAAATCCAGATGAATGCATCGGTGTTGTTGAAGAAATGGATGACATCCGTGCGCCCGTCGCCGTTGAAATCCGCGATTTGAAACTTGAAGTCCGCTTTGTTCTGGCCCTCAAAGTTCAGCCCATTGGTGAACTGGCAGGAAGAATATATTTGGCTGGCAGAAATGGTGGTTAGCTCAAAGTTTCCGTTGCCTATGCCAGCCCAAAAGTAAACGGTGTTGAGATCGTAGAAGTGGAGAAAATCTGTGCGTCCGTCGCCGTTGTAATCCCCGGACATAAACTTGGAGTCGTTCGCACGAAGATTGTAACCGGCGGGAGGATAATTCGTAATGCGCGTAAAATGACCATTACCTTCCGAGAGCCAGACGAAGTAGCGGTTCGTGTCCGAAATGTGCAGCAAGTCTGTGAGTCCGTCGCCGTCCAAATCTGAAGGGAAGTAGTTGTCGTCATTTTCGGTGATTCGATACTCTGGCGAAGCTTCAACGATGACGCTGAAAGTTCCATTACCTTGCGATAACCAGACTTTCGCCGTGTGGTCGTCGGCAATGTGAATCACATCGGTGCGCCCGTCGCCATTCCAATCGCCCGCATAGTACCGGGCTTGGTTCTGGTCAAAGTCGTAGCCCGGGAGAGTGACGTTGACATAATTAAAATTCCCGGAAGCTTGCGGGACCCAGACTTCGGCGGTGCTGTCATTGTGGAGGTGGAGAAGGTCGGATCGCCCGTCGCCGTTAAAATCTCCAGAAAGGAAGAAAAACCGTAAGTCGTCGTTGTTCGGGTCGTTCACCGGGTGGTTATGCTTTGAAAGGGCGAACGTCCCGTCACCTTTGTTCAACCAGATATTAAACTCATTATCACCGACCAGGTGGAGCATATCCGTAAAACCATCGCCGTTGTAATCACCTGAGACGAAGTTGTAATTGTTGATGTCGGCCCAATACCCCGGATCATCGGCCAGCGCGTTTGATTGAATGTTAAATGCAAACGGCGAGGTCACATCCTGCCAGTCATCGAAGCGAGTTGGAGGAAAACACACGCCGTTGGCGTCACAAAGCGTCGCGGCACGCAAGCGAGAACGGCCCGTGCCAGTGCCCTCATCGTAAGTCAGAAGGTAGCGAAAGACCTGGCTGGTTTGGACATACGTTTCTATGCTCGTCAGACGATGACGCACTTGCACCGGATAAATTGAGACCCGCCCGCGCACCACATCCGGGCGTTCTTGATGACCAAAAATGACCGAAGCGTAATGGGGAGTGGCTGCCAGTTCATTCCCTCCGTAGTCTATGCGCGTTGGCAGGTATTCCCCGTTGGCATTGTCTTCCGAATAGGTGAATGAGACATAGTTGCTGGCGCGATCTGAGATTTTGTTCACCGCCCAGACCATGACGTGATTTGTCCCGCTGGCCTCGATGCGGGAGTCTGTCGTATTGCCGTAATCAAAGATTTGCCCCGACTTCAACCAGACGCGGAAATACGCCGGGCCGTTGCCAGCCTGTCCATAAGATACGATCTTGCTGAACGATTCCATCTCAGTCCGGTACTCAGTTCCGTCCGCACCATAAACGCCGCTGACTGCGACCAGACGTTGCCCGTCCAAGGCGAATCGGTCATTGCCATCAAAGTTCACTCCGTCGGTTGCGCCATCTTGAGCGATTGATTTTGCCGCCCGGGTAATCACAGAGAGGCCAGACAGTGAACCGCCCATTCCGACGAGACCATTGCCTCCGTGACTGCTGTAAGTCACCGCAAGGCTTGGCTGCATCCCGGTAGTTCCAGGCGGAACGGAAATCGGAAGCGAGAAAGTTGCCGCGCCGCTGCTGTCCACCACAAACTGGACGGGCAAATTGCCCGTGGCATCTATGCTGAAGGGCTGGAAAGTGTTTGCCGAAGAATTCAGCGTCGTTTCATTATTGGGTGAACCTGCCAAATAATTGTCACTAGGAACGCGGAGGAGTTGAATTGGCAGAATTGACGTGTCTGGATTTGGCCCGAAACAAGGGAATTCAGTTAGCGGAAGTTTTCCCCATTGCCACAAGCTTCCATCCTGTCTCAGCCCGAGGACCGAGCCGAAGCCTACAACGACCCTGATCCAACTGTTCCCAGTTTGGCTGTCAACGGGGACCAAAGTGGGTGGGCCATATAATTGCCCATCCTGAAGAGTGGTTCCCCAACGCCAAAGCGAACCGTCGTCTTTGATGGCAAAGATGTGGGAGAGGAAATCGACGCTGATGCTCTTCCAGCGTGTACCTGGCAGAACTGGAGTTTGAGTAAACCCAGTGAAAATGCTGTTGTTGTTCGGGGTCAACTCCCATAGTGAGCCATCGGTTTTGAGTGCCAGTCCGTTCGTACCAACAGCATTGAACTCCGCCTGTAGCCAATCTTGTCGCCCAGTTAGAACTGCTGGAGTGTAACCACTTACCGGAGTGATTGTGCCGCCTCCGCTGATGACAAACCAATTGGTTCTAAGGTAAAGACCACCATCCTCTGTGACAAACAACGGGCCGTTAATAATGCCCGAAAAGCGGCTTACTCCAACGCAACGCTTGTTCAAACTTGTAATGGCAGGAGCGGCGAAATTTGTCGGGAAGAAGCCCGACTGGTATCCCCAAGTCCATAGTTCTCCATTCGAGTTGACAGCGAATAGCGTGTCATTAGTCGTAGCGAAGTAGAAGCTTGAGACAAAAACACGCGCCCAATTTGCAGCCGTTCCAACTTGGGAAAAGTATCCGGCCCCAATATTCGTCGTCAGACTGCCAGCAAACCATATTGTCCCGTTCGTTTTCAGAGCCAAGGTAACGCCATTGCCGACCGCGACGGACTTCCAATCTGGTGTCGAACTTGCATTGGTAGGAACATAGACGTTACCAGTGGAACCAATTCCAAGCTGCCCCACCGGGTTGCCTCCCCATGTCCACAGTGTGCCGTTGTTGGCGATGAGTGCGGCATGGTTGAATTTGAAATCGAAGGTTGGCAGCGGCGGATTCACCAGCACTTCAGGGTCGCTAGGTGGAAGAGTGGGAACGGAGAGCAGCAAGGGGTCAGAGTTCACCGCAAGGCCATGAAAAAAAGCTTTCGCGGATACTGAATGAACACCGCTAGGAAGATTGCTGACTGCCAGACTAAACGGAGGACCAACAGCAGCTCCAATTTCCTGGCCATGCACATAAAACTTGACGCTCTGAGGTGGGGAACCGGTTTGACTCCAGTTTGCCTGAAGTGTGAAAGTCGAAGGTCCACCGTTGGTTGCGGCTGTTTCAATTGCGGAAAGGGCCAGCGTAGCCGAATAGAGGCTGGGTTGTGTGAGAGTGGAGGAAAACAGGTATTCTTCCAGATTACTGCGGAAGTCCCCATCTTGATCCAGCGCCGCGTCCAAGGCATTCAGCGGAGAAAGGAAGCTGCTGTTTCGCAGTTCAAACACGTCGTCTATACCGTCGCTGTCTGAATCCAATGGCGCGCTCAAGGGCACTTGTAACAGCCGGTAAAACATGTTGGTATGCGCTGTCACCGGCTGCGGGTCCACAATCGTTCCCGCCGTTCCCAAATCCATCGCCAGCGAACAGGGGAATGCGATGTTTGTGAGCACGCCTCGAAGCAGAATATAGTAGCAATCTGGTCGGGCCTCGAACTCGAAGCGTGGGCATCCGTTATGAGCGAGCGATATGCGCTCAATGACCAAAGGCTGGTAGCCGAGCGGCGCATTCATGACTCGGTAAAACATCTCCGCGTTCTCCGCAGCCGGCTGCGGGTCAGTCAACATGCCGTTTGTGCTGGTCATGACTGCCGAACTGACAAAGGAAGTGATGTTGGTAGCAGCTCCCCGCAACAGCAGGTAGTAAGCGTTTGATTGCGCGGGGAACGTCACCTGGAGAACTCCGTCTTCAGCGATGACTGCTTGATCAATTTTGAACGGCTGCGCCCACAACTCGACGAGGGTTATTAGCATTAACCATGCGATGACATGACCTGTTTGTCTCGACGGGCGTTTCATTCAATTCGGTTGTGATTCGTTAAGGCCGAGGGAAGGTATCACCTCAAAACCTGGTCTTCGGCAATGACGGAATGGGGCGCAGATAGCCTATCTGCGGAACACACTTCCAGCGACCGTCGAGGTTGGCCCAATACATACCAAGATAGCCGCCTTTGAGGGTTTCTTTCTCCGCAACAAACACCCGATAGACCCGTAGCTTTGAAGACATGCAAGCACCAAGCTCAAATCCGACGGGTTCATTGCCTGCTTGCCGAAGCTTCGTCGAATGATGGAAGTTTCGCTTCAACTCTTCGGTATCCTCGGTGATGGTGACCACTCGCTCCATGGCACGCGCAGCTCTCCACCAAATGTTTCGCTCCACAATGGCACGGTCGCGGTCCTTTGCGGCCTCACGCGCGAACGTCGAGTAGTTGTATGCTGACCTTCCGGCACCAACGGACTCGAAAAGCGTCGCTTGTTCTTCGGGAGATAGAAACACGCGGTCCTCAAACCAGTTTTTCAGGGCCGGGAAGTCGGGGTGTCGCACGTCTCCAGCTTCAGATGACGGAAACTCTCCAGCTTTAACCTTGGTAACGATTTCATCCAAGAGTCTCTCAATCTCGACTTTCAAACTTTCAGGGGTTTCATCTCCTTGCGTTGCCGCTGCGGTGGTGACATTTTGCGACAGCAAATTGTGCTTAACTTTTTCAAAAATGTTATCCTCGATAATTTGCCCGGTTAGGGTGTTTACCATTAGCAAGTGGAGTTCTGCCTCCTCTACATCCAACTCAATCTGACCGGTTTTGAATCCGAGGTTTGCCCGTCGGGCGGAGTATATGACGGCACAGGCGAACCTTAGATTGGTGGTGGAGCGAACCCGCATTACCTTTTCGACGGGTATCTTGAGAACCTTTGGAATTTCACCTGAGTTGAAATGGATACCTGGAGGCTGATACACATCCCAGCATTGTTGTTCGCCTTTGCTCAAATCGTATTCGCCACATGGAATCAGGAATGTAACAAAACGCACCCGGTTGAAGCTGGAGGCCTTGTCAAGTGCCGCCTTGTAAAGCGGCAGCACCTTTTCCACTAGATCCCGTTTCTGAAATTCATTCTTCGTGGCGTATTCTTCGGCTGCTTCGAAAATATTGGTGATGTTTCCACCCTCGGTAAAAGCAGCTCGCAAAATCTGCCAGGAGAGATCGCTATTGGTCATCGTAGGGCCAAAGAGTTTCTCCTGGTACTGCGGCATCCACATTCCCGGTCTGCGCTTGCGGTGCGGGTCGCCACAGTCATGGTCCAAAATCAAGGTCCCGTCCGATAAGGCAGCATACTGAACTTTCGGGCCGCTGGTGAATGCGCCTGGTCTTGGTATGCCTCGTGTGTTGTTATCGGCAGTGGAATTCGGATTCTGCACTGGCGTGGAGTTCGGCCCGGTCCCAATTGATATACCGACATCCGGGACCCCCTTGATCCCGGGGGTTTTGATGGTTATCCCAGTCCGATTTGTTTGGACCAGTATTCGACCCCAAAAACTATCCGCCCGGCTCATCGGTATTGCACCACACAGGACGCAGCCCAAATAGAAAACAATCGCCGGTGAATTGGCTGCCCGCTTCATATTGGTCGGTCGTTTAAGCAGCTTTTGCCTGAATTGGTTTGGTTTCGGATAATCCAGATTTGAAATGGTCTGTTTCAGTTTGAGGTTGCGCGCACTCGGTAGAATTTGCTGATAGCGCTTTGCGGGTCGGCAATCTGAGCCGCGCCAGCAAAATTCGACAAAATTCCAATACTCGCCCAAGATGTGAAGTTTGTTGTGGCTTCCAATACGTAATCAAAACCTGCGTCCCCTGCCAGCGCAGCACGGAAGGTCCCGTTGGTAACAGTCAAAGACCCCGGGACGAATGAAACTTGTGGAATTCGATATAGGCCGCGGTTGGCGCGGATCGCATTATCCCAATCGCCGGTGAACTCCCACCAGTTAGCCATGACATTGGTTCCATAACGAATCCCGTTCTGCCAGCCGGGCATGTTTTGCCGCCAAAAGATGTAGAATTGCGATTCAATCGGCTCACGTGCAATGCTTCCATTCGGCCACGGATATGGAATGCTGCCCCATGTGTTGGAATTCACCAAACTTAGTTGTCCGACTTTGTCGGGAGTCCAGTCCATGCAATCACTTGAAACCCAGAGAGGGTTGGAGTAGTCGTAATCATCTTCCGCGTTCGGGGGGTGATGATTATCACCGCAACGGCCTTGCTGCCATGAGCCATCAAGGTTGCGTCCGCAAAACTTTTTCCAGAACAGGTCGTCGTTTCCGTCCTGCCTTTGGTTAACATAACCAAGAATAGCTTCGAGTTGATGTCCGTGGTCGTGGGTGTAACCCTGGTCAAGGGCTGCATTGAAATGGTAAACCACGTATGTGCGGTCATAGATCGGTAAATCTTCCACACGGTCGCTGTTTGAAATATCACCCGTGGTTGGGCTGGACATGTTGGATTCAAGTGGAGCGATCCCAGCATCGTGGTAACCCCAAATCCAAACCTCCTTCACATTCAGATTTGATACCGCTGCCCCAATGTTGAATCGTTCCATCATGCGGTAGTAATCTGGAAATTTAAGCCCCTCTTCCCAAGAATCCCGACCGGGAGGCATTGGTTCATAGACTGAGATCACCTGTACCACCCGGTAGCCAAGGGATGGGTGGGCATTGGCATTTTGGTAGCCATGGTACTTGCTGCCCTCTTCCAGCATGAATTTTGTCCATCGGTTCCGAAGATTCATCGTCGCCTTAAAATCTTCGATTGTGCTTTGCGGATAAATACTGTCATCGACATTAGTCCCGTCAGGCGTGGGGATGTAATTGATAATCACCACAGGCATGTCGTAAATCGCATTGGTTGCCGGAATACTCAGCGCCGTGTCAATTGCATCATACGTTGGCAGACGAATTGGTGGGACGACATTTAGAGTCAGGCTTGCCGATTTGCCTTCGAGCATTGCGGTCAAAGTGGTGACACCGGCATCTTTACCAACAATAACCCCGTCCGAGTCAATGTCTGCGATGTTCGTATCAGCACTCGTCCAGGTTGCCCAGGTAGCGGGAAAAGCCCCTACGCCAAGTGAAGATGTCAAAACCAAGCTGGGGCTGAACCCCCACGTGGGGAGCAGGGTTTTGTTGGTCGGGACAATTGCCAAACCGGTAAGATTAACATCCGCGATAAATGCAGACCTAATTTCATCGTCCGAGCGTGCGGTAAAACTAATGCGCAGTTCATCAATCGTGGCATCGGCGGCGTCAATTGAGTTGTCCGCACCGATTTGAAATGTTGCTGAACCGATTGCCGGTAATGTGTAATCAAAATGCGAAGTTGCTTGGCGCACACCATCAACATAGAGGTGCAAAGAGGAGTCTGACCATGTGAACGCAACATAGTGCCATTGGTTGGACACCCAATCTGAAATGTTGACCCCGACGCCAGCTTCAGGATTTCCACCGCTGGCACCATAGCGGTTGACGATACACCGAAGGTAGTTCCCTCCATCTTTCTGAAATAAGAGTCCCCCAGCCCCGCCGAACATCAAAATGGAATGACTTTGACCATCATTTCCGTTCCACCTGGGTTTGATGAAGAACTCAAGCGTTCCGTTTGTTCCAGAAATACTTGTTCCCGAGGAGAACATTAGTTGATTGCTCGTTGAGAAGTAAGCAGCGGAACCAACCACGCCGGGCTCAAAGAATACCCCCGAACTAAGCGTCGGAGTTTTTGCCTGCGCAGAAAAATCCACTAAATCGTTATTCATGTGGAGCAGGAACGAAGTGTTGCCGTCGGATTCAAGGCATAGTCCAGTTGTGTTCAAAGCGCCGAACGCGAGCGTACACAACATTTGTAAGCAAAAGTGGATTTTCATAACGGTTTCAATTTAACCCATTCATCAGCTGGCCTGCGCGTCGAGTCGGTTATCTATACTCAGCCGCAGAGTTCAGACCTTGGCTGCCGACTGATTATCGGTGAAGAATAACTGATACCTGCGAAAGGAGTATTCCCCGAACGGGGTAGCTGAGGCGGAATCTTACACGAATTTACCCGGAAGCGTTACCCCGTATGGGGGAGGGATTGGGACGGACAACTCAGTCAGCGAGCTGCTAATTCTCAACCACGGCGGGAACGTTCCTTTTCCGGTCCACGAATCTGACCGCTGCCGCCGTGCGACTCGTAACATGGAGTTTGTGATAAACGTTCCGCACGTGGGCTTTCACCGTTTCGTAACTGATGTCCATCCGCCTGGCGATTTCCTTGAAGGTCCGCCCCGTGGCGACCTCATCCATGATCTCCCGTTCACGGATGGTGAGTTGCGCGAGGTCGTCATCACGCTTGGGCAGTTGGTGAAAGTGTTGGATGACTTTGCGCGCTATCGGCGGGGACATGGGCGCACCGCCCTCAAACACTTCGCGGATGGAAGCCAGAATTTCCGCTGGCTCGGTGGTTTTAAGCAAATAACCGTGCGCCCCCGCTGTGAGGGCTTGGAAAATCCGCTCCACGTCTTCGTGAACCGTGAGAATCAATGGCAACAGGTTCGGGTTGCGCATTTTGAGTTCCCGAACGCATTCAATGCCAGACCGACGCGGCAGGCCCAAATCCACCAGCACTACCTGCGCTCGGCGGATGGGGAGCTTTTCGGAAGCGTCTTCCGCCGAAGCGTGCGCGCTCACACACCGCAGGCCGGAAGTGCCATCAATCAAAACCCGCAAGCTCTCGCGCGTTTTGTCTTTGTCCTCAACGATGGAGACGTTGATCAGCACGCCGGATTTATGACAGAAACTTTCCCGTAATCAAGTGCTGGCTCAATCTATTCCAGATTTCCGGGTCAAATTCCAATCTGGATGACGACCCGGGTTCCCCCACCATCGCGTTCCTCAATGGAGAAGACTCCACAAATTTCTGAAATCCGCCGCTTCATATTTGCAATCCCGCGCGAAGTCGAGGCAAAGTCTGCGTCCGGGGTAGCTTTCGCCCCAGCTTTCGGCAAGCCGCAGCCGTTGTCTTCCACCACAATCCGCATTACCTCGCCTTCCGTCTGTATTCGCAGCCAGACCTCGCTGGCGTGCGCATGTTTGGCGGCGTTGTTCAATGCTTCTTTGACCGCTGGAAGGAGATTCTGTCGGACGCGATCCGGCACTTTGCGATTGGGAACGGCAATTGGCAGGTCCAAAAAGCAGCGTGTTGAGTTACCGGTAAAAAACTTAGGCGACTGTGCCCCTAAAAAGGCAATCAACTGCTCCAAAGTTGCAGTGTCTGGCCGGACTGCCCAAACCACCTGCTCAAAGGCACGGCTGATTTCGCGGGCAGCGGCGGAGACTTCCTGGCGCTTCGTGTCACTTTGCACGTCCTTCCCCAGCATGGTGAGGCTGGTTAGGTGCGCGCCCACTTCATCATGCAAATCACGGGCAATTCGTTCGCGTTCTCGTAGCACTGCGACGCGCTGTCTGTTCCATGCAAACAAACCGACGCCTCCAAGAACAAGTAACGCTCCAGTCACCACCAGCCAGGGAATGCCCCCATTTGGTCGGTCAGAAATGCCGATGGAAGCAGGTGTTTGTTTATTGTCGTTCTTTTGGGATTCGCCTGCCGCTACCACTGATTCGGGGGCGAAGCGTTCAAACCTCCTACCTTTCGCGACCAGATGAAGCGGTTTTTGATAAGCTTCAAGTGACCCATAAAATAAATCCACGCGGCCAACTTGAATTGGGGAATTACCGTAGTAAGGAGAGCCAATCAGAAAATCACTCAGTCCATCCCCATCCATGTCGCCCGCGCGGGCAAGGGCAAACCCAAATTGCGCCTCCGCGAGTCCACCATCAATGATTAAGCGCGGTGACTGCTCCGGTCCGTTTGTTGAGCCAAGGTATAAATAAACGCGACCCTCCCGGTTGTGTGCTTCCGTCAAATATGTCGCGCTGATCACAAAATCGGCGCAACCATCTCCGTTGACGTCCCCCGCTCCCGCGATACTCCGACCAAACAACGAGCTCGGTCGTTCGGCTGTTGCCGTCCAGTTTGGTGAAGTCGAGAGCCCGCCTCGTGAACCGAAATAAATCAGAACATGCCCAATTCCGTCACGCTTTGGGTTTAGCCCTGGAGCGCCAATTGCAACATCACCAAACCCATCACCATTCACGTCCCCGATTCCCGCGACTTCAAGCCCAAGACGTTGATAAGTTTCAGAACCCTGCACACTCCAACCAGCGGTTGAATGCAGACCGCTCGGAGAGCCGTAATGGACCGTGGCTTGCCCCCGGACATTATCGTCACCATCGAATGAGGCCCGCCCGACAATCACATCCGCAAAGCCATCACCGTTCACATCTCCCGCGCTCGCGAAGGCACTCCCGACGATTGTGAACGGCAAAGTCACCTGCCACGCCAATCCTGTGGCGGAGCCATAGACGGGCCAAAAGATCGGGATGGAATTGGAGACGAATGATCCCACCCCCACCAAGATGTCCTGAATTCCGTCCCCGTTGAGGTCGCCGGCATCAGTGACGCGTACGGCACGAGGATGCGAAGGCATTTCTGCACAGAGCTTGGTTGCGCGATTGATTTGCAGACCGTCAGCGGTTCCGTGGTATTGGAATACACAGGCATCCAAGGATTCGGGGTAAACGCTCGATGGAGCCGCAGTCACCAGGTCGCCGAGACCATCTCCGTTCACATCTACAATCCCGGACAAAATGTCGCCAAACCTAACGTCACGCCATGCGCCCCTAAAGATTGCGGTTGGAGTTTCCTTCAAGCCTTCGCGGTTGCCCATAAACACCGCGAAGCCACCGCTGCGAAACCCGTTTTCAGCAAAACGCGGCACGCCCACAATCAGGTCAGGCAGGCCATCACCGTTGATGTCACCTCCAGCGGCAAGAGAAAAGCCATACCATGCGCTCCGCTGATCGGAGACGAAGGTCCAATGGCGCGGCAATGGCGGTTTATCCTCAATCGTGCCACTGACGGCGACACCGGAGCTCGCAACTAAAAACGAATGACAAATGCAGACTATCGACACCAAAACGAATTGGTGTGTTACCTTGGTCCGACTTCCAAGAGTGTTCTGCACGGGCGAAATTAAGCGGACAGCGAATGTTACTGATTTGTTATTTGCCGCTCCCCTTAATTAGCCCTTTTCGGACCAACTCTTCTCGCAGCCTGTTTCCCGCTACCGAAAGCTGAATTTGTGCTTGTTCAGGAGTTACGACCTTGTCGGCTACACCCTTAAGCAATCGGGTCCGCAGCCGTTTGTATGTGTTTGCCACTCGTGTCAACTGCTTGCCTAACGCTTCGCTCGGTGGGTTGGTTGCTACCATGGCCATGAACCTCGGCTGTCGCTTCTTCTTGGTTTTGCGTGGAATTTTGCAACTGATTTGTTTTAGGAAATCATCAACCTCGGTTTCGAGTGTAATACTAAGCGGCTTTTCCTTCTCTGGTTTGACAGCTGGGCAACTGACCTTTGCCGCATCTCCTGTTTTGTTACTTGGTGTCATTGCCTGTTGCACTGCCAGATACATTTTTTGAGCCTTGGCATCCGAGAGTTTGTGCTTTTCAACCTGAGCCCTTTGGTCCTTCCCGATCTGCTTAAGAACAGACTCTATCTTATCATGAATTTTCATTCTGTGGCATCCTTTCTGTTGATGCTCCAATCCTTCGCCAAACGTTTTAGCGCCCTCCATTTCCGTGACTCAACGCAAGCTTCAGATCTATGCAGTATTTCAGCAATCTCAGGAACCGAGAAGTCCTTAAAATAGTACAGATCCAGGATTGCCCGATCCTCAACCTCTAGTCGATTCAAGGCCTTAAATACTAATTCATAGTCAGCATTTTTTTGGGGGGACTGCTCGCGAATGGGCCACTCGCTCAGTAGTTGTTGGTGCTTGCCCCTCTTCTTCAACTCGCGAAGAGCTTTTCGAAATGCAACTGTGCATGCATAGCCCACCAGCGTGCCAGTTCGTTTTATATCCCCATTCCGAGCCATGGCAATGTAGGTATCTTGCACCAGGTCTTCAACATCTTGTTTGGATAAGGCAGCAAATCGCGCTAACAAGGAAGCGGATATTTTTGGCGTGAGTTTCTTGATCAATGCCACGGACGCTTTTGCCCGCTGCATTGCGCCCTTGTTGTGTGGATTTCGGGCACAAAAATCCGAGTGTTCATAAATCACCCAAAGTTTGTCATCTTCGTTTTGGTCCATTCTGATTAATTTCGTCTTTGCTACAGTACTTCCAAAACTCCTGCAACCAGCCAGAGGAAAATATTCTGAAATTTTTTTGCAAGGAATCCCACGCCGAGAGGCATTACACCATCAGAAAATCGGCTCATGGAAAAACCGCAGAGATTGCGGTTCGTCCGGGTCGGCGTTCTCAAAAAATGAAACATTTGCACTGCAACAACGGACACAAGCTTCGGGCCATTCGCAGCCGGAATGTTTTTACATTTCGCTTTGCCAATGTCAGAGAAAATGAACTCGGTGTTCGCACGCGTCAAATATCCGTCGGTCGAAGTGGAAAGGGCCAGCCATGTGTGAGGAACAAGAGCGATTTCTAAGGTTGCCACGCTGGCCCGCGACCTTGTGCGAACAGCAGGTGGCTTGGGCAACCGGCTTTACGCTGGACGAAATTCAAATTCTCGTCCGGTTCGACAGGTTAAAGCCTCTCGGCGATCCGCCACGAAATGGCAAAAAGCGATTTTCGACGGCGAAAATTCAAAAGTGGTGCGCCCGAGACGAAAACTTGGACGATGCGCAGCGCACGATTGTCAGATACTGGTCCGATAAAAACGATTCACGTCACAACAAGCAGGCGTATGACGCGGAATGTGTACGCCGGCCCGGCCGCCTATCATATGCGTGACGCTTCTCTGTCAACTTCTACATCCATTCAACGTCAAAGCCTCAAGCCAAATGTCCAAACGTGCAACAAGAACGAGCGACTCCAGTGCTGCCACCGATGGTCGGCTCGGCACCACCGGGTTCCGGCTGCCCCCAGCGGTTCACGCTGACTAGCTCCGGCAGGCTGCGGACTTGGGTGTCACGTCCCACACCCTCGCCAAACTCCTGACCATGCGCGGCCTTCTTGAGGCAGCAGACCGGCAACAGCAATTGAACGCCCTGCAACAATTATTCACCCAAATCCAAGGCCTGCGGACGGACTTGGCGCTCGTTGCTGAGGCTTTACTGGTCCAAGCCGGAAAGGTTTCCGCTACGGATGCCAGCAAATGGGCACGCGAAAATCTCTACCCCGAAGAGGAATAACTCATGATGTCGATTTCACTCCCGATGCGTGGTGGCGGCGCCGGTGAATATTATCTGAAGCTGGCCCGGGAGGAGTATTACACCAAGTCGCTTGGGCCGCCCGGACAGTGGTTCGGCAAAGGGGCGGAAGCTTTGGGACTCTCGGGCGAAGTAAAACCCGAACAACTCAAAAATCTGCTCGAAGGCAAGTCTCCGGATGGGGACCGGAATCTGGTCCAGGTTCAGCAGTGGAAAGATCGCGAACGCCAGTCGGGCTGGGATATCACATTTTCCGCACCCAAGCCGGTCAGCGTCCTCTGGTCTCAGAGCGATGCGCAGGTCCAGAAAACCATTGAGAAGTGTCATGATCTCGCCACCCGCAAATCACTTTCTTTTCTGGAAGAAAACGCCGCCATCACCCGGCGCGGCGAGGGCGGTCGTATTCACGAAAAGGCCAGTGTGGTCTGGGCCATCTTTCAGCACGGCACGTCCCGCGCCAATGACCCGCAATTGCATTCTCATGCCGTCTTGATAAACGTCGCGGTCCGGGAGGACGGTAGCACCGGTGCGCTCCAGAGCCGGGAATTCTTCAAACTCAAAATGGCGGCAGGCGCGATTTACCAACTGGAACTGGCCAATCAATTGCGCGAAAAATTGAACCTTAAAATTGTCCACGAAAAGGTTGGCTTTCACATCGAAGGAGTGCCGAAGGAATTGTGCAAAGAGTTTTCCAAACGCCGACAGCAAATCGAGAAAGTGATTCAACGCGAAGGCGACTCCTCGGCCAAAGCATCGCGACGTGCCGCTGAGATCACCCGGCCAGCAAAACACGAATCGTCCCGGGAACAATTATTTGCCCAGTGGCAGGAAACCGGTCGAGCGCACGGTTGGGGACCGGAACAGGCGCGGGAACTGTTGCAAAATGCCGCCAAGCAAACGCACCACGAGGGAAAGAAAACCCAGACGCTCAAACCGCAAAAACCCTCGCCACACACCGACAAAAGCGGGAAACGAGATTATGAACGAGCCGTGACGGCCCTGTTGCAGCAGGCCCAGGAAAAACAGTCCACCACGGATGAGTTCATTCGGGCCGAAGAAAGCCTCAGAACCAAGCCGTTTATCCGCATTGAACGGCGGTGGATGTTTCCGCATGCATCAGAGCGGAGTCCATTCAAGAACTGGACGCGACCAGTGCTGGTGGTCGGGGACGACAAGGTCAAAGATTGGTGGGGGAAGGTTCATTGGGAAGTAAAAACCCCGCTTGGTCACTTGCAGTTCCGGAACAAATATCTTTTTCCAAATGCGTGGGAGTTGAATCCCTTCAAGAACTTCGCCGTCCCGCGCCTCGTGCTCCGCCAGGATACCCAGTGGAAGTGGCGGGAGGTCATCTGGAAAAAGAACACCATCTTTGGTCAGGCACAAATCCGCTGGAAAGCGCTCTTCCCCCATGCCGTTGAGAACAGCCTCGCGCATCGGTTGGCGATTCCCGCTTTTCGTTTGCAGACCAGACGTCCCGAACTCAAAACCAACCACGAGCAGAACCAATCGAACCAGAAACACCACGAACATGAGAAAACCATGTCCCACTAACAGTTGACCTATGAAATTTCCTTGTCCCTTCCGACCACATGATCACGCGGTCAGTCTCTTTGACTCGCGTTGCCGTAAATGCAAACGTCCGTTCACACTTCGGGAGTTGTCAAAATCGGTTAAATGGCGCATCTGGCATGTGGTTCAAACCCTGAGCCTGACCGAGTGTTGGAAGTGTGAGTTTGTCTCAGCGATCACGGAACCGGACTGTCCGCGCTGCAAGCACCCGCGCTCCGTTCGTCACGCCATCCGCGACGAGATTGAGCGCGTCCGCCGAACCGGCCATAAATTCATCGAAGCAGCGACCACTGTCGAGGTGCTCAGTTTCCAGCGCAAACTGGTTCTTGGCAGTGTTGCTTTGCTGGCAACGTTGATAGCGCTGGTCATAAAATTCTCACTGCATCGTAACGCTGTGGTGTTTTTTGGGCTGACCATCATTTATGTCATGATTTCAGCTCTGGCGGCGAAACTCTTTATTCGGCGGGAAAAGTTCTGGAACTATGTCGACCGCACCTCGGGTCTGGTCAAGTTTGCGGTGGTACTCAATTATTTTTCCGGGCTACTGTTGTTGGGGTGTTTCTTGTCGGTCGCAAAAGCTCCGGCAGGATTACTTGCTTCTTTGATTGGTATTACTGCCGCGAGTGCGTTCTTGCTCTTTGGGTATGCGTGGCCGCTGACCGCATCAACTCTGGCGCTGTTCCTTGGAGAGCGCGACTCCGTCTTTGATCCGACCAAACCACAAGGCCGACAAGCAAAATACAACCACCCAACCTCATGAATAACATTTTTGGCTCTCAGGATGGGGCTCCGGGCAATTCCAGCCAGAATCGGCGGGGCAAGCCAGCAACCAGTGCGGCCAGGTTGTTTGCCCCCGTCATTAAAAACGGGTTGAACCCTGATACCTCAAACATCAAGCCGCCCTGTTGCTGCGTCTTCGACCCTGGTTCTGTGTATTGGGCGGGAATGAATCTACCGGTATCAGAGGCCTTGAAACACTTCCTGATTGCCGGTGCTTCCGGTTCAGGAAAAACAAAATCAATCCAACTTTACTTGCAATCCATTTTGCCGCTGGTTCGAGTGGATTCCGCCAAACCGAGGCAGGTAATTATTACGGACCCCAAGTGTGAGTTGCTTCCTTATTTCGCCGGACTTGGTTACCACCCCGAAGACAGCGATGTCTTCCTCCTTCAACCCTTTGATGCCCGGTCCATCAACTGGGACATCTCTGAAGCGTTACGCGAGCCAGCCATGGCGCGGTATTTCGCCCACCAATTGATCGCGGAGGAGAAGAATTCCACTGCGCCGTACTTCGGGAATGCCGCCCGGAGTCTCACCTTTGCCGGAATCATCGGGTTGGGGGCGGCCAGTCCAAGGGATCCCTGGACCTTGCGCGACCTGCTGTGTGCCCTGTCATCGCGCGAGAGCATTGAAGGCGTCACAAACAATGACCCGCGTGCCAGTGAAATTGCCCAGAGCATTCTCCGTGACGACAAACATTCCGCCGGGGTTATTTCGACGCTGGCCACGAAATTGGGGCGTTACGAGGAAGTTGCCGCCCTAATGGCGAGCAACCCATCAACCAAGAATTTTTCCGTTCAAGAATTTCTGACGAATCCGGGTGTGCTGATTCTCGGCAATGACCCCGTCCTAAAGGAAAGCCTTAACCCCATTGTCGCACTGCTGCTCAAGGCCCTGACCGACGAGATGCTTCGTCAACCCGATACCCTGGACGTCCGGCAATTTCTGATTCTCGATGAATTCCGAAGTCTCGGGCAGCTCGAACAAGGACAACTATGATCCGCGATCTTCTTAATATGGGCCGGTCCAAAGGTGTATCCGTCCTGATTGGGATTCAGTCCGTTGAGGGCATAATTGATATCTACAAACAGGCGGCCACGGACGACCTGCTCAGTCAGTGTGCGCACAAAACATTTCTTCGTGCCGGTGGTCCCCAGACCGCCGAGTGGGCCGAAAAACACTTCGGCAAGATTCGGCACTTGGAACAAGTCTATTCCGAATCAAAATCTGGCACCGAGCACGGATGGGCGGTCCAATACTCCCTGCGCGAACGCAGCCTGTTTCTGGCTTCCACCTTTCTCGACCTGCCTTTTCCGACGAAAGGTGGCTGTTACCGCGCCATTTGTGATGTTCCCGCACATGGGTGCGTCTATATCGTCGAACGTCCTTTCGACCAGATGCTTTCCTGGGTCGTCAAGCCCGCGCCGGACGTTCCGGCACTCGAAAAACGTGCTGACCCCAAAGAACAGGCGCTCAAGCCTTGGAGCATTGCGGAGAAACTTCGCTTTTACGCTCGCAAGCCGGAGGCACTCAACCCGAAACCACCCTATCTGCCCCCACGGCCGGGTCGCAAGCAGCGCCAAAACCCCTCGCAAGGCGAACTCCTTTAAGCTTCACCTAACCACCATAAATCCACAAAAACCATGAATTACAAATCGCCAAACTATGGTCGGAATACCCAGGCAAAACCGCCACGAGTCTATACCATGTTCTTTTGGTTGCTGGTCTTGCTCACCGGCACCGTCGTTACAACCGCGCTCGTAGCCTATGGTGTTTACTATTGGCACCGAAAGGGTAGAGACGTGGAAACGCAACTCAATCGCCAGCAACTGTCGGCTGAGTATCTTCAGGCCCGCGAAAAATTGCAGCGCGAACAACTGGAGGCTGAACACCGTCTGCTGGAAAATGACGCCCGCTTCACCCTGGCTCGCAACAGGCAGGATGAAACACTAACCACCGTGCGACTGGCGATCACCAACCTGGAATTCATCTGCGAACTGTCACACGGCGTTTCGCTTCGGTTGACCGAATTGCACACCAATTCGATTGGCGCGCGCCTCTCCTATTACCCGGAATTGGTCCGGGTAGCCGCCCGGATCTATTCTGAAGCCGGCAAATCCCTGCCCGCTGCGGCTGAAGTGGAGCAACAACTCCTGTCGGCTCGCCGCATCGAACAAACCATTACGGATATGTTGGGCAAACCATACAATCCCACTGATACGCTGTTCAGCTCCGCACGCAACATCTATTCGTTCTCCAAAACCAATCGTGAAAACCTCGCGTTGCTCGTTCAACAGATTGCTGGGCTTGAAAAAGATTTGGCCCTAAAACCGGCAGTCTGGATCAACCCCGGGGTGGTGCATCCCACGTCCGCGCCGACCTTGGCGCAGGCTTTTTCGAGGTTGTACGATTTGGACCATCCCGCCCCGCCTTCCCCGACGCGCTACTATGCTCCGCCACCTGTGTATCATACGGTGTATATTCCTCGCACCAAACGATGACCCACGAATCATCTGCACATGAGCACTTTTTTTGAGCCTGACTTGTTTGAATTCCGCGACCGGGTGTTGACTGCACTCCAAACCCGCGGCTTGTTGCAGT
This sequence comes from uncultured Hyphomicrobiales bacterium, assembly GCA_964467455.1. Taxonomy (GTDB): domain Bacteria; phylum Bacteroidota; class Ignavibacteria; order Kapaibacteriales; family Kapaibacteriaceae; genus OLB6. Next base: position 47,534 of record CAYXQJ010000016.1, on the reverse strand, counting down.
ATCAGCATTTTGAATCAATTGATCTTTTGCATCAGGAGTGTGGTTTGGAAGTTTGTGAAATCGCGCGTGAAGCCGACGCACGAACCATCTTCAATATTCTGCGCCGGCTATTTCCAAACTGGCGACACGGCTGCTTGAAGCCGGTGGATGATTCCGCGACCCGTTGGTATGTCATTCTCCAGCGAAACAAATCGTGGCAACCCGGCGACCCGCTTCAATGAGCGGGATCTCGCGAGCTTGGGGCGCTGCCCCAAACCCCGCCCCACCCCCACCTCCTTGGCTTACGTTTCTTAGTCGGGTTTCCCCAAGTGGTCTCTGGGGAACATTGCGTTGTCGCGCGAGGAGTGTCGCGAGGACGGATACCGAGTTGGCCGGGATGACCACGCGCCCGGGGTTAGCGACCTGGCTTGGATTGGCGGCGGCGGCGGGAAACACCCTGACCATCCCGGCGGCGCAACCAGTAATACATGGATTTGCGCGCCCGACGGCAGCCGTGTTTGTCGTGCAGCCACGCGGCAACCTGTGCCGCCGTTCGTAACCGGCCGGATTTGAGCGCGGCATCAAGTTGCGTTTGCACCTTGTGGTCGGCCAGGGGACTTGTGCGGCCTGGAGGCGCTTCGCGTTCCAGTAAACCCGTCAGACCACCGGCAGTAAACTTGTCCAGCCAGTTTTGCAGCGTGGACCGGGAGCGGCCGATAAACACTGCCAATTCCTCCAGCGTGTAACGTCCGGTGGCGGCGCGTTCGGCGAACTGTAACCGCTCGCGAACCCGCGCATCGCGTTCCACCACCAAACGCCGCGTTAACGCGGTCTGGTCAGTGGGGGAAAGTTGCAGGCAAGTGCGCGGACGACCCATGCCCGGATTTTTTCACGATTCCACAATTTAGGCAACGGACCTATCTACCAATTCTCTTTCCGACATGGTATGACTGCTCCATTCACTTTGTTTCCGAGGAGGACTTTTCATGAGCACCGTTCAAACCGATAAAACCCTGGCCCTAGGTCAGATTTTAATCACTGCCAGCGTTGAGAACATCATTGAACGCGAGGAAATCGAGGCCGCCCTCGGTCGACATGCGCGCGGTGATTGGGGTGACGTTTGTTTGGATGATTTTCGCGCCAACCAAATCGCGCTGCGTGAGGGGGAACGGGTCTTTTCAACTTACCTCGACCGCCGCGATAATCGCTTTTACATCATTACCGAAGCCGACCGGTCAAGCACCACGGTCCTATTACCCGGCGACTACTAACCAAGCCGGGCCGGCGGCCGGCTCGGCTTCTCCCCCAAAGCGGACCGCGTTTTCGTTTTGCGTATCGCGATGTAACTCCGCTGCGGGGGATTTTGATTTCCCCACTTCGCTCCGTCGCCCTGTTATTTCGCTCAAAACGAAAACCTGCGTCTGTCTTGTTCCGGTGAGCACCTACTCCTGAACGGAGTCGGCGCACCGTTTGTCGCGTCCTGAACGGACGCGCTGTTATGTCTGCCTGAGAACGATTCGCCAGCTACTGCAGCGAACTCCAATAAACTTTGATTCACAAAACAGTTCCCTCACGCTCCACAAACCACCGACAGCGGCGAAACATCTCGCGGCACGAGCAACTTCCCCGGTTGATCTCGCCCCGGCGCGGTGATGGGAACAGTTCAGCGGGCTATGGGTGAGGTCGGTTTTGAATTCGCATCCATCAGCAAAAAGTTGAACCACCAGCCGGACGAGCGCGCGCAAAAATATTTTCACTTTTTCGCCAAAATAGTTGGAAAGTATCTACCAATTGATTTTGCGACATGCTATGACCATTTTGTCAGTTAACTTTTTCCTTTTTGGAGGACTTTCCCATGATTCAGCAAGATGAGAACACCCGGACCACTTTTGTCCGCGAGGTTTCCGCCCAATACACCGGGCGCAAAATGCCCGTGGTCAGGATTGGCGCTCCCTGTGATGCGGCGGCATTCATCCGGTCGGTATTACCGGACAATTCCCGGGAGCATTTTGTAACGCTCCACCTGGACGGAGCACATCAGGTCATTGCGTATTCCATCACCGGCACCGGCGGCGCGAATTTCTGTCACATCCATCAACGTGAGGTTTTTCAGACGGCTTTCCTGGTCGGCGCGGTGGCGCTGGTCGTCGGGCATAATCATCCGTCCAACCAGCTTGTGCCCAGCGAGGAAGACCGCAAGTTCACAGAAGTCATCAAGAAATCGGCCGAGGTGCTCGGAGTAAAGTTCCTCGACCATGTCGTGATTGGTGAGAAGAGCTTTTACTCTTTTGATTCCAGGGAAACCGGAGCGCTATCCGATTTGAATTGTGACTGACCGTTTTGACTTTCGCCGCCGGACCGAATCCGGCGGCATTTTATTTTCAGGAGGAATTTACCATGGACATTTATCAACTCGTCACGGACCGCATTTTGCAGCAACTGGCCACCGGCACCATCCCGTGGCGCAAGACCTGGGCAACGGGATTGCCCAAGAGCCTCACCACCGGGAAGGAGTATCGCGGCATCAACATCCTGCTGTTGAACTCCACCGGGCATCAATCGCGCTATTGGATTACCTATCGCGAAGCCCAGCGCCGGGGTGGTCACGTGCGCAAAGGAGAACGCTCGACGCCGGTGATTTTCTGGAAATGGCGCACACCGGAAGAAATGGCAAAGCAACGCGCCAAAACCGGCAAGGAATCTGTCGCGCCCTGCGTGCCGTTCGTCAGTGCCGTGTTTAATCTCGAACAGGTCGAAGGCATCGCCCGCCCGGCTGATGACCTTGAAACCGAAACAACCGCGACCATTGACACGGCCACGCAATTATTCGAGGCCATACCAGACCGACCGGAAATCGAGCACGCCCGGACCTTTCAACCAGCCTATTGCCCGGTGACGGATGTTGTCAAAATGCCCCACCTCGGACAGTTCACCAGTGCGCCGGAGTATTTCGGCACATTGTTCCATGAACTGGTGCATTCCACCGGTCACGCGAAACGGTTGAACCGGTTTGCGGATTCCGGCGGCGACCACAGGGAGCGGTATTCGTTTGAGGAACTCGTGGCGGAATTTGGTGCGGCATTCTTGTGTGGCATTGCCGGCATCAAGAACCGGGAGACCGAGGAACTTCAGGCAGGATACATCGCGGAATGGTCGCGCGTGTTCCAAAAAGATAACCGGTTGTTGTTGCGGGCGGCATCCGCTGCCCAACGTGCCGTTGATTACATCCGGCGCGGCAACCTGGAAACCATGCCGACGCAATCGTCCACTGTGCTGGTGGCACAACCCGGCCAAGTTTAACCATCAGAAGGCCGGGGAGGTAAATCTCCGGTCTTCGCAAAACAACGAGGAGATTATGGAGACCTTCATTCTGAACGACCCCATCCAATGGAAATTAACCGTCATGTTTCTGACGATGCTATGGCTTGGACTGTTAATCTGGATTCAACGCCGAAGACTCATCCGCGTCGAATGCCAACTTCAGACCCTTCAAGCGATGAAGTTCAAGACAGACCAAGCAACAGCCGGCGGACCGACGGAAGACCAGCCAAGACGATAGATTTTACCACCGCCGCACCAATCCCGGTGCGGCGGCCTTTTTACAAAGGAACAGCACGTGCCAAATTGGTGTAGTAACACGTTACGCGTTCTTGGCTCAGAAGAATCCATCTCACGATTTCGGGACGGACTCGCGAAAGTCTGTGCCCCTACGAATCCTGAAGGAGTCCTGTCAGCACAGGTGCTGACCTTTCAGGATTTGTTTCCCGAGCCTGACCCGAACCTCGTGAATGAACCCGCCGAGGCGCTGGAATTCCGAATCACTGACGACTGGGATGACGCCCTCATCTGCGAATTCGATACCGCTTGGAGTCCGCCCCTCGACACGCTTCGCCAGATCAGCGGCCTCTGGCCCGAACTGGTGTTCATCCTCGAATACGAAGAACCCGGCGACGGCTACAAAGGTCTGGCAATGGCGGCAGCCGGCAAACTCGAAGACCACTGCATCCATTTCTGAAATTTATCGGGCAGCGCGGACACACCCAGAATCAATCCGCGCTGCCTTCCAATTCAACCCATCCGAACCCCGCAAGCTGTCTCCTTTTGCACATCACCCGAACCAGAGCCAAGTTTGCAGCCATCCCAATCTGCAAAAACCTCCACCCACCGAAACGCTTCGGACGCTGACCCAGCCGAAATTACCCAAGCCGCCAAGCCGCCCACAACCTCCACCCGAGCACCAAAGCCAATTTCAGTCAGCTTCAACCCAAAAATTTTCTACACACACCGGATGCACCTTCGGTGCGAAAAAACCTCGTTGATCACCAACAATATCCAGATTCATAGTGACTTGTACCGGTTAACGATTGGTTAACTACGGCAGCCGGATTGAAATCAGTTTGGCCCGTAAACATTGGGTGAATCAGCGTTAACCGCGTTTTCAGCCTGCCAGACGCAGTGTTCCCCGTGGCACACTTTGACGCTGCGATACGTCGTCACGAAAACTGGCCTCAAGGATTCCGCAGAGTTGGCCGTGTGGTTTGACTAGCCGCCGAGGAACGCGGTAATTCCAAAACAGCCGGATGCTCGTCTGGCTTCACTTGAGTGGTTCGGAGGGGGAGTCACATGCCGGTCTTGGAACGGAGGCGCACGAACGATGACCTCCAACTGGATTTATTTTCACTGAGGTTACCTGACCATGAAATCCCTGACTCAATTCGGCTGCCAGGCCGAGAAATTCTGGCGACGTTTCCTGCCGAAGATGGTGGCCGAACTGGAACGCAAGGGCCAACTGCACCAGGCCCTGATGGAGGCGGAGGAACGGACGACGGCAGAAACGGACGACCTGCGCCGCCACTTCCTGCAACAGGGACTGACCCCCGACCAGGCCCAGACCCGGGCGTGGGAGATTGTGCAGTTCCGCTACGTGTATCTCCGACCCGAACGGAAGCCGACGCCAAAGAAGTCGGCCTGACCGATCCGTTGCCAGTTCGCAATACCCGGAACTACCGCATCACCGACCAGGACAGTATCGGCACTGGATCGCTGCGGCGGAAATGCCAGGGCAATCTCGACGCCATCGCGCTGCTGAAAGTGCTCGAAAGTGAACAGCGCGAACCGTGCGACAACGAAAAGCAGATTTTGGTTCGCTACGTTGGCTGGGGTGGTTTGCCCCAAGTCTTCGATTACAGCAACGAACAATGGTCCAAGGAACGAAACCGCTTGGAATCGTTACTGACCACCGAGGAATTCGAGTCCGCCCGCGCCACCACGCTCAACGCGCATTACACCGCGCCCCTGATCATTCGCGCCATGTATGCGCTGCTCCAACAATTGGGCTTTGCTCATGGCCGCATTCTGGAGCCGGCCTGCGGCTTGGGCCATTTCATCGGTTTGATGCCGGACGAGATACATTCCCATTCCCAGATCACCGGCGTCGAGATTGATTCCGTCACCACCCGTATCGCCCGGTTGCTTTATCCGGATGCCGACCTTCGACATCAACCGTTCGAGGAAGCCAGACTTGCCGACGGCTTCTTCGATGTGGCGATCTCGAACATCCCCTTCGGCGACTACAAGCCGTTCGATCCCCAATTCAAGTCTTGGGGCTTCGTGATTCACGATTACTTCTTTGCCAAGGCACTGGACAAGGTTCGGCCCGGCGGACTGATATTGTTCATCACGTCCAAGGGCACGATGGACAAACTCGACGGGAGCTTGCGCGAGTATGTCAGTCATCAGGCCGATCTGGTCGGTGCCATTCGCTTGCCCAACGACGCCTTCAAGCACAACGCGAACACCGAGGTCACCACCGACATCATCGTCTTGCAAAAACGTGCCCCGGGTGAAATCCCCTCCGGTTCCGCCTGGAAGGAAGTGGCCGAAATCACCAACTCCCTCGGCGAACAAATGTCCGTCAACGAATACTTCGCCACGCGCCCGAACCTGATGCTCGGGGAAATGCGTTTGGAGGGACGGATGTATCGCGACAACGAACCCACCTTGGTCAGTAACGGTCGTAATCTTTCCGACCAACTCACGGCAGCCTTCAGCCATTTTCCCCGAAACATCATCCAGCCCCATGTCACCCGGATCACCCCGCCGGACATCGAGCAGGTGTATCCCGCACCAGAGCACGTCAAACCCAATGCCTACACCCTCGTCAATGATCGGATCGGTTTTCGCGACGGCGACCGGATTCGGGTGATCGAGGATATGTCCTGGTCCCGGGCGCAACGCATTCGCGGCATGATTCAGGTGCGTGATGCCGTGCGGCGGTGTCTGCGTTCCCAGCTCGAATCCGCCGATGAAGCGGAGGTCGCTCTCTGCCGTGAGCAGCTCAACCGTGCTTATGACCGGTTCATCAGCCGGCACGGTTACCTTTCGGACCGCGCCAATACGACAGCCTTTCGCGGTGATCCCGACCTGCCCCTTCTGCTGTCGCTCGAACATTACGATGAGCAACGCAAACGGGCGGAGAAGGCCGCCATCTTTCGGGAACGCACCATTCAACGCGGGACTGTGGATGCGGAAATCAAGACCGCGCAGGATGCCTTGCTGGTCACGCTGGGAGAACGCGGTGGTGTGGACCTGGAGCATCTGGCCGGATTGTTGCATCGCAAACCCTCGGAGTTTCTGCCCGACCTGCACGGGGCCATCTTTCTTAATCCGCAAACGAATCGCTGGGAGACGGAGGATGACTATCTCTCGGGCAATGTGCGGGCGAAACTGGCCGTGGCGGAGGCGGCGGCCCTGGCCGACGATGCATTCGCACCAAATGTCGAGGCGCTCAAACAAGTTCAGCCGACGGACCTCAATCCTTCCGAGATTGATGCCCGGCTGGGGAGCACCTGGATTCCAACCGAAGACATCCAGCGCTTCGCCGAGGAGTTACTTGGCGAAAGCGGCATTTCCGTCAGCCACGTCCCACAACTCGGCCTCTGGGTGGTGCGCGCCGGCTACTCCGTGAAGTTCTCGGTCGCCAACACCACTGAACACGGCACGGACCGGCGCACGGCCCTGGAGTTGTTGGAGGACGCCTTGAATCTTCGCACCCCGACGGTCTATGACCATGACCCGGATAAGGACAAGGATGTGGTGAATGTGCCCGCCACCGAAGCCGCGCGCGACAAACATCAGAAGCTCAAGGACCGATTCAAGGAATGGATCTGGCAGGACGACGAACGGTGCGAGCGGCTGGCCCGGAAATACAATGACGAATTCAACAACATCCGGCTGCGCACCTTCAACGGCGATCACCTGCGATTACCGGGCGCGAGCCCGACGATCCAGTTGCGTCCGCATCAGCGCGCCGCCGTGTGGCGCGTTCTGCAAACGCCGAACTGCCTGCTCGCCCACGTCGTCGGCGCCGGCAAAACCTACACAATGGTCGCGGCTGCGATGGAACTCAAACGGCTCGGCTTCGCGCGCAAGACCTTGTTCAGTGTCCCAAATCACATGCTCGGCCAGTTTTCCTCTGAACTTCTGACGCTGTATCCCGGTGCCAACATTCTGGTGGCCGAGAAGGAGGATTTCGAAAAGCAGCGCCGCAAGACTCTGATGAGCCGCATCGCCACCGGTAACTGGGATGCCGTGATCGTCACACATTCCGGTTTCGAGAAGATACCGGTGTCGCGCGAAACCCAGGAGGAATTCATCCACGCGGAATTGCGCGAACTCAGTCTGGCGGTCGAGCAGCAGCGCAAGGCGGGTGATTCGCGGATTGTGAAGCAACTCGAACGCGCAAAGAAGAAACTGGAGGCCAAGCTCAAGGAACTCGCGGCGAACGAAAAGAAGGATGACACGCTCACGTTTGAGGAACTTGGGGTGGACCGCTTGTTCGTGGATGAAGCGCATTACTTCAAAAACCTGCTTTATGTTTCGAAGATGAATCGCATTGCGGGCCTGCCCGCCACGGCTTCGCAACGCGCCTTCGACATGTTCCTGAAGGTGCTTCACGTCCAGCGCCTGAATTCGGGCGCGGGCGTGGTGTTCGCCACTGGCACGCCCATTGCCAACAGTGTCGCCGAGATGTTCACCATGCAACGGTATCTCCAGATGACCGCGTTGAAATCGCTCAAGGTGGATCACTTCGATTCATGGGCGGCGACATTCGGCGAACCGGTATCGGCCATGGAACTTTCCCCGGACGGTTCGGGTTATCGCCTGAACACGCGTTTCGCCCGGTTCATCAACGTGCCCGAACTCATGCAACAGTTTCGGCAGGTGGCCGACATTCAAACTCAAAAGATGCTCAAGCTGCCCGTGCCGGAATTACGCACCGGCAAACCCATCGTGATTGGCGCGCCGTGCTCGAAGGAGTTGAAGGCAATTGTTGAGTCGCTCGTGGAACGGGCCGAAGCATTGCGGGGCGGGCATGTTGATCCACGGACGGACAACATGCTGCTTGTCACCACGGACGGTCGAAAGGCCGCGCTGGATTTACGTCTGCACCAACCGGAATTGCCTGATCACCCGACCAGCAAGGTGAACCTCGCAGTCGCGGAAGTATTCCGTATCTGGCAGGAAACTGCGGGGAAACAGCTCGCACAGCTTGTGTTCTGCGACTTGTCCGTGCCGACGAACGGTCAGGGCTTTTCGGTGTATGAGGACATGCGGGACAAGTTGCAGTCCTTGGGGGTTCCCGCTGGTGAAATGGCTTTCATTCAGGACCACGATAGCGACGCAGCAAAGCTGATGTTGTTTCGTGATGTGCGTGCCGGTCGCGTCCGCATTCTCTTCGGTAGCACCCAGAAGATGGGCACGGGCACGAACGTGCAGCAGCGATTGATCGCGTTGCATCACCTGGATGCGCCGTGGCGACCCGCCGATGTCGAACAGCGCGAAGGCCGCATCCTCCGCCAGGGCAACGAGAATCCCGAGGTCCAGATTTACCGTTACGTCACCGAGGAATCCTTCGACGCTTACATGTGGCAGACCCTCGAAACCAAGGCGCGGTTCATCGCTCAGGTGATGACGGGCGAAACTGAGTTGCGCCGGATCGAGGACGTTGATGGTGCGGCGTTGACCTACGCCGAAGTGAAGGCCATCGCTTCCGGTAATCCGATGGTGATCGAGAAGGCCAGTGTGGACGCCGAAGTTGCCCGGCTGTCACGGCTTCGAACGCAGCACACCGAAACCCAGTTCCGGTTGCGCAGTAAGGTGCGCCATCTCCATGATGAAATTCCAAGGCTGGAAAAGCGGCTGGCCGAAATCCGGGAGGACATTGTTCGACGCCACGACACCCACGGGGATGCCTTTGTGATGCAGATGGACCGGCAGGAGATTCGCGACCGGGGCATCGCGGGTGAGTTGTTGCTGCGACACGCCGAACGCATCAAGCTGATGCGTGGTGAAAGGCTGGTTGGTGAGTTTGCGGGCTTTCAGGTCTTTGTGGCGCACAACTTCATGTCCGGCGCGGATATCGTGATCAAAGGCGCGGGCACATACATTGCCAAGGTCGGCACGACCGCCCTCGGGACAATCCGATCAGTTGAATACGTTATCCAGAACCTTGAGGAGACGGTCACTCTTGCAGAACGCAACCTCGTAGACACACGCAAACGAATCGAGGATTTGAAAGTCCAGACCGAGCAACCATTTGAGTATCAGGAGAAGCTAGTCGCATTGTCGCGGCGTCAGGATGAGATCGAGTCGTTGCTCGACCTCACCAGGAATCAAGCCGCCGCTCAACTCGACACCGCAGCTACCGAGACGATCACTGAGAGTGAACATTCCGAGGAGACTGAATTGGCAGGAGAGGCTTAAGAATTTCCAGCATTTTTATTCTCCGCACCATCTGCGGAGAATCTGCTCCTAATCTCCGCACCGTAAGCGGCAGCCCTGTACTTATTCAGAAAGCCGGTTCAGCACCCGGCCAGCACCACAACCACACTGACGACGAATGCCGTTGTTAAAGGCAAACTGTAGGGCATGAATTCGCCGCGCGACAACTTGGAACAGATACAGCCCGAAACCCGGCTGCCCTTTTCCAAACCCCAAGTCCCTGATTTCGCTCGCGAATCCATTGGTCCGCAACGCCGTTTGGTTAGCGATTCAAAACGTGGTATTACATCCAGGACCGCTTCGGTCACCAAACCACTTTTCCGGCAGGAGGAATTACCCATGAAATTTGACCCTGAACCCTTCGACACAAACGATCCTATGCAAACAGCAAAACAAAAACCCATCCATGAGGTCCGCCTCGGCGCCATCAAAGCCGCAGTGTGGAGAAACGAAACGGAAAACGGCACGCGTTACAACGTGACGTTCAACCGCATCTACAAGGACGGCGACAACTGGAAGTCCACCGATTCATTCGGACGCGACGACCTGTTGACCGTCGGCAAAGTAGCGGACCAAGCGCACTCCTGGATTTTTGCGCAAGCGCAAAATCCGGAGGAGGAAAAGGAAAAGGCGAACAATCATCGCCGGTAGGACCCGAGGTTCTTGCCAAGGTTCAAGGCTTTCGAAGGATTGTGCCCCTGCCCAAAACAACCTTCACTTTTGACATCCAAATGATCCGAATATGAACCCCGCAACTGAATCCATCACTGTGAACACTCCCGCGCAATCGTCCTCCGTTAACATCCATCAGGATTTCCTCCTCCCTCAACCCGATGCTCAAAAGAGCCCGGTTGATCTGTGGCGTGCGCCCGCAATCATTGCTCCGAACAATTTTATCTACAAGAGCCTTTCGAATTGGGCCTTCAACCCGGCGGTCGGCTGTTCCCATGCGTGTCGCTTCTGTTATGTCCCCAGCGCGGCCACGATCAAGCAAGGTCCGGCGCTCGCCGATTATGGGATTCGCGATGCCGATGCCGAGTGGGGCGATTACGTGCTCCTGCGTCCCTGGGATGAAACCAGATTTCTTGCCTCGCTGCGACAAGCGGAACGAACACCGCTTGAAAAGTTGAAAGCCGACGGCAATCGAGTCGTCTTCTACTCCAGCACCACTGATCCGTACCAATCCATTCGCCACCCTGATCCCGCCCGGGCGCGCCTTCTGTCCAAACACGCCCGCGCCATTGTGCGGCGTTCCCTTGAATTGATTCGTGATCATTCCACCCTGAATGTCCGCATCCTCACGCGCAGTCCAATGGCCAAATTGGACTTTGACCTTTATCGCAGCTTTGGCAACCGACTTGTATTCGGCATGAGTCTGCCGACGCTGCGTAATGACCTCGCCAAGGTTTATGAACCCAAAGCCCCCGCCCCTTCCCAACGACTGAAGGCATTGATGGATGCCCGGGCGGCCGGGCTGCACCTCTATGCCGCCATGGCCCCAACGTATCCCGAATGTGACGAATCGGATCTGCGCCAGACCCTTCGCGCAATAGCGGACCTTGAGCCCATCACCGTTTTCCACGAACCCATCAACATTCGCGCCGAGAATGTGGCACGAATTCAGGCGTACGCACGGGCCATGGGGGTTTCTTTGCGAAGCGAGGTGTTCGCTACTCGGGAACGTTGGCAGGAATATGCGCTTGATGCTTTGCGAACGGTCGAGCGGGTCGCGACGGAAGTTGGATTGGCGCAGCGGCTCCATTTGTGGCCGGACAAATCACTGGGAGCGAAAGCCACCATGAACCAGCTTACAAAGCGTACGGGCGAGAATCCGGCCGTATTTCAAGCCTGGCTCAACCAATGGTGGCATCGGGTGAGCGAATGGCCAAGGTAAGACAAAAAGGTGTTGTGGATCAGGGAAGGAGCGGTCATGCAGTCAGATGAAGGCATCCCTGGACTTCTCATTTCATCCAACACTCCAAAAGTCGTCTTCGACGTGAATCACGGGCAGCGCAACTGGTCGCAGACCGGTTTCACCTCACGCGAAATGCACACCAACTTCGCCGGCCTGATGGAATTGCTCTGCCGTCTTGGTTGCGTTTGCAGCACCACCAGCGGCGAACCGTTCGTGAAATCACTCTCGCAGGCCAGGCTGCTCGTTGTTCCCCCGGCCACCGGCGAATACAACGCCACCCAAAAACGCTGGCAGTCCCGGTCTGATCTCCGATTCAACAGCGATGACATCCATGCCACGATGAACTTTCTGCAAGAGGGCGGACGCCTGCTCGCGTTCGGTTACCGCTTCGGAGATTCATTCACGCAAGCCAATCTCCGAGAATTTCTCAGTCCCCTCGGCTGCCTCCTGAACGATGATGCTGTGATTGACCTGCAATCGTTGCGGCAGACCTATCCGCTCGATGCCTATTTTGATACGACCCGAAACTCACTGCCTTTGCGCTGGGCAGCCAAACGGGTTACCACCGTCCGTTGGCGCACGATGGCCACGTTCACCATTCTACCCGGCACCCAAGCTGTGCCACTCGCCTTGTCCGCTGGAGGCAACTGCATTAGCTTTGATCGCTCCTTGCGACGCATCAGTTTCGCATCACTGCCCGTCGCAGCAGCTGGCATCCACGGCAAGGGGCGGTTTGCTTTGTTTGGCGGGCCGCACGCGTTCGAGGTAGGCACCTTCGGTCTATTGGCATCGCATGACAACGCGCGATTCCTGAAAAACATCCTCCGCTGGCTGTTAGACGACGGCGACCCGGACTTGCGCTCCGAGCCCATAACTCATCATTCGTTGGGCACATTTCATTTCAACAATCGATTGGAAGTGGTTGGCAGTGACACCACCCATTCCGATAACCACACGATTCAGTATGTTGAGAAAGTCCTTCGCCGCACCGGAGTTTTGAAGGCATTGGACCGCCCACAGTGGCTGCCTTGAACCATCCCAACTTCATAAGTTCACCCGTTGATCTCCATCGTGCAGCAGCACGCACTAATCAAACTGTCCCGCATTTGCTCCGCTGTGTTCAGCTGCCGCTAGTTCTTCATCATACCCCTGAACAACCGCGCGGATCTTGACAACATGTGGATGGACATCGCGCTGCCGGAAGTCACGCAGCACGCGATTATGAATTACCCATTGCCCGACCACCAGACCGGCCAGAAGTATTCGCCATTTACCTACTTGCACACCGACTTCGCGCGGAATTTGTGCGGCACTGTCCACAACGTGGCCTCGCCGGGAATGCTCTATTACTCCAGTTCGAGCGGCGAACACTTCGACCGCCGCGCCCGCGAGCTTCGCCAGAGGCCAAGTGTTGTCGAGGGAATCATCCATCACGCCAACCGCCGTAAAGACGGCGAAACCAAGAACCATTGACCACCATGAAAACCAAACTCATCACGACCGCATCCAAACTGTTCATGCTGACGCTCGTTGCCGGCCTGTTTGCCGGTTGCGCTGCTACGCGACCGGCTACAACAAGGGTAAAAGTGACCCCGTGAAGCAACAGTATTGGCTCTACGTCTCGATGCAGAAGCAACGCAACCAGGTCAGCAGCGTCCGCCTGTATCCCGTGCAGCTGCCGGAACAGCGAATTGATGGGGTGACGTTCCAGCCGTCAACAAAGTATCTCCGCATCGAGGAATGACCGAGCGTTTCGCTTACCACAAGGCTCTATGGCACGACGGCCCTAAAGAAAACCTGTTTGGAGATTGTCGCGCTAGGAATCGTGAACTGAACCTGGGAACTGTGGCTCTGAACGTTTGTCACAGTGCTCCAGTTCACCAAGTTCGTGGACGACTGGATCGTGTAATTTTGAGCTGGTGTCACCGCAGTCAGCGTCAGGTGAACATCGCCGTTTCCGAGGATCATTGGGGTCAGGAAGAATGGCCTTATGCACGAACCGATCTCGACGCTCTGAATGAGGATGCCGACAGAGTCGCTGCTGGATGATTCAAGGCCGAAAGTGATTTCGTGCATTCCAGGTTGAAGTGGGGCATCGAATGCAATGACATCGCTGGCTACCAACTCAGATTCAAGGAGTGATTGATAAGCTCGATACACGACAAGACCGTCAACCAGAACTGTGAGAATTCCATTCGTGGCAGGTGGGCCACCCGGTAAGAACTGCAACTCGAACCGCAGGCCAGAAGCACACTCGTTGATCGGCAGAGCTACCGTCGCTGAAGTCGGTGCGGGCGTATTAGCCGGCAATTGAATTACTAATCCGTCGTTGGTTGTCTGTTGATACGTGCCGTTCGTCCCGACTTGAACTGACGCGAAGAAGTCTGGTATTTGACCAAAGAACGACGGCAATCGCAGTGAGCATGAGTTGGTTCCCACGAGAACATACTCGTCGTTGTTATGAAGCATTTCTCTGGCGGCCCGAAGTGCATCCATCTGTGTCGGCGATAAGGCCGTTGTCTCCAAGAACTCCGGAGATAGTGCGAAGCCAGAGCATTTTGGATCGCTGAAAAGCAACTCGCCCCGGTACGCAGCACGAACGGATTCCAAATACCACTGGTAAGGCCAGGAATGTCCATTCGACAGAAATTCCGAACCGCTCCCAAATGGAGGTGACGAGATTGTCGCGTGCGTCACATCGAAATTCACAGCGTTAGTCAGGCGTTTGTTGGTTCCAGGAAGTACAACGAAGAATCTATCGACGTACTGCTCGACAAAATCCTGCCGCGCGCCATCACCGAGCGTACTGTCAAATCGTCCACAGAAGAGAATTGAGGAACAAAAACCATAGACGCTCGGATTCACGAACGCGTCGAAGAATGTGACGTGGATGTCAGCTTCGCCTGCGAATAGTTGCATCAAGCGATTCGCCATCCACGAGCCAGAACTATGTGACAGCAAGTGCATTTTGACATATTGAAAATTGTTGCTTCGCAGCCAATGGGCTGTGCTCTCGGCGATTCCCAAACTGAACTGTGCAGAGGTTGCGGGCTGGAACAATCGAAAATCTGGGGAGTTCGTGGATCCAGTGGCGTATTCTCTCCAGTCCAAAGTCGTGACATCCCAACTCGGATTGCCATACTTTGTCATGACAGCTTCGATTGACGCCGCCATTTCCCCAAACCCTCCATCCAGCGCATGCTCAATGCTGGCGGCAGTGCCGTGGCTGATGAATACGAGTCCGCCCCTTCCGCGTGGGGTAAGCGGATCGGCGGTTGCTCCTGTCCAAACAGCCGGTACTCGGAGCACCAGCAATTCGATGAAGTGCCGGCTGTCCTGTTCTCGATAAGCCAATCCCCAAAATAGTCCATTCGTGCCTGGTATTGCAGGGTCATAATCGTTAAAGCGATATAACTGATAGACTTTATCCACCGAGTCAGACTCGCTTGGAAATTCAACCAATCGAAAACGATCTCCCGGTTGTGGTGTATATCTCGGCCCTAGTGTGAAATTGAGTTTCCCTCCAGCGCGGAAAACTCCCCCTACCTTCAGCAAAGGCACATCAGTGCGATTCGCCGACTGACAAAGTTCAACTGTGAGTTGCGCATTGGCATCCACCACCAGGTCTTTCTCAAGGTCAATGCGGACATCGCAGGTGCTCAACGATGCCGAAACCTCGACTGAAAGATTGATACTTCCTGATTCGCCATTTAGTCCATCCACTGCGATGTAATAGTTTGTCCCTGCGACAGCGAAGAACCTCGTCTCACTATCAAGGTCGTAGGGGCTGATGTCATCTTGGCTGGCAACTCCCGCGAGCGCATAAACTGAAGCCCCAGTGTAAATCCCCAGCAAAGTGTCGAAAGGGCTACCGCGTGTCGAAATAGTGGCAACTCCAGTGAGAGGCGGGGTCCATTTCCACCAAACCGACCTGCCTCCGCGCCTAAACGCATGGCGCGGTTCGCCAGATTCCTTCGTAGCGTGCGCATTTGATCCCACGGCATTCACGGTTGAACCGGTCAGCGGGATGGCATTAGCGAAATTGTCATTCAGTGGGGCGTTCACTGGCGTAGCGACGGTCAGAGTAAAATCCTTCTCCACGCTCTGTCCACCGGATGCCGTGACTCGCACGCGAAACGCAAAATTGCCCGCAGTTGTCGGCGTCCCACTGATCACACCACTGATGTTCATGCTGACACCGTCTGGCAGACTGCCAGAAATCATTGCCCAAGTGTAGGGTGATAAACCGCCGATAACCTGCAATGCCATTGAGTAGTCATCACCAGCCACCACAGCGGGCAGTGGGCTTGGGGTGAGGATTTCCAGTGGGGTTCCAGGGGGCTGCAAGACGAGAGAAAGCATGATGTTGCCAGTGTCTCCGGCGTAGCCATCCACCGCGATCTGGTAACCCACGCCAGCCATCACGTTGAAACTCACCAGACTCGTCAGGTTGCCGCCGCCGTCGTCATCACTCACCACGACGTTCAAGCTGGCGAGCGAATTATTGGTGTACACCGCGAGCACCGTGTCAAATGAACTTCCATAGGTTGAGACCGTCACAACGCAGTTCGACGGTGCTGTCCATGTCCACCATACCGACTTTGCTGGTGCAAATCCGGCGTGTGCCGGCTCAAGGGACTCTGCTGAGGCCCCGTGGTTGTTGCCAACAAACTGGAGCGGCGCGCCACTTAATGGAAAGCGATACGCAAAATCATCGTTCCCGAACTGTGTCACCATGAGCGATTGGTCTGCGATGGAAAGAGTGCCGATTCGTACCGCGCCGTTTGAGTTGACCGCAACAGTGTAGTTCACTGTTCCACTTCCATTTCCAGCAAGTGGATTTGCGGTTAACCAGCCGTGCGGATTTGCCACGGACCACGAACATTCTATCCCAGCCGTCACGCTCACGTTGGTGCTCGCGCCCGATGGTCCAAATACAGCACTGGGCTGCGAAAGCGAAAACGCACCTGTCCCTGGCGCCTGCCTGATTGTAAAAATTTCGCTCGCAATCGCGATGTGACCCGTACGGCCAACGCAATCGGGATTGGCCGCGACATTGTAGGTGATTGTGTTCGTGCCTGTGCCGTTTGTGGGGGAAAACGAAATCCACCCCACGTCGTTTGTCACCGACCACGGACATGCTACACCCACCAGAATGCTCACGCTTCCATTCGTCGCGTCCGGTCCAAGAGAAGCGTCATAGCTCGAAAGTAGATAGCTCCCCAAACCCGCTTGCTGGGTCACCGTGAACGTCAGGCTTGCGAGCGCCGAACCTTCAACCATGATGTGCCCCACCCGTTCCTGACAGTCCGGGTTCGCCTGAATGCTGTATAGGATGTTGCTGGTGCCGCTGCCATTCGTCGCCGACGCGAACAGAAGCCAAGGAACATTTTTTGTCGCCGTCCAAGAGCAACCAATCCCGGTGTTCACTTGAACGCTTCCCGCACCGGCGACAGGCGAATGAACGGCGTTTGATTGGGCGAGGGAGTACGAGCTGACTCCTGCCGCTTGCGTCACCATGAATTCCAGTCCGGCGATGGTGATCGTTCCGGTACGTTGTTCACAATTCGGATTTGGTTGCACGTTGTACGAAATGATGCTGCTGTTCGTTCCGCTTGTCGGTGAAGTGAACGTGATCCACGGAACGTCGTTTGTGGCAGTCCAATCACAACTGCCAGCAGTTCGCGACACCGTGATGTCTTGTTGTTCAAACCCAGAACCATGCACGCGGCTCGTAGGAGAAAGGGTGTAGTTACAGCAAACGCCGAAAGGAATAGAAACGATGTTTGTATCGGAATCGCGGTAGCCGTATTGGCTGTAAGCTCGAACGAAGTAAGTATAGTGTGAGCCTGCGACAAGCCCGATGGTATCGTCAAATGAATGAGGACTAATCGCATTTGTTCTGATCGGGTTACCGTCTCGGAAAACGACGAACGATTCCACAATTCCACTTGGAGCGCTCCAAGTGAGGCGGACCTGCGGACTGCCGGATATGCATTGGGGCACTTCATTCGTCAATGTGAACGCACCGGGGGCACCGAACACAGCGGGGTTGATCGTCCACATTATCGCATGTTTGGACGATACTGAGTCGGCACTCCCAACAACGAACACGGTTTGCCCATTGGTGGACATCCCGTTTGCTCGTGAACCGGAGTACGTCGAAGGCAGAAAATAATGCAGATCCAGAAATGAATTTGAACTTCCAGACCATAAAGCCGCATGGCTCGTAATGCCTGGAAACACGGCAAATCCAGCCTGCATGGAGCCACTGATGGCGTTCGCCGAAGACGAAGACGCACCAGACGGATTCAAATCTACAAATGAGCTGCTAGCCCCGGACCAGAGTGCGGCATGCGTAAACCCAAAAGGACCTACAAAACCTGCCAACTTGGATTGACTCACGGCATTTATTTGCGCGTCTCGAGTAAACGGAATGGTAAAGAACATATTGCCCTGCCACTTTGCAGCCCACCACTTTTGTTCATCAATATTCCACGATTTTCCAAATTCATTATCATTACCGTCAGCCACTGCAAAGGCTTCGGAGGCATGAATAGACTGTACACGACTGCTGGACGTGCCAAACCAAAGCGCAGCCCTGTTGTCTGCCCTCCCGACTTGCTTGGATCCCGTGGTTGCATTAACCCAGGAGTCGACGGTGCTTGAAGGATACAGGTTCGCGAATGAATTTGACGTGCCCGCCCAAATGGCCGCGTTCTTCCTTGTACCAAACGTGGCATATCCAGCTTGCTGAGAGCCACTGGTAGCCAAAGCCATTGAGTTGGCCGCACTCACGGGATGTAAATACACGAGCGAATTGGAACTGCCGGACCAGAGGCAGGCGCGAGGAGAGCCAGAAGACTGGTTTGCGTAACCAACTTGTTGTGCACCGGCAACACCCAGAGCCTCAGAGTCGAATTCCGTAGCGCGGAGGACAGTGATAGTGATCTGATACGGAAAATTCCACCACCCGTTTGACTTTGAGCCTGTCCCGCTCGCCCCCAGAACATCACGAATTCCAGTTGCAGTCACAGTGATCACATAATTGCCCGGCTGCGTCGTAAACGGAGCAAGACCATTGATGCGATTTGTGCTCCCTGATATCGGACTGCACCAGACCAAATCGTCCAGTGGCACATTCGTGCCGTCACGCCTAAGACTCACATCCTGATACGTGAAAGACGTCGGATCAATCGCCGCAGAAAACACAACATCAACGGACGATGCAGGGCCATTTGTATTTCTTGGAACAATAATGCTTGTTACCGTCAGGAGCCTGTTTGTCCAGGTTCCGCTTCGCGAACCGCTCCCTGAATTGCCGAAAGTGTCAACGATATTAGACGCGTTGACGGAGATCACGTACGTTCCTTCCGCCGCTGTAAGCGCACCAAGGCCTGCAATTCTGTAAGTGTCGCCGGAGACGAGACTCGTTGTGATACTCGCGTCCAGCATAAGTGCCGCACCATTGCGAGTCAGCGTCAGGTCGTGGTAGGTGAAAGTCGAAGGGTCGATACCTCCCGAGAAAGTGACATCAATGGTCGCAACGGGAGTGTTTGTCAACGTCGGCGTGGCGACTTCAGTTACTGCGAGCGGAGCATTGCTCCACACAGCCGAGGCCGACCCGCTGCCGGGATAACCCAAATCGTCAAGAATCCCCGAGGCATTCACTGTTAGAACATAGCCTCCGCGCGCGGCTGTGAAGGTTCCCAGACCCAAGACCCGATACGCGTTGCCAGATATCTGCGTCGTCGTTACGCCTGCATCCAAGGCGATAGGACTTCCGTTTCTGGAAAGGTTCAGATCGGTGTAGTCAAAAGTGCTGGCGTTAATAGCCTTCGAGAACACAGCATCCAGCGCATCCAATGACCCATTCGTTAGCGCCGGAACGGGAGGGATGGTCACCTGTAACAGTCCTCCCGGAGGATCCACGTAAACAGTGATCGCCGGCGAAGTTCCTGAGGCGCCCACGTTGTCCGTTGCCCGGGCTGTGAGGCTGTATGTGCCAATGCCAACATCGGTCCAGTTCACCGAGAACGGCGTTGAGGTGTCTTCGCCCACCTTGTTTGTGACTCCCGAGAAGAACTCAACTTTCGAGATGCTTCCGTACGGGGCAGAAGCAGTTGCCGCGATGGAAATGGTAGCAGGTTCAGTGAATCGCTGTCCCTCGAAGGGCTGCGTAATGACCACCGTCGGAAGCTGAGGCGTCGTAAAACTGTTCGTTGCCCAGCCGCCGGCCACTTCAGGCCCAAAGATATCGGGTTTCTCGATTCCACGCACCCGCAGCACATATGTGGTGTTTGCCGTAAGCCCACTGAAGGCAGAGCTTAATCCAAATGTCCTGTTATTTCCGACACGACTGCCGCCCAGCCACAACTCGGTCTCGTGGTCAAAGCTCCCCGGGCACCCATCCGGATCAGAGGGTTGGGTCCAACTGAAGTTGACGGAGTTAGGAGACACGGTGCCAATTGTGATGGACGTCGGTGCGGTCGGCGGCGAGTTGGCCCTCTGGGTAATGGTGAATGTTTGCGAACAGTTTTGACTGCAATTAGTGCCAGTCACGGTAAACGTAGCAGAACGATTAGTGTTCGAGGCGTTTGCGTCCAACGACAGTGTTACATTTCCAGGTCCTGTTCCTCCTCCGCTTACTCTCATCCAAGCAGCCCCACCGGTGGCAGTCCAAACGCAGCAACTACAGTCGGACTCTGTGCTTACCGATGGGAAGATGAACCCGCTGCATGCACTGACCGGCGTACTTGGGACCTGACTGACATTGTAAGTGCAAGGAGCAATTTGAATGTAGTGATCTGCTGTGATGTTGCCAGGAACTCCGTTACTACTATAGGCGCGGACATCCCATTTATAGCTGTGGTTCCTGATAAGCGACTGGTTAGCAGAATTGGCGGAATTCGTCCTGTCCACGATCAGAATGTTCGTGTTTGCGAGGTCTCGCAAATGGAAACTGTACTTATTCGCCCCAGCAACAGAGTTCCAACTAAAGTTGACCGTCGGAGAACTGAGCGTCGGCCCGGGTGGGATTGTTGACCCTGGGTTCAGACCGGTGGGTGGAGGAAGCTGCGCATTCAAACTAAACTGAAACATTGCAAGCAACGCGGCAATCGGAAGCAGTCTGTCCGAACCTGGAATGAGCCATGATACACGGCACCCTGACCAAGAACTTGCGCGAATTGTTTGCATCGCTGCTTGCTGCGGTTTTACTCAGCCTTCGAGGATGCTTCTTTTGTAAATGAGTACGCGTGTATTGCCAAGGTTTATCATCAGCGAAACAAGGAAGCGAAAACGGAACTGGATTTGCGCGTGACCAAATACTCCGGTTGGTGTACAAGCGGCTCAACGGCTGCTTAGTGGAAAAGCAACAAAACCCGCGCTATGAAAACAAACCTCGCCTTTCTCGTGCTGGCTGTGCTCTTGAGCGCCCCGCTCGCACTCGGCCAAGGCACAGCTTTTACCTACCAAGGCCGGCTTACGGATAACGGCAACCCAGCCAACGGCCTGTACGACCTCCAAATCGGGGTGCATGACGCAGCGAGCAGCGGGACTGCGATTGCCGGCCCTCTCTTGCTCTCCGGCGTTGGCGTGACTAATGGCTTGTTCGCCGTCACGCTGGATTTTGGCTCTGGCGTCTTCAACGGAAGCCCGCGCTGGCTCCAAATCGGCGTTCGCAGCAATGGCAGTGTTGGCCCATTTGCCGCCCTGCTGCCACGCCAGGCCATCACGCCAACTCCTTATGCGATTCAGGCTGTCGGCATCACCGGCTCACTCCCGGAATCCCAACTCCCCGCTACAGTTCCCCGCCTGAATGGAACCAATAATTTCACCGGGCTAGTGAGTTTCGATCCTTCCGGCGGTTCGCCTTTTACCGTGCCAGCCAGCGGGAAAAAGGTGGCCAATTTGAATGCTGACCAATTGGATGGACTGGATTCCGGTTCGTTCTGGAAAACGAGCGGGAATCTCGGCACCACGCCGACAACAAATTTCCTCGGTACGGTGGACAACCAACGCTTCGAATTGCGTGCGAACAATCAAACAGTGATGAGCCTGAATCCTAGCGGCAACGTCGGCATTGGGACAATGAATCCGCAGACATCGTTAGAAGTAAATGGCGACGTCGCCGTGAGCAATGGACGCGAACTGTGGTTAAACTCAGGCGACAACTCCGTCGCGGCACGCATCAAGAATCCGACAACAGGAGTTCGTGAGATCGGATTTATCACCGGGGCTCCGTTAGCGGAAGCCATGAGAATCACCCAAGGGGGCAACATCGGCATCGGAACGGCGACGCCAAGTGCAAAACTCGACGTGATAACCACGAATTTCGACCTAAAGATTCTCAACGTCGGTTACGGCGCAACTGATGATTACGGCGACATCTTTGAAGTTTGGAGACTGTCGGGCGGTCAAGGGCAAACATTTATCCGCGGAAGAAACAAATTACACTTTGGCTCAAATCTCAGTGCGCCCGTACCAGGATTAGCAGGTGCGGCACTAACCATAGATGGAGGAAACGTTGGTATTGGAACAACAAATCCAGCCGCCAAGCTAGACGTGGCCGGTACGGTGAGAGCGACAGCGTTTCAAGGCGATGCATCGCAATTGAGCAACGTCATTCCGCCAGGCTGCATCATGGCGTATATGGGAACGGCAGCACCATCCGGCTGGCTACTTTGCGACGGTGCTGAGGTGGGCCGTTCTCAGTATTCTGCTCTGTTCGCTGCCATAGGTACTGCCAGTGGCTCAGGAAATGGTTCCTCCACATTCAACCTGCCGGATTTGCGCGGAATGTTCCTGAGAGGCGTGGACAGTTCAGCCGGTCGCGATCCAGACAGCAGTTCCCGCACGGCTGCGAAACCCGGTGGAAACACAGGAAATGCAGTCGGTAGCACGCAGGCGGATGAGTCCAAGAGCCATCAACACATGACCTCCGGTTACCATCCGCCTTCACCATGGGGATCCGAGGCAAATTCGGGCGGAAGTATGGCGACCTACACGGGAGCGGGAGCACACCCGTCGGGTGCTTTGACCAAACCGGTAGGCGGGGCCGAAACCCGCCCCAAGAATGCCTACGTCAACTACATCATCAAACACTAAACTCAGACTTCAACGGGGTCTGACGCCTGATTCGCAAGGCAGTTTTCAAGATTCAACTTCCGTCCAATTTCGCAGGAACGTAGTTTTCAGTCTCGCTCTCGCCTTTTCGTAGTTCGTCAAGTTTCCTTCCTTTGCCACGTCCAAGGACTTCGCCGGAAGCTGTGCATGTGATACACCACGCCGCCTTCGCTTGGTGGTAAATCCTCTTTCGTGATTGGCGGCGTGTTGCCGCCGACAGCGACAACATAACGAAAGGCACACCATGAAGAAGTTTATCGCACTCGCGCTCGTGACACTCGGCGTCAGCGTCCCGGCACGCGCGCAATGGGTCGTTTACGACCCGGCAAACACCATCCAATCGGTCATCAACACGGCGCAAGAAATCGCGAAGTATGTCGAGATGATTCAGAACCAAGTGCAGCAGATTCAAACCCTCGAAGATCAACTCAACGAGTTCAAACACTACGAGAGCCTGTTTGGTGACCCAAAGGCGGTCTTGCTTACAACCGTCCAACCGCTCGTCAGCGACCTACGCAAGATGGAAATCGGCCAGACACTTGTGCGATCGTGGGTGCAAACTTTTTTTAACAAATAACTTGCGGTTTTTACTTCCAGTGCGAAATCTTGGTTCGCGCTTGCCGCGTCGCCCCATGAATGCGCAAGACTGGTTTCCAATCAGCGGGGTCAATGGACTCCGAAACGCGCCCCATCTACGAAACGACTCCCAACGTCCGGCGCGAGTCGTTGTGTTTGGCAGCTTCATGGGTGGTTACCACGTCCTCACTGAATTGCTGTTTGGCGACTTGGCCGAGCGCGTTGAAGTCGTTGGCGTCGCCACCGACGACCCCACCCAGCCGTTCACCAATGCCAAGGTTCGCCTGTGGAAATATCCCCACACGCCGGACGACGAAACACTTGTTCGCCGATTCGCTGCATCGCGACAACTACCCGTCTTCGCCGGGCGAGTGAAATCGTCTGAGTTCCAGGAATTGATCCTCAACGACTGGAAGCCGGACCTTTGTTTGATGGCGACCTTCGGTCAAAAGATTCCGAATTGGCTCATCGAAGTTCCGCGACTGGGATTCTACAACTTTCACCACAGTGGTTCGACTTGGCCCTCGTATCCTGGCCCTGACCCGATTGCTGCGATGCAGCGCGATGGGCTCAAGCATTTGGTCCTGACCATGCACAAGGTCAGCGAAGTAATTGACGATGGTGAATTCGTCGCCCGCTCGCATCCTGTAGCGATTCCACCCGGCATCAACGCCATTGATATGCACCGCATCACCTGGCCGCAGATGCACGGATTCATCCGAAGGTCCGTGACGGACATCCTTGATTCAGATGAATCGCTTTCTGGCGCGTCGCAGGCTTGGACGATGCACGAAGAACCCGCTCAATACTTCTTGGCAGCTTGACGCAAGGTTGCATCATCCGCGCGCGTCTGTCGGCTGACATTTTATGGCTCTGCTCCGGGCGTCAAGGTAGTGCGCGAAGCAGGTAGAACTTCGCCAAGCGCCTCCACCTTGACCCTCCTCGCTCCGCCAGGATTCTTGCCTTTATGAATTGCGCGCGGAGGTGTGCGCTGGTCAAGGTTGAGCGATTGCCGAATTGCGATTCGGGAGTCCAAAGCCTATAAGTTAATTGCGCTTGTGAAACAATCAGGATTACCAGAATCGGGCGGAAGCATCCCGGAGGATTCGGTGCTGTTGATTCCCGACCCCGAGGCCGATGCAGCCCCGGCTTATGGCATCAGGCCAGGATATTATACCACCAGCCAATTGTTGGCGCTGGTGAAGGAACAGAGGTCGAACGCGGACGCAATCCAGTTTATTGCGGATATGTTGGAAACGGGCGATCCCGAATCGGATGAATTCGCCAACCTCTTGAAAAAACACCAGAGCAACCCGGCTGAACTTGCCACGCTCGTCGAATTATATCCCGAATGATGAAAATTCATACTGTCACTGGCTCACTCATCAAGCTCGGTAAAGCTGGAGGTTTGTGGTTACAATACGTGATTCCTTGTGGCCACGATTGGATCGCGGAAATCAGAATTATTGACGCAGGTAAACCGAAAACCCCGACTCGGGCTCGCGTGTTTGTATCACAGAATCCCGGCGTCGCCATGCTGATAGGACTCGCCCACGACAGGGGTGAGCTTGCCATGAAATCGGATACCGGCGTTCTAGCAGCTAGGTGAAACCTCTCGACCTTGGTTGAATACGAATCTTAAAAGCCTCGACGATCTGCTCGCGCAGGCAGAGCACTACGCCAGTTTCTCAATGCGCAACATGGGACGGATGCCGCCCACACTTTTCATGATTGGCCCGGACGGCCCGCTGATGCTCATGCCGGAATCTCTGGCGGACGGCGCAGCCAAGGACGACTTCGCCACCAACGCCCGCCTCATGTGCATTGCGCACGCGGCAACGGCCGTCGTTATGGCGCTCGAAGCCTGGGCGAAGTTTGCCAAGCCAGACGAAAAGTTCGACGAAACCGAAGCACCGTCGGAGGCGATTGATCGCCGCGAAGTCGTCGTGCTCATGGGTGAATCGCAGGACGGACAGAAACAGAAATTCCTTCCCATCATCCGCAGTGGTAACGGTAAGTTCTTCGGGTTTGGCGAGCCTGACGCGCCCACCTTGGACGAAACGCGAGGCCGCTTCGCGCAATTGCTCCCAACGAAAATTCCCGACGCCGCCATGCGCGAACTCGCATTGGCCATGTTGAAAGTCAAAGGGGTTGGTCGCGCCGTTCGCGGCGCAAGTCCGCGCCCGCCTCGCTCACGAAGCTGAAGACGCTGCGCCTACGCCAGCAACACATTCAGCTTTTGTTCCCACTCATCCTGAAACACAACCTCGTAGGATATTTCCTTGTCGCGCATCGCGGGCACGAGATCGTTCCACGTCTTCTTCTTTGCGTGTTTGTTGCATAACGCAAACACCGACTGCTTGTAGGCCGTGTTTTCGTTTTTCAGGTGCAGCCCTTTAGTTTCCAGAACAAACACTTTGCGAAAATCGCTCTTGTCTCCGCCATGCAACGTGAAGATGAAATCCGCGTAGATGCGCGACTTCTGCCAACCCTGCACGTAGTAGCCGTAATGCGGAATATTTCGATACCAGAAATACAGGTGACTCTGCTCATCCAGGAATGACGCCACTTCGCGCTCCAGCGAATTCATGGCGTCATCCGGCACCGGATCAAACAGATTCATCTCAAACTGACTGCCGTCCAACCGCGTCGCCCGCACTGCCGATTTGGGCAATTGCATCTTCTTCGGGAGGCGATGCATTCCCAGGTCGCGCACGACCACGATGAATCGCAACTCATCCTTGTCCAGCATTTCGTTGAACGCTGTTTCCGCCAGTCGGTCGCGCTCTGTCTCCAGTCGCTTGCGCAATTCCTCCAAGATGAACACCAGGTTGTTGGCCACCACGGATTCCTTGCCTTTCCACTTCGTCAGCAGTTTGCCAAAAACCCGCTCGACAAACTCGTAGCCAATCCACGGATTCGGGACCACATCCAGCAAGTGCCCGGCGGCGTAGGCAAAATCAAATTGCACGGCACCGCCCGCTGCGACTTCATCGCGAACGCGTTTCGCGAACCCGGTCAATTCCACTTCCAACCCGGTGCGCAATTCCACGTCCCGCTTTTCTTCGAGACTCAATTCCAGTTTATAGAGGGGTGTTACGTCCGCTTCATCCCAACGCACGCGCGAAAGAATGTCAGCTTCGTAGCTCACGAGTCTCCAATCCTTGCCGTCCCGCATCACGAAGGCTGGTAGCACCATGTTCGCCGCCGCATCCTTGAACTGCTTGCGCGGAACAACATCCTTTAATTCGGCTGGCAGCAGGTCCGCCGCGTCTTTCACAATGCGCCCGGCCATTTCTTCCAGACCCTCGCGCTTGAAACCTTCACGCACTTCATCCAGCAGTTTCGTGCGTTGGAAGCAATAGACGTAGCTTTCATCCAAGGCGGGAATGTGCGTTTTGCGCGCATAAGGCTGGCGCAAGATGCGCCCTACCAGTTGCGTCATCGCCGTCTTTGAGTGCGGATTCGTAAGAATCGTGAGCACATAGGCGAACGAACAATCCCAGCCCTCTTGCAACGCCTGTTTCGTGATGATGTAACGCACCGGGCAGTCGCGCACCATCAAACCACCCACGTCATCGTGATCTTTCAACTCATCCGTCTCTGACGATTTTACTGCGATCCAATCCTTCGGCACGCCTTGCCCGATCAGATATTCGCGCACGTCTTCTGCATGAATCAACTTTCCGTCGCGCTGTTCCTTGCCCGTGCGCTCCACTTGCACCAGGCAAATGGGGCGGATATACACGTTGGTGTTCGCCTCGTAATCGTGGGCTTTCTCCTCCAAATCATCCCGCCGCTCCATTGCGGCCCGCATTGTATCCCGCCAGTTCGTGCTCGCTTTGTTCACCACATGCAGGTCGAGCTTGATCATCTCTTCCTTGTGTAACTCATCGCCGCTGATGACGACTAACTTATTGGCTTCCTTTGGCGGCGTGGCGGTCAGTTCCACGATCATGCACGGATTCAAATTCCGCAGCGTGTCTTGCGCTTGTTCGCTGTAAGCCTTGTGACCCTCGTCCAGAATGATGATGGGCTCCAGCATCCGGATCGTATTCCCGAGCGACGTCTTCACCTGCCGTCCCCAATACGCATCTTCGCCCTCAAAGGTGTCGAGATTCTTCACGCGCTTCAGCAACGCCGCGTGCCCGTCCTTGTCCTCGTCCGGTGGGAAGAACGCCTGAAACGCGCCAGCGTCCTTGAACATCCGCAACGCCTCTTTGTTCGCCCGCGATGCCGATGGCAGCATCAGCAGGAGAACGCACAAATGTTCATCCACATCTTGCGGAGCGAACCCATCCGATTTTTCCAGAATCAACGTCTTGCCCGCTGACACCATGTCGAGATGTTGCCGATAGGGATCATCACGGTCCTTCAAGCGCTGCAATGTCTGGCGGTAGATTTGCAGCGTCGGCACAATCCACACCACCAAACCAGTCTGCCTTTTCAGGTAAAGACTATGAGCCAGGTCAATCGTCTTTACCGCCAGCAACGTCTTGCCACCGCCCGTGGGAATCTTGAGACAGAACACCGGCAGCGGGCGACCCAGCCCGTCCCGCTTTTTCAAATAGATGCGACCGACATCGGCCTTTTCCCATGCCTTCTCCGCGAAATCGAATAACCAGTCCTCGCCATCACGCGCCTTTCCACGCCAGACAGCAAGCTGCTCCAGAAAGACTTTCGTCTCCTTGAGCGTGCGTTCCTGATATTCCTTCAGCTTCATGCCTTCTTCGGCTTGATCGCCTTGTAGATTTCAAACGGCAACTGGCAGAAATCAATCCGGTGTTCCTCCAGATGGATGCCGTCCAGATACTTCGTTGGCGCGAACACCAGCCGCCGCTTCCCGCTACCCTTTGGCAACCCGCGCGCCATGTCCAAAGTTAGCGCGGTCTGTTTGAGGTAATTCAGGTCAGGCTCGTAGAACAGATACACATCATACCGCTCGCTTGTGCCGATGAATCCCGTTTTCTTGTTGATGGCCCGGCTGTCAAAATCCTCACCCGTAGCCGTGTAAAACACGTAGCCCGCCAAATCCTCGAAGCTCGGCAGCTTGTTACCCTTCAGCAACGATTCCATGTGCATCGGGTTGCCAACCTCGACGAACGTAAACGTTCCACCCAAACCTTTTTGCAAGGCCTCGTCCCTCGCTTTCGGTACGCCATTGATAACGCGGCGCACGCGCTCGGCGGTGATTTTGTCAGCGTAATCTTCACACTCAATAAGCAAGAAGCGGCGGTTCCCACCGTCCTCTTTGTTGAGCGCTAACACAGCTTGCGCTGTTGTTCCTGAGCCGCCTGTGCAATCAAGCACCACATCACCTTTGTCTGATTCTGTCGAAAGATAGACAAAGCGCTTAATCATATTAACGGGCTTTGGAAACTGGAGCACGACTTGGTCGTCAAAGAGTTCACGAAGGTCGGCAGTGCCTTCTTGCGTATAGATTTTATCGATGATCGAGAAGGGCTTCGCACCCCGCTTTTCGCCCTCCTCATCCATGAGATACTGTTTGTAGGATACCGAGTAGCCGTCCGCAGTCTTGATGAATACAAGGTCATCGTTTTTCAAAGCAGCTTGAACTCGATCCCGGCTCCACCACCACTGTCGCTTGGGGTTGATTGCCTTACCGTCGGGGCCTTTAATTGGATACACAAGGTTTTCCCTGCGATCCATGCTCTTGGTTGCTTCCAAAGGCTTCATCCTATAAGGCCCTCGTTCTTTGAACTTCGCGTCTCGGTATTTGTAATAGCGGGCTTCAGCGTCTTCGTCAGGAGGCAGCCAAAGGTCTTGGAGCGATTCCTTTCTCCGCGCATACATCAAACAATACTCATGCTGCCGCACGACGAATCGTTCTTTTGCCCCGCCGCCATAACTCTTTTTCCAGACGAACTGCTCTACGAAATTTTCCTCACCAAAAACCTCGTCCATCAAGGCACGCAACCAATGAACTTCGTTGTCATCAATCGAAACAAAAATCACGCCGTCGTCCGTCAGAAATTCGCGCAATAGCTTCAGTCTCGGCATCATCATGCAAAGCCACTTGTCGTGGCGCGTCAGGTCCTCGCGATCCACCACCTTGCCCAACCACTCTTGCACCATGGGGGAGTTCACATTGTCATTGTAAACCCAGGATTCATTGCCCGTGTTGTAGGGCGGGTCTGTGTAAATACATTTCACTCTGCCGTGGTAATACGGGAGCAGTGCCTTGAGTGCTTTCAGGTTGTCGCCATGAACCACGAGATTGTCGTGCAAGCTCGGTTTCGCCGTCAAACTCTTGGCTTTCACCGGCTTCAGCTCATGAAACGGCACGAGCAGATGGAAATTCTGTACCAGCGCTTTCCCTTTGAAATTCAATGATGGCATGAGTCGTATCGTTTGTGCGCTACCGTGAACTTTTTCCGCTCTTCCCGCCGGTCGTATAAATGCCTGCCTCTTCCGCAAGGATGCCAATGGCTTCTTTGACCGCCGGATGCTCCGCATAATCATGCTGGAACTTTTCCGCAATCCGACGCGCTTGGACTTCCGTTTCATCCAGTTTGAAAAACTTCGCGAGCCGGGCGGTCTGTTCTTCCGTCGGCAGCCGTTGCCCCAGTTCAATCTTTTGCAGATGCGTCAAATCCATCCCCGCCGCCTCCGCGACCTCGCGCAACGGCAATTCCCGCTTTTCGCGCAACTCCCGCAACCAATCCCCCAAGCGGGTTGGTCGAGTCGCCGGTTCGCTGTAGCGGGTTTTAGACATCAGTTGTCTAAAAGTGACGGCTCGCGCCCTCGCAGGCAAGCACAACTTGCTCACACCGGCGCTGTCAATAACTCGGCGCTTACCGGTTCAGGTGAAGATTACGAAGGCAGTTTCACTTGCAGCAATGTCAGCACCCCTCGGCTTCGCAGCCGGACGGCGGATTCTTCCACAAGAAAATCACTTGGAAATGCACTTGGAATTTCAGTGAACCAAGTGCTGGCGGCAATTGTTCCTTTGTGTGGAGTGCCAACCCCCAAGGCATTTGGATCGTCTCGCTGCGCCAGCGGAGCGACCAAGCCGGGAACCAATCCTGTATCGAAGCGGTGGAAGTGTTCCAGTCCCAGCGCTTTCAATTCCGGTGAGACGCTCCACCACGGTTTACCGCCATCGCGGAACATCACAACTGCGCAACAAGAACGACTTGCGGCAGCATAGCGTAGCGCAGCACTTTGAATTGAAACACCAAAGGTGCTCGCAAGACTGATAATGCCGCTCAGCCCCTCCGCAACCTCGGTCAGCGCCTTCTGGAATTCCGCTGTTGGCATGAGCAAATGTGAAGCGAACAAATCCGCCTCTTGTTCCGCGACATTCTTAGACGGACGATCCGTGTAGGATGGATGGGAGGGAATTCCCGATTTCAACTTTATCCGATGCTCATCAATGAAGTAGTGAGCCAACTCGTGGCCAAGCGTGAAACGAACCCGCGGAAAGTTTGGTTGTTGGCCTTGAGTCGTGTTGGAAAAAATATGAAAACGCCCGGAACGGTATTCAATCAGCCCGTCGAAGGCGTCTTCGTAGTCATCGTAAGTGAGGCCAAACCGTTTGTTTGGTGGAGAGCATCAAGCCCTTCAAAACCAAGCGACGATACATAAGTATGAAAACTGAAAACAAGACGGATAATGAACCCCTCGTTGAGGAGGTTGACCTCGAACAACTAGCCAAGGCTGGTCACAAACCCCCACGGGCCAAGCGCTACCGTATTCGGGTGGACGACCAGTATTTTGTGGTCCACCAGCCCTCCTTGACCGGTCGCGAAATCTTGGTGCTCGCGGGCAAAACGCCGCCCGAACAGTTCATCCTCACGCAGAAGATTCGCGGTGGAACCCTTCACACTGTGGGGCTTGATGAATGTGTGGACTTTACCAAGCCCGGCATTGAGCGCTTCAACACACTTCCTCGTCAGGTCCAGGAGGGCTAATCCCATGCGCAAGCAATTTGCTCTCCCCGAAGACGACAAGGAGCAGTTAGACCACATTGGTCTCGAATGGGAAACCGTTCGAGATGGTGGCGGGCTCTGGCTGCTCCTTCATAAATTCGATTTCCCGCCGGGCTATAACCACGCCAGTGGTTCGGTAGCCATTCAAATTCCTAACAATTATCCGGTTGCCCAGCTCGATATGGCGTATTTTTTCCCTCATTTGGCGCGGACTGACAAACAACCGATCCGGCAAGCGGATGGCGCAGCCACGCTCTTGCCATCAGTCTGGCGAACGACTGGCTGCAAAAGTCATTTTATTATCTACAAAGGCAGGCTGATTTGGTGCTCCAGTGATTACTGGGGTAACGATGATGCACCCGACTTCGAAGATTGAAACCAGTTGTAAGTATGAGAATTTATTTTGGCCGGCAAAAATTCTCGAAAAGCCGCGTAACCTTCGGAAGAACCTGTAACCTTTCAATTCAATGCCACTCCGCCAACCGCTGCGAGCGTTTGGCCGTTGGCGAGTTGTTCGGCCAGTCCCCACAATCCCTTGTTGAGGCTGACTTTCGAGTCGATACCGCGCAACGCCCGGACAGAACGCAATCGCCCTCGCTTGTCGCGCCGTGAGTCCGAGACTCCACCGCGAATCAGGTTTTCCTGAATGCGGTTGAGCGAGGTCCACAAATCCAAGCTCACATCCTCATCGCGTCGCGCCTTCAACAATGTTTCAGGTTCGACCGGTGAGACATCGAGGCTCGGGTAGCGGAGCAGGACGGCGTGGCGGGCCAGGTCCAGCGATTCGCGTGCGTTCAGCACCCGGTCGCGGAAGCGGTTCACCATCTCGCCGACCTTCGGAACAAATTCGAGCAGTCGAAAACTCGCCCGCACGACTTCGTCCGTTTCCAGTTTGGAATGACGGAAGCGAATGGCCTCGAAACTTCCTTCGCTCACCACCAATCCGTTCGAGCAGATGCGCCGGTAAATGCCCGCGTGAAGCTGATACGCGCAACCGCGATCATGCGAGTTGAGCAACACGAGTTCCACGTTCCATTCGTCCAGCGTCGCCATCTGTTCAGCCCGACGGAATCTCAGCATGTGCTTCTGAAATCCCCGCCGTGCTTCCTTGCGGATGCGTTGTTCTTCGACGTCCACCGGCATCCAATTCTGCTCGCGCAGTCCGTCCACGATGCGTGCTGTGGGCACGAAAGTGTATCGGTCGCTCACACCCGCCATCGGCCCGGAGGCGAAGATGCTGGGTGCTTGGGTGCGCAGGGTGGAATCGTCGAGGGCAGTTCCCTTGAAGTGTTTTGTATCATGGAGGTCCATTCGTTCCTTTCACCGTGCCGCGACCGGGATGACCGGTTGCATGGTTTGATTGCTCTCCAGACGGGTGCTTGCGGCACGACCGTGACCCGTTGGAAAGATTCGCCTGGCTGCGGACTCGAAGAGTCGGGACAGCAGGGAAAGTGAACTTGTGTGAAAGGAATCGGACGCAGAACTTCGAGGGACAACCAACCAACGCCTCCTGAGACAGTTTTCTCCCAAGTGGCGTAGCTTAGTCAAATGTCCCACCGGGAGACGGGACAGCCCGACGGGGAATCAACCAGTTACGCCCGGTGCGAAGTCCGGCCCGGCTTGTTCCTTAAGGATTGCGGCGATGATAAAATCACCGACGACAGGAGGTGTCATGCAACCATTGGAACACGCCAGCAACGCGGAGTTGCTCGCCAAACTTACCGGGAAAGCCGCCGCTGATGCGCTCGTGCAGCAATACGGCGCGCTCACAGATTTATCGAAGGCGTCCTTCGACGAACTCCAGCACATCCCCGGCATCGGAGAATCGAAGGCAGCCGCCATCAAATCGGCCTTCCTCCTAGGGCAGCGCTTGTCGCGCGAGGCGTATCCTGAATCACCTGTGCTGGACAATCCGGAAGCCATTGCCGGATTGCTCCGGGAACAAAACCGCGCTTACACCGTGGAGAGTTTGCAGGTGCTGTTTTTGAACACGCGCCGCCGTCTGATCGGGATGCAGAATGTTTCACAGGGAACGCTCGACACCATTTTGGTTCACCCACGCGAGGTCTTCGTAGCGGCGATCTCGAAACGCGCCTCGGCCATCGTACTCGTACATAATCACCCTAGCGGCGATCCGACGCCGAGCGAAGCCGACATCAAAGTCACGCGCGACCTGATCCGCGCCGGGCAACTGCTCAAGATTGACGTGCTCGATCACGTCATCATCGGACGCGCGACGCCGGAGCGCGCGAAGGATTTTTCCAGCTTGCGCGAGTTGGGCCATTTCTTTTAGGACTGAGCCGTGCCGACTGAACCGCGATTCTCCGTAATGAACAAAGTCCAAATCACTCCGCCCAGCAAGGAGGCGTGGGAGGGCTACGTGCTGGAATCGCGATTCAAGGACGGGCGATGGATTTACCAACTCTCCATGATGGAGGAAAACAATCAGGACTCGTTCGACTGCTGGCTTCCCGAGGAGTGGCTGGAGAAAATCAAATGAGCGTTTCCGTCCGGCTGGGTTCAGCCGGTGGCACGGCGAAATAATTCCAACAGGATAATGCCGCGCACTTCGGCAGGTTGCAGGCGTCCGGTGTCAATCATCAGCGCATCGGGGGCGAAGACTACCAGCCGCTCGTCCTCGCGATCTCGGGTGATGGCGCCGGTCTGGCCGTTGGCGGCAATGTGGCGACGCTCGCGGACTTCTTTGGGCGCATCTAGGAAGAACTTGAAGGGCGTATCGGGAAGGACCACGCCGCCGATGTCGCGACCGAGCATGACCACCCGGCCAGTGCCCGCGCAGAGCAACAAGGAGCGATTCACCATTTCGCGCACTTGAGTCACGCGCGCCACTTTCGAGGTCGGCGCGCCGACGGGTTGCAATTGTTCCTTGGTGAACCAGCGTCCGAAGGCGGCAACTTGCGCTTCCGCCACCAGACCGCCCTCGCAGCGCATCCGAATATCCAGCGGCACACTCCAGCAGTATTCGGCCACGGCAGCGGAGTCGTCCAAATTCACGCCCGCATCCAGGCACGCTTTGGTGAGCGCCCGGTAGAATCGCCCCGAATCCACCAGCACCCCGCCGATGGCTTCGGCGACCAGTTCACCCGCCGTGTTCTTGCCGGAATGCGCCCAGCCATCAATCGCCACGACCATCCTGGCGGGCAAATCCTGCGTGGGCACTTTGACTGAGCGCAGCAATGACAATGAATTCTCCGGCAGCGCGCCTGGCTTCGCATTCGATCCTGATTCATCGGCTGGATGCTGGGTTGTTTGTTTGTCCTTCATTTCACAATTCTCCTTCACAAAAAATTCATTCGATGGACTCGGTGGGCGGGCGCGGCGGGAACTGAACTTCCAGCGCGCCCAAATCTCCCGAGGCATCCGGTTCAAACGGGCGCACGGGGGCGCGATGCAACCGGAGCGCTTCAATGGGCACACGCTCCAGACCGGCGACGGCGCGACGACGGTTAATGGCGCGGAGCAGGCAGAGGTATTGCGTGCGAACCGGCGCGTAAGGTTCGTAGGGCAAGAGCAGCAGATCGCGGCAGAGTTTTGCCACCGAGCAATTCACGGCGGCCTGCTCGAAGCGGGCTTTGATTTCCAGATACAACTCGCGATTGATGCGAACGGAGGCATGATACGCGCCGCCACCCCGTTCGCGCCGGCAGCCGATGGAATAGCCCATGAACAGAATCGGGCGCTTGCGGATGTCGTGCAGGGAATTGTTCTCGGCCTCGAAGAAGTGGTGAAAGCCATGGGTGGCGATGATGACGTAGAAGCGACCGTGGCGCAGATATTGGACGTTGGCTTGACGGTCTTTCTTGCGCCGGGCGCGAATCCACTTGGACACCTCGATTTCGTAAGCGTCGAGAATCTTGCGGTCGGTGTTGGCGGGGTCTTTGTGTTCCGGGATCACGCCCGTCACGTAGAAGTAGTAGCCGTTGGAAATGTAGCCAACGGCAAGTTGTTGCACGAACCCGGCCACCGATGTGGCCACACAGCGATACGCCATAACCGAACCTCCAAACTGCGTTATGGGGTGGATGGGGCGGAGTGTGATTTAGCTACGTGACTTTGCATTAGGAGTCAAAAGGCCTTGGGGCAAGGTCGACGATGCAGCTCAATCTGTAAGACAGATTTGGCAAAGTAGCAAGCTAGGGGCTCGCTACTCTTATACATCGAAATCCGACTGCATAGTTAATGTTTTCAGGTTCGCTACCATCTCTGGCTGAAACCCGACACCAAGAAGCGTTACTGGTCCATGCGCCGCCGCGAACAACCCGCCTTAGTCCCGCTGTGGGGCCGTGCGGGTCGGTTTGAAACCCGACCTGGTAGTCACCATGCCAATCCCAACACCACTCTAAAACATTTCCAGCCACATCATATAGGTGATACCCATTTGGCGCAAAGTAACCGACAGGACTCGTATTTGTGTGGCCAAGGCCTGTTTCGAAAAGTGGGTGGTAACCCTCCGTGGGATTATCGTCGTAAGAAATACCCACACCCGGAGACACAA
Organism: uncultured Hyphomicrobiales bacterium; assembly: GCA_964467455.1. Lineage (GTDB taxonomy): Bacteria > Bacteroidota > Ignavibacteria > Kapaibacteriales > Kapaibacteriaceae > OLB6. Next base: position 11,686 of record CAYXQJ010000016.1, on the reverse strand, counting down.
CCGGATAAGCGAAGTAATTGGCCCGGCTATGGTTTATCGTTTCATAATCCGACCAAGGAAATCTGTGAATACTCGCTCCACCGCGCGCGGCCTTTTCCCATTCCGCTTCCGTAGGTAACCTGTATCCGTTAGCGTTCCACTTTACAAAAGGAGTGACCTGTCCGTTTGTATAAACCTCAGTCAATGCTGCATCTGAGTAATAGCAGGCAGTTCGTCCTTCGAGTTGTGAACGTGCATTGCACCACTTCACCGCATCAAACCAATTGATTGTATGGACAGGGTGAGAGAACGCATTTCCAAATCCTACGTTATTGAACTGGTAGCTATTTGTTTCGCCCCAATACTTAACAAAATCCCAGTACCCTTTGGATACTTCGAATTTATCAATGGAGAAAGCGCTAACAGAAATATCGTGTATCGGCGACTCATCTGGCCGCCCTTCATGTGCGGTGGAATCAAAGCCCATACTGAAAATCCCAGAAGGAATCTGCATCATGCTTGAGGGCCACGCACCTACGCCAACCCGGTAAAATCGTTTTGTGCGAGGAGGGAAGCTGAGCTCTTCATACTCAAATATTGCTGATGTCGTGTTTGTTGCGGCAACAACTATCCAATCAGCCAGATTATCGGACGCTTCAACAAAATAGAACAACCCGGGAACGGTCGTTACTTGGAATGAGAACTGTCCGCCCGCGCTTCGCTGTATTGAATGGACTACAGGTGAAGGCAGATTGACCGTCAGTGTTGCCACCTTGCTCGTCACTACTCCGAGTGTATTGCTTACCATGACGGTGTACGCCCCCGCCTTGTTAAACTGAACATTGGAGAGCATAAGTTGGTTCGATGTTGCGCCAGCGATGTCAGCACCGTTGAACCGCCATTGGTAGTGCGTCGGCTGGACTCCAGCAGCCATTACCGTCATCCGCGCATCGTGTCCCGCTGCCACGTTTCGACTCCAAGGCTGGACTGTGATTGATGGTTTGCCGCTGCCCAAAAGCGCAAGGTCATGGTGTCCTCCGCCTGAAATGCTTACCACGTGTTCCAAGCCACTCGGAATCCACACCGGCACGTCGGCACCATTGACGACAAAATTCCCCCACGCGACAAGAGAGCCGTCGGCTCGTAATGCTAAATTGTGCCAAACGCCCGCTTCAATATCTACGATGTTGGTTGCGTTCGATGGAACATTACGTTGGCCGTGTGCGTTTTCGCCCCATACTATTACCTGCCCGTCATTTCGGAGGGCTAGACTGTGTCGAGTCCCCGCTGCAATGGCGACGATGTTTGTGGCCTCCAGTGGGACTGTAGTTTGACCGTAACCGTTCCATCCCCACCCCACAACAGTGCCATCGGACTTCAGTGCCAGACTATGTAGAGTTCCCGCAGCAACGGCTACAATGCTTGTCAGACCGTTGGGAATAGTCGTTTGTCCCCAGTAGTTGTTTCCTCCCCAAGCTAAAACGCTGTTGTCACTTCGAAGCGCTAGCGCAAATTCTGAACCAGTGTCGAGCGCCACGACATTCGTCGCATTTGTTGGGAGGCTGATATTATATCCCCAACTCGCCAGCAAATTGCCGGGCATCATTGCGAGACTAACGCTTTCTCCAGCCTCTAAAAACTGCACATTCGTGATTCCGCTGGGGACGTTTGTTTCTCCCAAGAAGTTGGCACCCCATGCGAAAACCCTGCCGTCTTCTCGCAGTGCCAGACTGTGCATACTGCCTGCGGAAATACTCGTTGCATTTGTCAGACTCGAAGGAACGATGGTCTGTCCTCTCGAATTATCACCCCACGCGATCACGTTTGGCAAAGCTGGCGGCGGCATAACGGTCAGAACCACTGCCAAATTCAGCGGAGAACCGCTCGCACCTGGCGCAGTGATTGTGATCTGCCCGTTTAATGTTCCCGGCGTCAGGCCCGCAGTCGAGTAAATGATTTGGATTGTGTTGTGCCCGCCTGTGCTGTTCCCGCCGGAGGGACTGACCGACATCCAAGTTGCATCATCCGTGATTGTATAATTCAAAGTGGCTGATCCAGCGTTCCACACTTCAAAGGATTGGTTCGTGGCGTTTTGACCTTGAACGATGTAATTCGTCAGGGTCAAAGGAGTGATTGCCAATTGGGGTGTGGGGTGATTGTAGTCCACCGAGTTATCAGTCCAAGTGGCGGGAGTGTTTCCATTTCCAGCACCATCTTGGGCCGCGTCAGCCGGAATGGTTGCTGTCACTGTTCCGCTTTGCGTCATTCCGCTTACCGCAACACTGTAGGTGGTTCCGCTTCCGCTCACCAACTTGCTTGAAGCTCCGGCTGTTCCTCCCAGAGTGACATCACTACCGGTAAAGCCTGTGACGGACTCGCTGAAGACAACCGTGAAGTTAATGGGCGAAGTGCTTGTCGGGTCGGATTGTCCTGCGGCCCGATTGATCGTCACCGTTGGCGGCGTGACATCGGGAGCATTGTAAGCCACGTCATTGTCGCTGCTCGTAGAGGCGGTGTTTCCGTTACCAGCGGCATCTTGGGCTGCGGCTGCCGGAATGGTCACTGTTACGTTTCCGCTCTGCGTCATTCCGCTCACGGCTACGTTGTAAGTTGTGCCACTGCCGGTAACCGCCTTAGTCGTCGCTCCGGCTGTTCCGCCCAGCGTCACATCGCTGCTGGTGAAACCTGTGACTGACTCGCTGAACACTACCGTAAAATTGATTGGCGAACTGCTGGTCGGATCGGATTGGTCTGCTGCTTTGTTAATCGTTACGGTTGGCGGCGTGGTGTCTGCGAGGGATTCAAGCCGGACATTGTCAACATCAACAATACTCGCGATGCTGGCGTTGTTATTATCCACTAAGGCAAGCAAAAGTTTGTAAGGGACTCTTTTCGGGACGTGGTTTGGAATCAATAATCTAAACGCTCGAACCCAGTCTGTGTTGATCAAAACCTGAACGCTTCCGAGTGTATAATAGGTGTTGTCAGGAGAAACCAAAATAACAGCGAGCGAATCGTTCAATCCTGCCGAAGTGATGCGATAGTCAAACTGCAGGTGGGTCGCTTCACTAGGCAGGCAAAAGTAGTTATGCGTTCGAGTACTCCGATACTGAGTGACAGTATCAAATCGCAAAAAGGTGCCGGACAAATCGCTAAAAACAAACGCATCACCGCCGCCGCCGTGAAGCTCCCACCCGGGAGTTCCTAACGCGTCCGAATAGACGAAGCCTCCATTGAAGACCGCATCAGATGGAGACTGCCAGACTGGTGCGAAACGATTCGACAAATTCAGAGATGGCCTGCTGAGAGCAGACTGCCCATACCTTGAAAGGCTCCATCCATTCGTGGTACGAAGCCCATTTGGAAACCACTCATTGAGAATCGGAACATTATTGAAGCACGCATTTTCATAATTCGAGGCAGTCATATCAATTGTTGCCCGATACCAAGCGTGAACTCCTGAGTGTCCGATTAGCGCAGGGGAAAGACTGCCGATATTACCGAGGTTTAGATTCCATGCCTTTGACCAAGATTCACGGCCGTCTGGATCGGAGCAAAATGAAGTGTCTTGTGTCATGCTGTAGTAATTATCAGCGAAAATAACATTGTTCCATGTGGTAAAGCCAAAACTGTTCGCTGACGAACCATTTTGCGGCTGCCCCAATCGCCAGTCATCAAGAATATTCCCAGTATCATGTGGATCAAGAGTTGTGACATGTGAAACCTGAACGCCGTAGGTGGCGAATCTTTCCACAGTCTCACTGTTAACAATTGCCCCTCGACTGTGCCCGATAAAGTGCCACTGAAAATCATCCAGTGCGTTAAGGTCGCCAACCAGTTTTATCAAGGCCGCAAACAAAGCATCGCCTGCGGCCTCTGACCAGCCTTGGGCGGCCTTGTCTGATTCAGGTTTCCAATCAAAAACCAAGATTGTTTCGCCAGCACTCGGAGATATTGGCGTCGATGAAATCGTCGGACTGTCGCCACTAAAAGTCACCAGATTGAACCCGCCCGTACTCGAATCATATTTACCCAGTGTGGCAGATCCTGTGCGTTGGCCGACCGCTCTAGCCATAAACAAGGGCCATTTAGGAAAGTCCGTCGGAGACGGTTGCCACCCGTGCGTAATCACCGTGATACCTTTGGGAGGCGCGCTCGCAACGACGCGGACGAGTGGAGTTGCCGACCACCCCCACGAATCCGATGTCCAAACATTGCCGTTTCCAAGTTTAACTTTCGCTCGTGGGGATGAGTAATAATCTCCGGCATCCGCTGCCTGCGGTGTCCAAGCGAATCCCAGATTATCATTTGCACCAGCGGTGACAAAGGCCCAACCGCCGGGTAAGTCCCGGTCGTATGGTGCTGTACGATCGCGATCAAGTAACAATCTGCCGCCCATTTCTTTGGTGAGGCTTGCGTTGTTCTTGGTCAAGAACTGAAACCAAAGCGGAGTTCCGGCTACCACCGTTTCACCGGGAGGCAATACCGCACCAGTGTCGGTTCTGGTGACGATTACAGCACCCAACGCTGGCCATTGAGTCTGTGTGATAACGGTTGGTTCCGTTCTTTGAATATCAACGCTGGTTGGAACGCCGCTCGTGAGAGTTATCGGGCCGACGCCACCCCAGAATTCAGGCTGGTCTTGGGACGGCAAGTACGGCGGATTGTTTCCGCCATTCCCAAAAGTTGGATTGAGGTAGTAGGCTTCAAAGTTCCAAGTCGTGCCGCTCGCTACGGTCCAGCTGACCTGCCCGTTGGCATCAGTCGGTTTGTTATCCTGATATACCCACGGACTGCCGTTGTTGTAACGCTGAACCACCGCATTGGGAACGGGCGTCGAACCATTTTTGACTGTCAGTGTGATCGTGGCCGTCGGTGGAACGGTGACAACACCCGTTATGGGGAAGTTGAAGGGGTCCTCGTTGCTGTCGTTGTTGGAAAAGCTGATGCTGCCGCTCTTTGTGCCTGTTGTTGCGCTGTCCAAACGAACGGTGAAATCGTCCGATGCCCCCGCAGCAAGACTGCTCGATAGGCTTTCAGTTACAGTGTAGCCAGTCACACTGAAGCTGCCCAAGGTAAGTGTCGAACCGCCGTCATTGCGAACGGTAAAAGTTTTCGTCGGGCCGGTTTGGCTTTGAACGACCGAGCCAAAATCAATCGCAGTGGATTGTCCATCTGTAATGACCGTTGATCCCAAGAGCACGGTGATTTCGGGAGGGAGAGTATTCACCGTTACAACAACTCCGGAACTTCCATTGTTGTTCTCGTAGCTGCCTTCGTTCACCTCTGAGTCGTAGTCAGCATATACTCCAATGTAGTAAGTCTGCCCACGCGTTGCATCACTTGGAATCGTGACTTCATGCGTTTCAGGCGTCGTGTTGCCAGCAGTCATCGCTCCAAGCAATTCACGGTCTAACATAGTATCGCTCTGAGTGATAGTGCTGTTCGCAGACCACATAACGCCCTGTTGACTGCTTGGTGCGTTACCACCGCCCTGATTCTTTGCCGTCCATGTGACAGTGACGCTCTGCCCTGGATCAACGGATGTATCGCTAACCGCGACATTATATGCGATCAAGTCCGGGGCATCGACATAGAAGCGCTTAGTAATTTCGTTGTTGCCCTCGTTGCTCTCAGCGTTATTTCCGTCACTGTCGATGACAGCAGTAAGCCAATATGTTCCTGGCGTAGATGGCACGCTCCACGAAGCATCAGTTTCAGTTTCTGATTCCTCAATAGCCAAGCCATTTGCGGTACCCAAGGAGCCAAAATAGATGTAGGTGGTTTTTGCGCCTGACGAAGCGCCATAATACCATTTCATTTCAACGTTGCGCTTCGAAGCCAGCGTGCCTCCGTTATAGCCAACAAAATCCAGTCGGATGCTCTGTCCTGGGTCGAAGTGTTGATCCGACGCTGTGCTGTTGTCCAACTCCATAGTCGTTATCCGAAGATCTGGTTGAGCCAAGTAGATGTACCAGTAATACACGGATTTAACATTCCAATTGCCATCCCAAATCGTCAGCTTAATGACATCGCCAGGGCTTACCGAAGTTGTGGCCGTTGGATCCCAACCCGTGGTCGTGCTGTCATTCCAGAACTCTACATACCCACCTCCAGTGTTCTTGTAAGCCGCGTAATTGTAAGTACCAGTCGGAACTCCATTGACGAAAAAACTATGTGTTCCTGAGCTGGTGATGAAGACATTCGTCGAGTGATCAGCTCCATCCGCAACGTAGGATTGCTGAAACGTTGTCGCTCTTGTTGAGAATGCGGCGAGGATCAGCGAGAACACTAAACTCGCCAAGCCAAATCTTGTTTGCATTCTTGAGTTAAGCCCAAGCCTGCAAATCTGGAGATTTTTCTGAGCGCTTTTCTTGTCCACAGGTTTGTCTCCTGCGAGGTTTCTGAGTTCTAGTCAGGCGACTTTGAATGACCGATAATCAATGTCAAGTAGGATCTCGATAACCAATTTTGGCATCGGATGACATGGTCTAACTAAACGAATTGGAATTGTTTCTTCAGCGGGCACAATTCCCAAAGCCCAAATCCTCTTGCGGTGCGCAAAACCTCCCAGACCGTTCAGGTGACCGGTCAAAAGCCCGCACCACTCATTGCACAATCGCTTTCGCACAGAACACAGGCGCGACCGATGGACGAATGGCCGTAATTCGTGCCGTTCGCGCGGGCTGTATTCCTGCATTGGCGTTGCCCACTAATAGCGGTTGCGCTGCCTGTGAAACCTTTGCGGCTTACCGTTACATCGTTGTTGCTCCAAAAAATCGTATGCCTTCCCCCTTTCACCTCTTGTCCCCAAGATCGAAAAGTCGGAACGCAGTTCTCCGCTTGCGCAATGGGCGGGTGAAGGATTGGACCTCACCCGCCCACGACGTCATTGAGATGGGATTATTCCCGTCACTCCTTTCGTGTGTGCATTTGTGCCCGGCACCACCCGTCAGCACGCACCCGCCGTTTCAACTGCCTTGCTGAAACGACACCCAACGCTACGGCCCACAGGCCGAAGGCAATTGAGTCCAGACTTCGTCTGGTCCTACTCGGAGCACTCTCATCAGTCTAAGGTGTTTGAACCACTGGCTGACCTGGCCAGCACCGGATACCACTCCGGCAACCTCAGACCTTGCGCGGTTAGTTTGACTCTCCGCCACAGCAGTCACGTCGGTCGAGGACATTGCGTCCAGTCCATTCAGGTATGTGCGGAACTCCCGTTCCGGCATAGTTTCCAGTTCCGGTTTTTCGGAGCTGATTTCAGGGGTTAGAATACAGAAGCGACCCCTTACCCATCCTGATTTGGTTTTTCCCGATTCGGCTTCGTCTCTGCTGTCGCTGACTGGCAAGGGCTTGCGCCCCTTTCATCGTTGAGCTGTTCATGGTCTGCTTTTCTCGGCAGAACCCCGGAACGTGTCAGATTCCGGCTGATCGGTGTCGCCACCGTCAGACTCCCGACGCCAGCGTGCGTTAATCGAACCTGCGGGCTTTGCACCCGATTGGCCATGTGTGGCTTTGGTCCGATTCCCGCCGAGGGATTTGGAAGTTGCCGAACTTCCTCACCCATTTGAATCAAACGGCTCTGCCGAGTTGCACGACAGAGTGTTTCCCGCTCGCCCGCATTCGCGGCGCTTTGAAGTGCATGAGATAGAATCTGAAGATTACTCCCGGTTGGTGACCGGGGATTACTTTCAGAAGCCTCTCTCGAACTGGACGAGCCACTCTCGCGGCATCCAGCTCTACGGGACATGAGCGTGACGGGTGGTAAAACCGTCTCCTTAGCCAGATGGTGAATCTGGTTTAACAGGGCTCAAGCCCATCTCAAATTCGGTCAAGAATTGCGTGTGCAAGACCTGACAGTGCCCGGAAGCAAACCTCCCGAAGCATTCCGGTTGTAACACGGTTTGAGGCTGCGTTTGAACGCTTTCGTAGGAATTGGGAAGCGTGTTAAGACAGATTTGACCGGGAGGCGAGACAGCCAACACCGGGAACTGGGACAGCAAGGGACGGGAACGGAGGCAGGTTTGACCGGGAATTGGAACAGGGATTTTCGCGCAAGCGACGGGAATGATTCAGTTCCCCGGCCACCAACTTCTTAACTGTGTCTTTAACTTCATAAAACAACAACAGGGTTGTTGCCTTTTTGGGGAGGGAATCTTGAAAACCGAAGCGCTCATCGAAGATAATCAGATGCCACCAAAAATCACCGAGGGGAAGGACGAGATGAATCTGGCGGAGTTTCCGCTCTGTGCGCTGTCGCATCGGCTGAAGCCGGAGATAAAAACACTGCGGTTCGAGGACCGGATGTGGGACAAAGGCCGGAATGAATACATCACGCGGCAACTGACCGTGACTGGTTCGGATGCCTATGGATTGCCGACCGAGAAGGATGACGAGGTGTTGCTCGGGCTGATTCAGTTGACGCGCGCACGCGGTTTCATGGAACGCAAAGTGGCGTTCACCCGGCACGAGTTGATCCGGCTGCTCGGCTGGCGGGACGACAGCAAGAGCTACGCGCGCGTCGAGGCTTCGCTGAACCGGTGGACTGGGGTGACGCTCTACTACAACAAGGCGTGGTGGAACAAGGAACGCAAATGTTGGATGGACGAGAAGTTTCATATTCTCGACAACGTGTGGTTGTGTCATCGCGGCGAACCCGCGCCGGACACCGGCCTGCCAATCAACGGCGCACCGCAATCGGCTTTCGTCTGGAACGAGGTAATCTTCCGCAGCTTCACGCATGGCAATCTCAAGAGCATTGATTTCGATTTCTACACATCGCTCAAGAGCGCGGTGGCGAAGCGGCTGTATCGCTTTCTCGACAAACGATTCTGGCACGCGAGCCGGCAGGAGTTTGATCTGCGAGAGTTGTGCTGCGAACACATCGGGCTATCGCGCAACTATGATGCAGCCAACTTGAAGCGGAAACTGCTGAGGGGAATTCGGGAGTTGGAGGTGCGAGGTTTTCTCCGGGTGCTACCGGCGACGGAACAATTCACAAAAGTGCGACGCGGGGAGTGGCGCGCGGTATTTGTTCGCGCGGACCAGCTCAAAGCAATCACGCCAGCGGTGATTAGTAACGCAGAGGAGAAACTCATCGCAGACTTGATTGCACGAGGCGTCACTCCAGTTGCCTCCCAATGTGTGGTGGCGGATTATCCGGCGGTGCGAATTCGGCAGCAGATGGAAATCTTTGACTGGTTGATGAAGCGGAATGATGTGCGTGTCTCACGAAACCCAGCGGGCTTTCTTGTCAGTTCCATCGCCCATGAATACGCGCCGCCGAAGGAGTTTGAACGGCTGGCGAGTGAACGGCCCAAGTTCACTCGTCGCCGGGCAAACGCCAGGCCGCTAACAGCGGTCAACGTTGTTGACCCACAAGAGGACCAGCAACGGACAGCTATTGACTCCTTCTGGGCAAAGATGCCTGAATCCGAGCGGCAACAATCCGAGCAAAAAGCTCTGGCTGGCGCGGGTAAGCTTGAGTTCGATTTGATCACGCGCGGCGGTCCGCTCGCGGAAACGGCACGGCAGCGTCTTCTCGATTCCTACGCACGGTCACGAGTTTAACCCACTACCGGTTATGCATTGGTCCGGGGCATCAACTCGAACAAAGTATTCAGAATGGTCCACACGCACCTTTGCGAAGTGAGTTTGTGCGTATCAATCACTGTCATTCCGGGGCGGATGGAGAGATGTTGCGCATCCTGCTGATCCCGGGCAATGGCATCGGTCCGTCCTAACGCGCACTTTTGGCGGCGTTCGCGAATGTGCTTTGGTGCATCAAGAAAAAACGCAAACGGAGTGGCAGGGAAGACGTTGGTGGCAATGTCCCGGCCGAGCATCACGATGCGTCCCTCGTCGGCACAAAGGCGTAGGGTCTCATTGATTCGGACGCGGACGAGTTGCAGTTTAGACACCTCGCAAACCTCCACTCCAACGGAGTTCAATTCATCTGGTGTAAACCATCTGCCGTTGACGCTCACTTGAGCCTCGGGCGACAGACCTGACTCCTTACGAAAACGAACTTCGATGAATGCCGAACAGCAGAATTGAGTAACGACAGATTGATCACCGAGTTCCACACCTGCTTCCAGGCAGGCTTTTGTTAGAGCGCGATAGAATCGGCCCGAATCAATCAAGACGGCATCAAGTTCCTCGGCCACCATCGAACCAATGGTGTTCTTGCCGGATTGCGCCCAGCCGTCAATGGCAACCACCATTTCTTTGGGTGAATGTTCCCGCAACAACCGACTGCAAAGCTGCAAATCGGCACGCTTCACAGAACCACGGCGCGGAGTTAATTGGATAATTGGTTTATTCATAGACCACAATTCTGCAGGCTGTGGAATATTTGGCGAAGGTGCGGTAAAGGTGCTGGAGTGGTGTTGGACCAACTTTCTCCGGGAGCAGACTGTTAGGCCTGATTTTTCTCAGTCTTCCGTTCCATTGGAGCGCCACGACATTGGTTCATCAATGGGAGGACAAACCACCAGTGCTTTGCGCGCGTAGGCGTCATGCACAGCTTTTGAATTATGTCCCAGTGCCGCCTGGGCCCAGCGCTGTGGAATGCCGGCAACCTTAGCGCGCTCCGCCCAGGAATACCGGTAGCTGTGGAGGGAGATGCCGTTGATCTTCAGCCGGCGGCACAGTTTCCAAAAGAAACAGGCGCGGCTGCGGTCATCCATCTGGCTGATGCGCGGAAACAGTGGCCCATACCTTGGAAGCTCCTTGAGCACCTCCTCCAAACCCCTGCCGATAACGAGATTTGCCGGAGGCAGGTCACGCCCATCTAGCTTGCGCCGGTGATAACTCAAAATACGATTGGGCCAATCCAGGTTGTCGCTGGCCAGATTGGCGGCGTCCGTTTGACTCGCACCGGTGAACCACAACAATCGCAGATACAGCCGCCAATCAGCGTCATCAAGTGCTGCCAACAACTCCGCGTGTTCTGCCGCAGTGACTGCGCGACGTGGTTTCTTGTTTACTTTCGGCCATCGCTTGCGCGGCAGGATTGGCATCGGTATCCAACCCATCCCCAATGCGTCATTGTGAAGCGTCTGGAGAAAGGCAACAGTGGAATTGGTCCCAAGATCAATGGCGTGGAAGAAGTCGTCGGCAGTTGTTTCCACCAGTCGCTTGTCCCGCAAATAACGCATTGGTCGGGTGCGGACCACCCGCTCATGGCGGCGCTGGGTCTGCGGTTTTCCCCGCTTGCAAAACAACATCATGACATCCGCCCACGTGCGTGAAACCAGTTTGGGATCCTGGGCCGCCAGATAGGTTTTCGCCATGACCAGATTCATCAGGGGCTGTCGGACCGATTCGTTCTTCGCCACGATGAGCTGCCGCGCTTCGCTTTCAATCCTGGTGCGAAGGCTCTTTTGCTGACCGGTCGTCTGGTCTTCGTAGTAAAAGACTGAGCCGCGTCGAAACAGCGTGAAGCGATTTTGCATTTTTCGTGTCTTTCATTCTAAGGACACGAAACAGAATCCGACAGTGGAGTGTGGCAGTGTTGGGCCGGACTTCGGCCGGTGTTGAACCGGAGTCAGACCCTGGCGACGATGTTTACTGACACTTTCACTGACACTGGACGGTTTTTGCCACCCCATGAAAACCCAGGAAGTTCAACGATAGAACTTTAGGAAATGGCGGAAGGGGTGGGATTCGAACCCACGGTAGAGTTGCCCCTACTTCTGATTTC
>CAYXQJ010000015.1:7584-74325 GCA_964467455.1 uncultured Hyphomicrobiales bacterium | reverse complement strand
TCTACATCTATTTGTGTGCTTCCCGTTGTCAAAGAACACCCGAAAAAAACAGGGCCGCACCTGAGAGGTTCAACCCTGGCCCAAACCGACGTTCCCGTCGGCAGGGAAGACAAACATAAGGCAGTTTGGTGATTCCACCAAATGTTACTTCACAGAAAATTCCATTTTTACCGTGATCGCTGCAGTTTTCTGCTTGGACGTGGTGTTGAAAGCCCCTCCCCACGTGTATTCTTCGGTGCTGTTCTGGGCCGTGATCTGAAAAATGCCCATGTCGGCCCGACGCAACGATCCCAATCGTCCTCCGGATTGCTCGGCGATGGCCTCAGCCCGCACCTTTCCATCCGCCGCCGCACGCGATAACAGATCCACCTTGAGCTCGGATAGCTTGGTGTAGTAGTACTCCGGCGACTGCGATGAGAGCTCCACGCCGGCGTTCAATAACTCAGAGATCTCACGGCTGATCGACTCGATCTGATCGACATTCTTCGACTCGATCTTCAACCCCTGCCACAAGCGATATCCGTCAAACACTCGCTCATACCCATCATCACGCTTGATGTTCTTATAGTCCTGCTGGATGTCGATCGCATCAAATACGATCTCATTGGCCTTCACACCGCGCTTGAGCAAATAGTCTCGTACGATCTCGGCATCACGCTTCATCAAGGGGTAGGCGTCCGATATGGCCATGGCCTTGCGCCCAAACGAAGCCCGCCACACGATGAGGTCGCTGGTGAAGTCCTGCTGCGACAACCCGGTCACGTTGATCTTCTCCATCGCCGGATGCGTGGTCTCCCACGCTGTACTAAACATCCACGCCGCACCGAGAATGGCGACGCCAAACACCAAGGCTGTAATGGTTCGTTGTTCCATAAACAGTAAACTATGGTATTTTTGCACTTTACCGATGTACGTACTGTTTTTTAACTAGCCCCTCCCCCACATGGCGAAATCCGTTAGCGTACTCTTGGTCACGCCCGAGGTCTACCCTTTCCTGAAGACATCAGAACTCGCTGATCTCTGTTATGCACACTCCTTGGGCTCCCGTGAGGTCGGGCACGACATCCGTGTCATGGTCCCGAAATATGGCTTCATCTCCGAACGCAAGAACCGCATTCATGAGATCAACCGTCTGCGCGACATGCCGATCGCTGTCGGAAGCGAGACCAGCCTCGCCACCGTAAAGTCGTCGTCCATCAATAACCCGCGCGTCAAGGTCCAGTCGTACATCACAACGAATACGAACTACCTCGATGCGGCTAAAGGGGTAATGGCCGACAATACGACGGGCAAAGAATTCGCCAACAACGACGAACGATTCATCTTCTTCAATCGCACGGTCATCGAAACCTGCCTGTTGCTTGGCTGGTTCCCGGAGATCATTCAATGCGTCGGCTGGCAAACAGCACTGCTGCCGGCCTATCTCCGAACGATGTATCCCAATGAGTTCAAGAAGACGAAGCTGATCATGACGATCGACAACTTCAATGACCAAGGCGTGTTTGGATTGAAGTCGATCGCCAAGACCGGCCTGCCCAAAGAAGCCGCCGAGATCGCGAAGTACAAGAACAAGATGAACTTCCTCCGCCTCGGCGTGGCCTACGCCGACGAGGTGACAACACTTTCTCCCGGCTATGCGAAGGAACTCAACGAGTCGAAAGAGTGGAAGACGAACTGGGCGCCCCTTCTCCCCAAGAAAAAGACAGTAGTTGGCATTCCGCACGGCATCGATCTGATGCAGTGGAACCCGAAGACGGATCCATTCCTGCGATCAAAGTTCTCATCGTCCGACACGAGCAACAAGGTGCGCGTGCGCGAACAACTGCAGCGTGCTGCGAAGTTGAAAGTGGACGGACGCGGCATCGTGGCATCATTTATCGGACCGCTGGATGAAGACCACGGCGCCGATATCTTGGCTGCGGCCATCCCCGACCTGGTCAAAGCGGGCGTGCAGGTTTGTATCGCCGCCGATGTACCGTCGGATCTGAAGAAGACCTTCGATGGCCTCGTCAAGAAACACGAAGGCATGGTCAGCATCAACATCGGTGTTGATGAGGAGTTCGTCCATAATGCCATCGCCGGATCCACGCTCATCCTGAAGCCGTCACGCAGTGAAGCCAGCGGACAGTTCCAACGCTGCGGATTGGTTTACGGCACAGTGCCCGTAGTGCGCGAAACGGGCGGGATCGCCGAAGGCCTCGTCGATGTGAACGAAAAGACCGGCACCGGAAACGCCTTCCTCTTCAAGAAGGCCGATGCGGCCGACCTCGTCAAAGCTGTGAAGCGTGCCGTAGACGCTCACACAAAACACGAACTCTGGGACGGCATCGTCGCCAACGCGATGTCGACGGACGTTAGCTGGAAACTTTCAGCCAAGCCGTACGACGAATTGTATCGTGCCGTCGTCAAGGAAGTGAAATAATCGTGCCCGTCTATCTCGTTCGATCAGCGGCCACACTCGTTACAGTGCTGGCCCTCCTCTCTACGCTGCTGAGTTCGTGCAATGACCTGCCTACGGACGTCGGCACGGAGCTCGTTCCCGGTACCGATACGATGTTCGCCGAATCCTCACTCGGCGACACGATCATGACCGGTGCGACGACGCTCACCGAGCGCGTCCCCAGCTACAACGGTACCTACATGCTCTTCGGCAAGACCAACGACTCCGAAGCACGCATGTTCTACGAACTCGTAGAGTATCCCCAACTCGGCAACAGTGCCGACTGGGAGATCACGTCGTCCGAACTCGTCATGCTGCCGCAGACGTATATGTTCGGCGACACCAACAGCAAGACGCTCGCCCTTACGTCGTACGAACTCAAACAATCCTGGTCATCAACGGCAACATGGGATAGTATCTGGGCCGCCGATGGATCAACATCCTATTATTCAACGGCCGATCAACCGGTGTGCACCTTTTCAAAGGAGCTCACCGCAACGGATTCCATCGTCTACGTCCCATTCTCGACCGAGGCCACAAAACGCTGGATCACTCTCGGTTCTGATTCCGCCACACGCGACCAGATCTTCGGCTTGGTCTTCCTCCCCACTGCCGGCGCGTCGATCCGCCAATACCGCAACCTCAACGGCAACGTGCAGGTGATGCAACTTCGGATAGGCGTAAAACATAAAGACAGCACGGACATCGACACGATGATGCTCGATGCCGTTGCCGCCACCTTCGTCAACACACCCGAAGCCGCTCCCGGCGAACTCATTCTTCAGGGGGCGCGCATTCACAACACATCGTTCACGATCGATATCAGCAAACTCGACCCCTATGCCATCCTTCTTGGCGGCAAGTTGAGTCTGAAGATCGATACCGTGAATTCGCAGATCGGCAACCTTGGCTATGATGAACTCGTCGACCTGATCTACACACCCGCAAATGGCGCTCGCAACATCGGCATCACAGCGCGCATCAACGCGGACAAGGAATACTTCTGGATCAATGTTGTGCCGATCCTGCAACAGATCAGAGCCGAAGGCGGACGCGGCACGATACGTATTCAGCCGACCGATGTGAACCGACTGTGGCGCATGAACCGCTTGCGCTTCTTTGGAGCGGACGCGGACGCTGAGCTACGACCACGGTTGACGATCCTCTATGCACGTCCGACGGTGTTCCAATGATGTCACGATCGATCGCCATCATTGCACTGCTCGTCGTCGCTGTTGTTGCTACACCAACAACACTACGCGCACAAGGTGGAAGCAACTTCTCGGCCCTCGGCATCGGCGACCTTCGCACAAGCGTTGGCGGTGTCTATGATGCCATGGGCGGCACCACAATCGCGATCCCGACGCCGTACAGCATCAACGTCACCAATCCGGCACTCCTCGGTCAAGCCACCACGACTCGTATTCAGGTCGGATACCGATTTAATCAACACGTTGTTAGCTCGGATGAGAACACGCTTCGACAGAACAACGGCAATATCGACGGCGTGCTGGCCATGTTCTCGATCGATACTGCCTACGGCTTCGGCATCTCGTTCGGCATTTTGCCGTATTCAAAGGTCGCCTACTACACACAGCGTGATCTCAGCACAACGATCGACGGCGACGTGATCACCGGCCGCAGCACCCAGACCGGTAGCGGCGGCGTCTCGCAACTCCACCTGGGCTCTTCTGTACGCATTGTACCGGGCTTGCAGTTCGGTCTCTCCATGGGCGCTTTGTTCGGCGTCCTCACATACGAAGATGAAGTCACGGCCGACGGTCCATTCTATCGCGCCGTCTCTACACAGAGCTACGACCTGCGTGGTATGCTCTTCCGTAGCGGCCTCTATTGGTCGCCCACGAACTGGTTGAATCTCGGCGCTTTTGTTTCTGCAGGGGGCACGGGGTCCGTCTTCATTACACGCAAAGCCGAGGGGTACAGCGGATCATCACCGATCTACGACACGACGGAGATCGCCGAGACCGAGACCGACCTGCCCCTTACCTATGGATTTGGGATCAGCCATAAGAGCGGCCGAATGGTCGTTGGTGCCGATGTGGAGTTTGGTCAGTACAGCAACATGACGATCAACGTGCGTGACGACGCGGGCTACAGCGATGCTGTCCGCATCAGCGCGGGCTACAGCTATCAGCCGGCGATGTCACCAGCGTTGACGTTCGGTAATAAGATCGGCTATCATGCCGGTGCATTCTATCAGCAGCTGTATCCGACCTACCTCAATTCAAGCATCACTGAGTATGGTGCCAGCGGCGGCATCTCCTTCCCGCTTGGCGGCAATGCCATGGTCGATGCGGGATTGCAGCTGGGTTATCGTGCGCCGCAAAACAATGATGTGCTAAGTGAACTCTTTGGCCGACTGACCGTGTCGATCTCCATCGGCGAGACGTGGTTCAAGCCGTTCGCACGCGATTGATGATGCCGGTGGTTGACCGGCCCTCAAGCAACGGGATCAGCACAACACGACCTCCGTGTTCCTCTACCACGTCGGCACCTACGACGGTGTCACGGATATAGTCGCCCCCTTTCACCAAGACATTGGGAAGCAGGGCCGTGATGATGCGCAGCGGAGTGTCATCATCGAAGGCAATGACGTGATCTACGCAGCGCAATGCGGAGAGGACGGTGAGACGATCGTGCAAGGTGTTGACGGGACGTTCAGGACCTTTGAGGCGCTGCACCGAGGCATCGGTATTCACGCCGACGATCAAGACGTCACCAAGATCGCGCGCTGCTTGCAGGTACGTCACATGTCCGGCATGCAGGATGTCGAAGACGCCGTTCGTGAACACGACACGCTTTCCTTCGGCGTGAAGTGTGTTGCCGAGTTGGTGCAGCTCATCGATCGACGTGATGATCATGACGTCCCCGCATGCAGCAGTGCATCATCATGCACTGCATCAAGAAGTGCTTTTGTCGTGATGGCCACGATGCCCGGCTCGCCGACCACAACACCGGCTGCGATATTCGACAGCATGGCCGCTTCGGAGATCGTCGCGCCGCCGGCGACCATCGTCGCAAGCGTCGCAATGGCCGTGTCGCCGGCGCCCGAAACATCGGCGACCTTTTTCGCGACGGTAGGCACCGAACTCACCTTGCCGCCGCGTTCGAACAACATCATGCCGGCAGAACCCAAGGTGATCAGGACATTGTCGCAATCAAGACGAGAGAGCAATTCTGCGCCGGCCTTGCGAACATCTTCATCCGATCTGATGGCATAGCCAAGGGCATCACTCGCCTCTTTGCGGTTGGGCTTGAAGAGATAACAACCGCGATAGGCGTTGAAACCGTTGCGTTTGGGGTCAACGAAGACGGGTATGCCGCGTTCGTTTGCCACGGCGATCACTGAGGTGATCAGGTGGGCTGTGAGAAATCCTTTGTCGTAATCTTCGAAGATGATGCCGCGAAGATCTGCACGGTCACGCAGGACGCTGACCACTTGATCAACAACATGATCGTCGACGTCGCTCCGCGTCTCACGATCGAGTCGGATCAACTGCTGGTTGTTGCCGATGACGCGTGTCTTCACCGTTGTCGGACGCCCGTCGCTGGCGATCAGTCCCGCAACATCCATACCTTCTGATTCAGCGATCTGGCGCAGCAAACGTCCGCTGGCATCGTCACCCACTACACCGAACAACATCGGCGTACCGCCGAGCGCGCGGATGTTGGCGGCAACGTTAGCCGCACCGCCAAGGTGATACGATTCATCTTCGACGTCGACCACCGGCACCGGTGCTTCGGGTGAGATCCGGTTGACGGTACCCCAGAAGTAGCGGTCCAACATCACATCGCCAAGGACAGCGATCGTCGCACCTTCAGCGGCCGACATGATGTCCTGAGCGCGTTGAACAGGGACATGCTTCATGGTCAGGCAGCGGTCGGTGCCGGCAGCGTGCGTGATGACATCTGACGGTCGAGGAGATAGATAGAAGGTCCGTCACTGCCGATCATCTTCAACTGATCGATGATCTCCGCCACCTGTGCTTCTTCTTCCACCTGCTCGTTGATGAACCACTGCAGCACGATCTGCAATGGAAGATCCTTCTCTTTCACGGCCAGGTCGTACAGGTCGTTGATCTTGTCGGTGATCGACTGTTCGTGTTTACGCACACTTTCGAACACTTGGACGGCCGACGTGTACTTGCCGACTGGAGCGGCGATGCCCTGCAGGGCCACGCTGCCACCACGGTCGTGGAGGAACTGATACAGCTTCATGGCATGCATCGTCTCTTCCTGCCACTGGATCCGCATCCAGTGCGCAAAGCCCGGCAGATTGTTCTGCGTGAACCATGCCGACATTGCCAGATACTCGTAGGCACTCTGAAATTCGGCCTGGATCTGATCGTTGATGGCTTTCGCCAATTTTGGTTTTACCGGCATGGTGCTGACTCGCGTTCTTTGTGATGAATACCTCGTCAAAACTACGAAACCCCTAGTTTCGCGTTATGAAACACTTCGCCAAACACACCCGCCTCTCCGTTGTCTCTGCAGAGTTCTTTGCCTATCACGGTGCCCGCAAAGAAGAACACACACTCGGCGGCCGTTACCAGGTCGACGCTGACGTTGAGTTCGATGCCTCTGATGCCGTTGTGAGTGATGATCTCAGCGACACGGTGAACTACGAAGAGATCCTCTTCCGCATCAACGAACACATGAACGGTGAGCCGTACGACTTGATCGAAACGCTGGCTTTCGACATCGCCGCATCGGTGCTGGAGCAGTTTGACCGGGTCCACGCCGTCACGATCCGCATCCGCAAGATGAACGTCCCGATCCAGGAGATCATCGACTGCGTCGAATGCGAGGTCACGGTCCGCCGTAACAACGCCTGATATGCCCCCTACCACCGTCTTGTTGTCGTTGGGGTCGAATCTGGAGCCACGGATCGAACGGATCCGCGACGCCATCGACGCCATCGGCCGCGAGGTGCTGGAGGACGTCGTGGTCTCGTCGATGTACGAGACCGAACCCGTGGGCTATACCGACCAGCCGGCCTTCATCAATGCCGCGGCCGTGGGCAAAACGACGCTGTCGGCCGAAGAAGTGCATCGCCGCGTCAAGGACCTGGAACAACGCCTCGGACGTCAGCACCGTCAGCGCTGGAGGGAGCGGGAGATCGATATCGACGTGATCCTCTGCGGCGACGTGGTGGCCGACACCGACGTGCTGACCATCCCCCACCCCCGTATGCAGGAGCGACGGTTCGTGCTGGTGCCCTGCGCCGAGATCGCCCCAGACCTTGTTCATCCCGTGTTTCACACAACGGTTAGGGGGCTGTTGGAGGCCTGTCCTGACACGTCTGCCGTGAAGGTGGTAGATTCGCTGTCTGACCATCCTTCCGATGCGCATCCCTGACCATATCATCGAGCAGATCCGCAGCCAAGCCAACATCGTTGACGTGGTGGGCGAATATGTGACGTTGAAGAAGGCCGGACGGAATTACCTGGGCCTGTGCCCGTTCCACAAGGAGAAGACGCCGTCGTTCAATGTGAATCAAGAACGCGGCATGTATAAGTGCTTTGGCTGTGGTAAAGCCGGGAATGCGATCACCTTCGTGCAGGACCATTTGCACATGACGTTCCCGGATGCGGTGCGACATCTTGCAACGAAGATGGGCATCGTGATCCCGGAAGAAGAGGTCGAAGATCCGACCGGTATGACGCAACGTCGTGATGCTGCACGCGCAGCTCTTCGCGCCGCAGCAGAGTTCTACCGCGAAACGCTGACGTCGTCAGATGGTGCCCCCGTGCGATCGTTCTACGAACGCCGTGGCTTCAGCGCTGACATTCAAGAACGATTTGGTCTTGGTGCCGCACCCGCCGCATGGGATCACTTGCTCACCCACCTCGAAGGCAGCGGCTTCACCCGCGAGCATCTTGAAGATGCAGGACTGATCATCGTCAAAGAAGATGGCAAGGTCTACGATCGATTCCGCGGTCGTGCGATGTTCGCCATTCGTGATGATGCAGGGCGCGTGGTGGGCTTCAGTGCTCGCACGTTGTCCAACGATCCCGACTCGCCGAAGTACATCAACTCTCCACAGAGTATGGTGTTCGACAAGAGTCGCGTGCTCTATGGACTCGACCTTGCAAAACGTTCCATCATTGAGAAGAAAACGGCCCACGTTGTTGAAGGCCAGGCCGATGTGATCGCCATGCATCAGGCCGGCTTTCTTACCACTGTCGCTTCGTCGGGCACGGCGCTGACGCCCGACCACGTTAAGCTGCTGAAGAAGTATGCCGAGACGTTGGTCTTGGTCTTTGATGCCGACAATGCCGGTCAAAAAGCCATGTCACGCGGGATCGAGATCGGTCTTGCCGGCGGCATGGAAGTGCGATGCGTTGTTCTCCCCGCCGGAGAAGACCCTGATAGTCTTATCCACACTCAAGGTGTCGGCGCCATGCAGAATCTGCTGGACCATGCCGTACCGTGGATGACGTATCAGACCGATCGCTACAAAGCCGAAGGTGCCCTCTCCGATCCGGTGCAACAAGCGAATGCCGTGCGCACCATGCTCACGTGGATCGCCGAGATCCCTGATCGACTGCGTCATCCGTTCTTCGTGCGTCAGCTCTCGGAGTTGTTCGTCCTTGATGAATCGACATTGCTGCGCGAGTTCTCAACGATCAGCAAGACGGCCGTTGCGCGAACCGTAGAACATCAACCGGTACGGCAGACCATTCCGCCGTCGACGTCGCGTGAACGTTCTCCCGCACCAACACAACAGATCCTGCCGGCAGAACGACAACTGTTTGATGTTGCTCTCAACGTTGATCATGGGCTGGCACTGCTCTTGCATCAGTATCAGATCGACGACAATACGTTCATCACGCCGCAGGGACAGCGCATCTTTGAACGCATCATTATCGCTGAGCAAGAACACCACGACGTCTTTGCCCAGTTGCTGGAAGATGACGCACTCACCGGTGAAGACCGCGACCTTCTGCGTACGATCGTTGCCTCGCGCCGACAACCAAGT
Source organism: uncultured Hyphomicrobiales bacterium (assembly GCA_964467455.1). Classification (GTDB taxonomy): domain Bacteria; phylum Bacteroidota; class Ignavibacteria; order Kapaibacteriales; family Kapaibacteriaceae; genus OLB6. Next base: position 64,882 of record CAYXQJ010000015.1, on the reverse strand, counting down.
GATAAGTGGCGCACATTCAACGTGGAGCTGCCCGATCTTGAAACGTCGAAGAAAGTTCGCGACTCACTCATCGATCTCGTCGTACATCGTCTGAATCTCGAGATCCTGAATCAAAGCGCACGGATCGAGTCGACCTCAGATGAACTTGAAAAGAAGCGAGCGACCGCCGTCATCAACGAGCTTCTTGTACGACGGCATGAACTGCGTGAACGCAAACACGATCCCAATTACCACGACCTATCATGGCTCGACGTCGACACAGCATCTCGATCCTGATCCTGTGCATCGTCCTCGGTGCCGCACTTTGGGGATACGTCACCCTCACACGCATGTATGAGGTGGATCTTGCCCTGCCCCTTTCCGTCAAGACACCACCCAATCAGGCGTTGTTGTCAACGGTGCCCGATTCGATCACGATCCGCATCCGTGCAACTGGCATTCAGGTACTCAACCTGAAATATTTTTCGAAGGGGGCGAGATGCGACGTAGATCTTGCCTCGATGAAACCACAATCGCAGTCTCTGTACGTGGTCGAGTCGGATGACCTTGTTCGTTCAGTGGTGTCGCCCAATCCGGTGCGCATCATCTCGGTGACGCCAACGGCCATGACGATGGCGACGGGAGATCTGTTCGTGAAGCTTGTGCCGTTGAAGTTGCGCACGAACATCGCCTGCCGTGAAGGATTCGAGATCGTCGATGAGCCAAGTGCGGATCCGCAGATGGTCGAGATCCGTGGGACGAAGTCCGTCGTCGAAGGCATTGAATCTTGGCCCACACAAAAACTCTCGCTGGAAGATGTACATGAGTCCACGGTCGCCACTGTTGATGTCAGCGACTCGTTGATGACGTTGCTCAACGTTGTCCCATCGAACATCAAGGTCACGATCAATGTGCAGCAGACCGCCGATGTCGAGATCCACGACGTGCCCGTGGTGTTTGCCTCTTTGCCGATGAAGGGGGCGATCGTTGAACCGTCGCACATAGCCGTTCGCATCCGCGGTGGGATCGATGTTGTGTCGTCGTTGACGGCACGCGACATCACCGCGACGATCAGTGCCGACAGTGCCGGTGTGAAGACGCCGACGGTCACGCTACCACGCGGGGCACGCGTGACGGCACTTCTTCCGAAGAGTGTCCGCGTCAGTGTGCGTCTGCCGTGATCGGCGTCCGCACGATCAACGAACTGTCGCCATAACTCAAGAATCGATAGTCGTTCTCCAACGCTTCATCGTAGATCCGTCTCCACTGCGGATCGCCCGCAACGGCTGCTACTAACATGATGAGCGTGTTACCCGGTTGATGGAAATTCGTGATCAGAGCGTCCGACATCATGATGTGTGCGCCCGGTGCAAGCATGAGCGACGTGTAGCCCCATGCACGATCAAGGCCGCGATGTTCCATCCACTCTTTCACCTTCATCATTGATGTCATTCGAACATCGTCAGACGCAAAGACCGGTGCTGATCGATCGCTGAAGGCACTCCATTGCGGACACTCGATCTCATCGGGTATCCAGTGTGGTTCTTCTGCCAAACGCAGGCCGAACCAGAACAGCGACTCCAATGTGCGCATCGACGTTGTGCCAACAACAGTGATGTACGGTCGATCTGAACGGAGGTGGCTGATGATCTCGTTCACTGCCTCGAGTGTGACCTCGATACGTTCACTGTGCATGACGTGTTGACGGAGATCTTCGACCTCGACGGGTTTGAACGTCCCTAAGCCTACGTGGAGGGTGACTTCGGTACGTGCCACGCCCCTTTCCATAAGATCGTTCAGTACGCGCTCGGTGAAATGAAGTCCTGCCGTTGGTGCGGCCACGGAACCATTGTCCTTGGCAAAGACCGTTTGATAGCGGTGTTTGTCCGACTCATCGTCATCTCGACGCAAATAGGGGGGAAGGGGCACGTGGCCCACAACATCAAGCACATCGGCAAGGGTGCGCCCCATGCACTGAAGTTCGATCTTGCCTTCCGAACCATGACGACCAAGGATGGTGCCGGTGATCAGGCCGCTTTCATGTGTGAGTTCCATGCCGACGTCGACGTTGCGTCCGCCGATCAGGCACTCCCACACCGACGGTTCCAGGGCCGTAAGCGCATGGGCAGGGTCGGCTGATGGGAAGATCGGCTTGGTGAGCAGCACTTCGATGATGCCGCCGGTGGGTTTGATCATGTCGAGGCGCGCGGCAACAACGCGTGACCGGTTGACTACGAGCATGGAATTCGCGGGTAACAGCGACGGGATGTCGCGAAAGACATGGTGCGTAATGTGTCCCGAAGTACGGTCGAAACAGAGCAGTTTCGAGGCATCGCGCTCCTCCAGAGGGCGTCCGGCGATGCGGTCTGACGGCAGTTCGTAGTCGTAGTGGGAGAGCTGGAAGATCTCTGGTTGGTCTGACATAGCGCAGGAAGCGGTAATTTTCGGTCGAGAGAGCGTGGTCCGTGTAACCTCAGAGGGACCTCGACGTATCTCGGCACGCACCTAGCATACACAAGGACCAGAACATGCAAGATACCCAGTACACTCCTATCCCTCCGCCACCGTCGGCCGGACCCCGCAGACGTTCCCGCTGGTGGATCCCGATCGCTGTGATCGGCGGTCTGTTAGTGTTGTTCATCGTCGTGATCGGCGCCTTTGTTGGCGCGATCTTCTCCGGCATCGGCGAGATCGGCGGCGGATTTGAGAAGGAGTCGGTCAACGTAAAAGACAAATCGGTCTTGTTGGTCGACCTCTCCTCCGGTGTTGTAGAGCACCGTCAACCAATGCCGTTCAACTTCGGTGGCGAAGACGGCGGTGTTGAACTGCTGTCGACGCTTCATGCGATCCGCGATGCCAAGGACGATCCGAAGATCCAAGGCATTCTTTATCGCGCGGGTGGCGGTGTTGGTATGACGAAGCTTACCGAGATCCGCGATGCCTTGATCGACTTCAAGACGTCGGGCAAGTTCATCTACGCCTACTTGGAATCCGGTTCAAAGCAGCATTACTACATGGCGACCGTTGCCGACTCCATCTTCATGCCGCAAGAAGGACTCTTGGAGTTCAACGCCTTCGGCGCTTCCGGCATGTTCTTCAAAGGACTGTCGGACAAGCTTGGCGTCGAGTGGCACGTCGAGCAATTCGAAGAATACAAGTCGGCCGCTGAAATGATGAGCCGCGAGAACTGGAGCGAACCGGCCAAGCAGGAAGTGCGCGCGATCATCGAGCAACGGCAGGCCATGTTCGTTGATGCCGTAGCATCGACGCGCAAGATGGACAAAGCCGCCATCCTTTCTGCAATGAATCGCGGCGTCTACCTCCCCGACTCGCTCAAGGCCATTGGCCTGATCGACGGCTTTGCGCACGAAGACGAGCTGCGTGAGCGCATCGCTCGCCGCGTTGACCCGTCAGATTCCTCCGACCATCCGAAGCTCAACCTCGTTGACGTTGACGACTATGCCGGCCGTGCCAATGGTGCCGATATGTCGGAGGTCGAGAAAGACAAAGGCTTGGCCATTGTGTACGCCAGCGGTGCCATCGCACCAGGCAGAAATAAAGATCCGTTCGATCAAGGCGGCATCTATTCCCGCACGTTGATCGCCAACCTGCGTAAGGCCGCCAAGAATGAAGATGTCGATGCCATCCTCTTGCGCATCGACAGTCCGGGCGGTTCGGCTCTCGCTTCCGACGAGATCTGGTCTGTGATCCGCGAGATCCGCAAGACCAAGCCGGTCTATGCTTCCATGTCCGACGTTGCCGCTTCCGGCGGTTATTACATCGCCATGGCCTGCGACACCATCATTGCCCATCCGTCAACGATCACCGGCTCCATCGGCGTCATCATGGCCATTCCGAATCTTTCGGGCACCATGGACAAGATCGGCATCTCACGTGATACCATCTCACTCGGCGCTTCGTCCAACTTCATGAATACCACCATGAAGTTCACTGATGCCGACAAGGCAAAGCTGCGTGAGTTTGGTGCCGGCATCTATCAGCGTTTCGTGCAGAAGGTCGCCGACTCTCGCAAGAAGTCGTTCGAAGACACGCGCGCCCTCGCCAAGGGTCGTGTCTGGACCGGCTCTGCCGCCAAGAACGCCGGCCTCGTCGATGTTGAAGGGGGCTTTATGGATGCCATCAAGATCATGAAGAAGCGCATGGGCGTTGCCGAGAACAAGAAGGTGATGGTCTACTCCTACCCAGAGCATATCGACGAGTTCGCCGCCTTGATGAAGATGTTCGGCATCGACAAGAAGGGCGAGAACGACGACGAAGCCAGCGCACCGCGTGTGAGCGTCCCGATGCTGCTTTCCCGCGCCTTCGCCTCGGAGACGCCCGTCCAGCAGGCCCTCAAGGCCATGCCGGCCGATGCCCGCCGTCAGTTCGAGCACGCCGTCTCCCTCACCAACATCGGCCTCAACGAAAAGGCCATGATCATGATGCCAATGCTCGTGCCGAACGAGTGACCTGTTCCGATATTGACCTGTTATCGGCGCCGTGCTCCCCAAAAGGGCACGGCGCTGTTCGTTCAATAAGCGGTAAATTTGCGTCTATGGAACTCGAAACCTTCCCGAATCCGCGTCCCGGACGCCGGTTCACGATCACGCACGTTAACCCGGAATTCACCTCGGTATGCCCTAAGACGGGTCTGCCGGATTTCGGGACGATCACCATCCAATACATCCCGAACGAGGTCTGCGTCGAGCTCAAGGCGCTGAAGTATTATTACCTCGACTTCCGCAGCCGCGGCATCTTCTACGAAGCGGTCACCAACCAGATCCTCGACGATCTCGTTGCCGCGATGGACCCGCTGTGGATCAAGGTCACAGCCGACTGGAAGGCCAGAGGCGGGATCAACAGCATCATCGAAGTGGAACATCACAAGTCCTGATCATGCTCACCACGATCTCCAAAGAGTTCAAATGGGAGATGGGGCATCGCCTCCCCACGCACGCCGGACTTTGCAAGAACCTGCACGGTCATTCGTACGAAGCCCACGTCATCCTAACAGGTGAACCGGACGCGTCAGGTATGGTCATGGACTACTTCGACCTCAAGACAATGGTCCAGCCACTGATCGATCAACTTGATCATTGTTTTTTGCTCGACTCGTCCGACTCGCTCATGCAACAGTTCTTCACGGACCACCCCATGAAGGTCGTCCGCGTTGACTTCCCTACTACCGCAGAAAATATCTCTCGCTACATTCTTGAACACGTCATCCGCGCTCTTCCGCCACAACACTCGATCACGCACGTCAAGGTGCGCGTGTATGAGACGGAGAAGACATATGCGGAAGTCATTTCATCAGTCCACGAGGGTTGAGGGTAGAGGGTTGAGTCTAATTCTAACTAACTAACTATCTAGCTGTCTAGCTAACTAGCTGATTAACATGGTTCGCGTCCGCTTCGCCCCTTCCCCTACCGGCTTCCTGCATATTGGAAGCTTGCGTACGGCCTTGTACAACTATCTGTTCGCCAAACATCATGGCGGGACGTGTATCCTGCGTATCGAGGACACCGACCGTACGCGCTTTGTTGAAGGTGCCATCGAAGAACAGATCTCATCGCTGGCCTGGGCCGGTGTAGTGTTTGATGAAGGCCCGCACGTTGGCGGCAACCACGGACCCTATGTGCAAAGCGAACGCTTCGATCTGTATCGTACGTACGGCATGAAGCTCATCGAGAACGGTACGGCCTATTATGCCTTCGATACCTCGGAAGAGCTCGATGCCATGCGTAAACGACAGCAAGATGCCGGCATCGCGCCGAAATATGATCGTTCGTCGATGCGTAACCAGTTCACCCTTGGCGAACACGAGACGCAGCGGTTGTTGGAAGAAGGGGCCGATCATGTGATCCGACTCAAGGTGCCACAACATGAAGACATCCGGTTCCATGATCAAGTGCGCGGTGACGTGATCGTCAACGGACGCGAGATCGACGATCAGATCCTGCTCAAGAGCGACGGCTTCCCCACGTATCACCTGGCCAACGTTGTTGATGATCATTTGATGGAGATCACCCACGTCATCCGCGCCGAAGAGTGGCTACCGTCCACACCCAAGCACGTCCTGCTCTACCGCGCCTTCGGTTGGGAGCCGCCCATCTTTGCCCACGTGCCGCTGTTGCTCAACCCGGATCGTTCCAAGATGAGCAAACGTCATGGCGACGTGATGGTGCGCGACTTCATCACCAAGGGCTACTTCCCGCAGGCCCTCGTCAACTACGTGGCCCTCTGCGGCTGGAATCCGGGCACCGAACAAGAGAAGTTCTCGATGGACGAACTCATCGCCGCCTACTCCCTTGAACGTGTCAGCAAAGCCGGCGCAATCTTCGACTACAAGAAACTCGACTGGATGAACTCGCAGTACCTCGGTGCTGCCGACCCCGCCGCCCTCGCCCAAGAACTCCATCCACTTCTTGTGGAAAGGGGCTATGCATTCACCGACATCGCATACGTGACACAGGTGGTCGCCCTACTGCGCGAGCGTGTGACCTTCCTGCGCGACCTCGTTGAATTCGGCGACTATCTCTTCAGCGACACGCTTGTGGATGTTGACGCCGAAACGTGGTCCGCACTTAAGAACGATGCCGACCTTGTGAAGGCCATTGCGGCATTTCGTCAAGGACTCAATGAAGACGCACTCGCATCCGTCGATGCGTTCAAAGCACTGGCTAACGAAGCCGCCGCTTCTGCCGGACTCAAGATGGGCAAGATGATGAAGCCACTCCGCCTTGTGGTCACCCATCGCGAGGTCGGCGCTGAATTGTACGACACCATCAAGTTGTTGGGAGTAGATCGTTGTTTGTTGCGGATCGATTCATTCTTAGTTGATGCATGATGCATAATTCAGAATGCAGCATGCTTCGTTCACAGTTTCTCATGCATCATGCATTATGCTTGATCTTCAGTGCATTATGCATCATGATTGTTGGTTGTTCAACGATCGATCGACCGGAAAAGGTTGCCCCCTGCATCAAAGAGAATCAGCAGGAGTTGAAGATCCGCTGGGGAACAACGTCGGAGGCGGGAGGTGTGGTGGTGTATGAGCTGGACAGCAAGGGCGAGTTGTGGACGGTGACGGTCTCGGGTACGGACACAACGCGGAAGCATACGGCCGTGATCGATCAGAAGGTGTATTGCCAGACGGCAATGGATGTGAACACCGTGTTTTTGAAGGTGCAGGCGCTGTATTCACCGGGAACACGGGCTCGGTTCATAGAGTACACGAACGCGCCGACAAACGTATATTTACGCGCGGTTTGGAACCCGGAACTTTCCACGTTCCAGAGTCGCGACATGCGGGCGTTGTATGACGACCTCATGAATTTGGTACCCAAGGAATGAACCTGCCTCATGAAGATCCTTATTGTTGATGATAATCGTGACTTCTGCAACACCCTTGCCGACGTAGTGCGTGCACAGGGGTGGGAGTCCGAACTTCGCCATAGCCCGGAATCGGCGCTGGCCTTTCTTGAGGATCACCATGGAGAGGTCGGGCTGATGTTGCTCGACATTGAGTTTGGTAGTGAGTCGAAGCTGACAGGGCTGGACGTTCTCGAACAGTCCATCCGACATTACCCGTCCATCCCGGTGATCATGATCTCCGGCAAAGGCACGATCGAAACGGCAGTCCGGGCGACCAAGCTTGGTGCTATCAACTTCATCGACAAATCAAGTCTCACGAACGAGCGCCTGATCGGCGTCCTCAACAGCGCCATGGAGCGTGTTGCGGCCGACAGGTCTAACGAAGAACTCCGCAAGGTCATCGAGACACAGGGCATCGTCGGACGCAGTGCGGCGATGATGGATGTGGCCGACAAGATCTTGCGTTACGGTCGCACCGGTCTGAACGTTTTGATCACCGGCGAGACGGGTACGGGTAAAAAACTCGTGGCCCAAGCTCTCCACGGCGTCAGCCGTCGTGCAAAACATCCCTTCATCACCGTCGACATCCCCAACATCCCGCGCGACCTCTTCCAATCCGAATTGTTCGGTCATGTGAAGGGGGCGTTCTCGGGCGCTATGGAGAACAAGAAAGGTCTGTTCCACCAGGCGCATAAAGGCACGTTGTTCTTGGACGAGATCGGCGACATGCCGTTGAATCTGCAGGCGAATCTGCTCCTGCCCCTTGAACAAAAGGCCGTGCGGCGTGTGGGGAGTGTTGAGACCGAAGAGGTGGACATTCGTTTTGTCTCAGCCACTGACCGCGACCTCGTCGCCGCCATGGCTGAAGGACGATTCCGCGATCAGCTCTATCACCGTCTGCGTGAATGTGAGATCTACATCCCGTCGTTGCGTGAGCGTGTAGAAGACATTCCGTTGATCGCCGAACACTATCTGGCAAAACATAATCGCGAGATGCAAGATCGCAAGACCATCTCACCGGCGGCGATGGACCATCTGGCCGAATACACCTGGCCCGGCAACGTCCGCGAACTCGTGAGTGTGCTGCGCGTAGCGCTACAGACCATTGCGAGTGACCAACTTGAAGTGTCTGACCTAGGCCGCATTCTCCGACGTGCTCCAACGAGCAGCCCGTCAAGCGTTGCCCGACGTCTACCGGCAGAGGCCGCTCCGCTACCGACGTCAGTGAACGTCGATAAATCCAATGACCTTGAATCGGTCGATCTCTCCAATGACCTCTCCCTCAAGGATGAGATGGCCCGCATGGATCAACTCAAAGTTGAGAAGACCCTTGAGCGTACCAATGGCAACGTCAGCAAAGCCGCTGCCATCCTCGGCGTCAGCCGCGAGACCCTGCACAACAAGATCCGCAAGTATGAGATCGAGGTGCAGGAGTATCGGAAGAAGTGATGAGGGTTGAGGGTTGAGGGTTGAGGGTTGAGGGTTGAGGGTAGAGGGTAGAGGGTAGAATCTGAAAGGTCTTCGTGAAAAGTGCCCCACTGATGATCTCATTCCTGCTTGCGGTATCGACGTCTTTCGCGCTCGATACACTGGCAACAAAACGGGTAACACTGACACTTCCATGGCACGACAAGATCATTGCTGCAAATCCCGACCCCTCGGGATTGGTCACAACGATCATCGGTGAGAGTGGCCTGACGTGGGTGCACCCACACGGGACTTCGAAGGTCACGATGCACTTTGGTGAGATCAATGATCGGCTAGATGATGCTGTCGCGATCGATGGTCGCTACATCTATGGCTCAACAGGATCAACGCTGATCAAATATGCGTGGCCCGACATGGTCGAATTGGAACGACACGATCTCGGTGAACCTATCACACAGGTCACATTATGGACGCACAAAGTGGTCGTGGTCGTAACAGAAAGCAACGTGTGGACGTGTTTAGTTGACGCTCCGTTGTCGTCGGCGAAGGTCATGTACAGTGGCGACCTCGCCGCGGTGTCAAGCTTTGACACCTTGTTGTACATCGCTCGCAAAGATGGAGTCGTCCTTCGATCCGATGGATCAAACATCACTGAAGTCGTCAACCTCGATAGGTCGATCTCATGGATCGCTGGTACGTCTCGCTACTTGGTCACCAACTCCCGCGCTGATGAGTACCTACTCGTCGTTGACCTTCGCTCCGGAAAGTGGAAGACATTGACAAAGGGTAAGCCTGGCAGGTCAGTCGTTAGTCTCAACGATTCAACCTTCGCCCACCTAGTAGCGAGCGAGATCAGGATATTTATGATCAGAGGTTCGCTGTTTGAATACACTCCGATTCGGAACGCATACATCATTGATCACACATGGCAACCGCAAACCAGGCTGCTTGCGCTGTCATCGACTGTGCTCATGAATACCTGTAGATCGGATGATAGAAACATCATCAGCTCGATCGCGAGCGGTTATGACTATTGGTTCGTCCCATTCTATTCGCTTGGCAATGTGGCAGCGAGAGTATCTGATTCTACCATCGCGATCCCTGCACGCGCTCATCGGCAGAACTTCGATCTTGTTCCCGAAGACTCGTTGACGTATGCCAGCCTAATCGAGTTCGACATCCGTGACGGTAAAGGCCTGCGCGGTTATCGCTTACCAACAGCGGCCCCGAATATCCTTGAGACACAATGCTTCGACACTTCATGCATTGTGACCCGACACGTTGGATACCCGCGTTATTTTCCATCGTCTCATCTGATCACGCCAACGTCGAATGATGCCCGCCCTTTCGGCAGTATCGTGCGACTTACCACGCGTGATTCCTTAGCGTGGGTCGTGTACGCGGGGAACTACAGCTCATCTCTCGATAGTCTCTGGTTTTCTGATGATTGGGGGCGATCGTGGGATCGCACGATTCCTTCTAGAAACCAGTATAGTATCTATGCTACACCAATGTATCAAGTGGGTGGTGACGGTCGGTTCATCAGCGCGCACTACAGCTGGAAGAATTCGCAACTGATCCAAGCCAAAGGCAGTGCGTTGTGGTTATCAGGATCGATCGTACCCCCGATCGACGACCTGATCCCGGAGGTGTTGCTGCAGACGGGAGATAATAAAGTACTCGTCATGCACAGTCGCAAGTCCTCACCGGATCTGCCATGCTTCATCTGGGAAGCAGACTACAACACCTACACAGAACGCTCCACGTTGTTGAACGTTCCTGACTATGGCCCTTCTGCACTGATCGCAGCTCGCCGATACAACGATCAGATCATGGGACTCTGGAGAACACCCGATCGCAACAACTACGGCACGTTTGTCACGGACGGCACTCGCTGGAACTACCAGCTTATCGAGAAGGATCTTGTCAATGACGACATGGCAAAGACAATGGTCGCAGTGAATAACAACACACTAGTACTGCTGGATAAGACCAATCGAGAATTGATCCTCTTTCACCCAACACTTGATCCTACGGTAAGTGTCGGAGGTGATGCATCCATCACCGAGTCTCCTGACTCTCCGATCGGTATCTCGACCGACGATGGCATCATCGCATGGGATCATGGCTTGGCTTCTGCCCTCGTGCGTATCCTTGATGTCAGAGGTCAGTGTGTTGCCAGTGTTCTCGCCAACAACCTACGCTTCGATACGCAGCTTACGTCAAGAGGGGTGTATCTATTGGTGGCGGAGTCTGGCCGTGAGATCCGTCGACTCCGTGTTCTCTACTGATCTACGTTCACATCAAGTAGCCATCGTTAGCAGCAACAGCCTCCGGCAATTCAATTCCGCCGATCGTATCCAGCAGATCTCGCTCGATCGTACGGGTGATGGCCGACATCGGCACATCCTGAATCGCGTTTGCGAACGGATCTTCAGTGACGCGCCCGGCTTTGTCGACGATCGTGAAGATGAAGGCAACAATGGCTGAGAGCGGAACGCTTAGCCAACGACCTGTGGATGTTTGCCACAGCGAGGCCATCGCGAACGGCGTCATGATCAAGAAGGCCCACAGGAAGACTGTGGTAAAGTAACCATACTGACGCAGCAGCGGCGTGTTCTTGATACGCTCACACGTTCCTTGAGCGCCTTGCAGCTGCGCAAGACATCCTTCCAACTGAAAGCTGTCAAAGCCCTGTAAGATGTGCGTTGACATTGCATCGTAGATGTCGCGTCCGGCATTCGTCATCAGCGTGTTCGCCGGATTGTGACGCTGTACGACAGCGTTGAACTCTTCGTCAGACAGATGGCGCTTCACATCGTCATCTAGTGGCTGCTGTCGCAACTGGTAGCGCAACGCATGGCACCATGCGATCTGCCGACGGATCATGCGTTCGATGAACTGCTCTGCCTCCTCTGGGTTGTACGCTTCGTGATGACGATGACTGTCGGTGAACGTGCGCACAAGTCGCGCATACTGTCGGCTCGTGTTCACAATGTTGCCCCACGCCGTGCGCGCCTCCCACCAACGCGCATAGGCAGTCTGGTTGCGAAAGCCCATCGTGATCGCCAATGCCGTGCCTAATACACCAAGCGGCATGAACGGCATGGAGACATCAACATTGCCGTAAGTGAACGCAACGGCGACGGTGATCGACAGTACGGTGACCGTGATGACCTCGCGGTGGACGTACGTCCACACACGGCTCGGGCGGAGGAGCTTGCGTACGATCATGGCCGTTCCACGAGATGCCAGGCAAATGCTCGCCCCTTACCTTGGAACATGGCAAGAGAGATCCAGACCATGGCGAGATGTTCGAGCGTTTCCCAGCGATTGGAGCCACCAACGTCGTGGCACACACCGAAGCCGCAGTCACGGGCGAGACGTTCGGCCACGGCCTTGGCATCAGCATCATCACCAGCCATGAACATGTCGGCGTGTACATCTCCAAAGACCGGGTCAGCCATGGTCTCGTAGCCCACGGTGTTGAAGCACTTCACCACCTTGGCAGATGGCAACAACGCTGCGAAGGCATGCGTCGTGGTGGAATAGTTCTCGAGACGCTTGGAGACACTGTTCATCGCGTCGATGATGACAACGCCGTCAACAACGGGCTTAAGGGCGTCGATGATGTCGAAGGTACCAACCGGCGAAGCCGCAACGATGATGGCATCGGCGCCAGAAGAAGCATCGCGGACGTTCTCGCGTCCGGCATACGTGATCGCGTGTCCGTGTTTGCGAAGGTTCTCGCCAAGAGCTGTACCAACCTTACCTTGGCCAATGATCGTGATGTTCATGAGATGTTCCGGTCAAAGTGTGTAACTCAATCCAAACGTAATCAGAAGATCTTCAGGTTGAACGGTGGACGGTACGTAGGGTTCGCGGATCCATTTGGTGTTAGCGCGCAGCCGTAGTTCGTCAACGATCTTTACCGAGATCGAAATGTTCGCATAAGCGCGAACATCGCTGAGATCCTCAACATTCGGCTGTGCCCAACATTCAAGGTCGGCAGCAAAACGATGATCCGACGTTCGGATCCATGCAGCGACGCGACCGATCGCACGATAGACGGTGATCGAAGATCGGCTATCGGGGAGTGGTGAGCGAAACTCAGTGAACTCTGGTGCCACCGATGCAGAGAGTCTCATCCAGCCGATCGTGTCTTGTAGAGCGACCCACGTGCCACCGAGCGCCGGTTGAATACGGTTCTCGATGGCACGACGAAGTCCGCGTTCGTACCACAGCATCACGAACGGATACCACCGCTCTTGTGGTGCGACGAAGAAGAAGTTCTTTGTCAGCAGATCGCGTTCGGTGACGTATGCGCCGAACGTCCCATAGGTGAAGGACGTTGACGATGTGACGCCTACCAAGCGTCCGATCGCGGCAACATCTACACCGGCGAGGATCAACGTTCGGTCGATCGTCCCGGCTGAATACGTTCCATTTAGCGACACGGTCGCCGCTACGTTCTGATCCGCGTCAGCAAGGCGTGCAAGTGCTTCCGTCATCTGTGCCGACACCATCGAAGTACCGATAGCACACATGACCACGACAGCGCCGATGATACCGAACATGCGCACTGTTTATACTCCGAGCGCTTCGATCACAAGTTCTGCTGCGGCAGAACCGGAGTACTGTTGTTGTCCGGTGATCAGGCGTCCATCACGAACTGCGAACGGACGGAACATACCACTGGTGATGAAATTCGTGTCCTTGATGGCGCGCGCTTCCGTTTCGATCCAGAACGGTTGAATGCGTTGTCCAACGAAGGCATCGGCATATTGCTCTTCGGCATCGGCAAAGCCTGTCCACGTCTTCCCTGACGCCAACAATGTCCCATCGCTAAGCGTGGTCTCCAACAACACACACGTAGCGTGACATACGATGGCCACGATCTTGTTTGCTTCGTAGGCATCTCGCACCAGTCTCTGCACCTTGGCGTTGCCGCGGAACGTGATCATCGGCGATTGTCCACCAACGAGGAAGATGGCATCGTACTCGGCCAGGTTGATATCGGCGATCGAACGCGTGTTTTTCAACATCGCCGCATGCGTCGGTGACGTGAGAAAGCCGAGCGACAAGATGTCGTGGGCCGAGTAGCCGGACTCATGACGTGGATCGCTGAATCCATCGATCTCCAGGTCGCCGCCATCAACGGAGGCGATGTCGACCTGATATCCCTTCTCGGTGAAGGTGAACCACGGATGGGCAAGTTCGGCGATCCACAATCCCACTGGCCATCCGGTGGTTGGTGAGGTCGACGGGTTAGCAGCGACCATCAAGATCTTTCTAGCAGACATGTTCGTTCCTGATTGTGTAAGAAATACAGGTGCGAACTTGCCCCTTATCGTTATTTTAGTCAAGTATGCACCAAGATGTATGATACACACCTTTTAGTACATCTTCTTTATTTGATGGAGTTATAAGATGCCGTCATTTGAATTTCAGGGGGCGACCTATCACAATCCGGTCGAATTTGCCCTGCACTTTATCGGCGGGAAGTGGAAGATCCCCATCCTCTGGCGCCTACGTGAGCGGGTGTGGCGCTATGGTGAGCTGCGGGCCGATATTCCCGGGATCACCACGAAAATGCTCACCCAACAACTGAGGGAGTTGGAAGCCGACGGCTTTGTCACGCGGACGGTCTATCCCGTGATCCCGCCCCATGTTGAATACGCCCTCACCGACCGCGGTCGATCCGCCTTGCCGATCATCGAAGCGTTGCGGAATTGGGGTCTAGAACTTGAGAAAGCGTTCGCAGCATCGATAACATCTTGACGTTGTGGACGCGGACGATCTCGACCTTCTTCGTCCACAACAGCGCATGCAGCAACGCCGTCGGCACATCACGATCGGCGGCAACGTCAATGCCGGTCAGCGCACCGATGAACCGTTTGCGCGAGATGCCTAAGACAACAGGTGCGATGTCGGCACAGCGATCAAGATCTCGCAACAACGCAAGGTTGTGGTCAAGGGTCTTGCCGAAGCCGATACCCGGATCGACGTAGATCGTGCGGACGCCGCTGGCTCGCGCCGTCTCCGTACGTTCGCGCAAGAACGTTGTCACCTCAGCGACCACGTCCGCGTACTGCGGTGCTTCCTGCATGGTCTTGGGCTCACCCAACATATGCATCAGGATAAGGGGCACACCAGTCTCCGCTGCCGTCCGGAACATTGCCTCGTCATACCGCCCGGCCGTCACGTCATTGATCATCGTCGCCCCCGCATCGATCGCCGCACGCGCGATGATCGACTTCATCGTATCGATCGAGATCGGAATGGTACTATTAACCCGTCGTATCCCTTCGATCACCGGGATGACGCGTTCATACTCAACATCGATCGGCACAGGAACAGAACCCGGACGTGTACTCTCACCACCAATGTCGAGAATGTCCGCCCCCTCATCGATCAAACGAAGCGCATGATCAACGGCCTCGGCCGCAGACGTGAACAGTCCGCCGTCGGAGAAGGAGTCGGGTGTAGTGTTGATGATGCCTTGAATCAACATGCTAGTGTGCTAGTGTGCTAGTGTGCTAGGCAGATTGACGTTCTCTAAAGAACAGCGAGAACAGCTTTCCGCCCCCTACCACTCTATCGATCTCACCAAAGACGAACATGGGGAAATAGGCAAGGGTGACGAGGACGAAGCGGGAGATGACCTCTTCTTGGCTGGCGTTGAAGAATTCTGCCATTCCTTCGATAGCACCGATGCCGCTGAACATACCGGAGACGGAGTGCTCCACCATTTCGAAGAAGAACGTGAAGACAACAAAGAACACGGTCTTATAGACCGTGGGGATGATGAGCGGGAGATTGTCAAAGACGCGGATGAACGGGATCAGGCGGCCGATGAGAATCACCTTGGCCAAGACGGCGGATTTGACGAAGATCAGCGGGAGATCGAAGGTCCCTTGTGACGAATCACCGAGGACGAGCGACTTGTAAAGGATGAGTGCGCAGAAGACAAAGATGAGATACAGCAGAATGCCGACCATTGCTTTGAATTCGTGGATCACCACCTGTTTCCAGTTGCGGTCGGCCATGACAAGCTCCTATGCAGGAAGATCTATCATCAATGTATCAAGTCGGGAACACGTTGCAGATGTCGGGGCCACCAACGGCAGACGGAAGGTGAGCTCGATGCCGTGCAGTTTATGCATGATGTACTTCACCGGAAGCGGATTGCTCTCGATGAAGTTGGCCTTATACCACGGCATGAGTGTGGCTTGATGTGTGCGTGCCGTAGCATAGTCGCCGGCAAGGGATGCTTGCACCAGTGCACCGAACGTTTTCGGTGCGTAGTTGCTGATCACGGCGATCACGCCGACACCGCCGAGGGCAATGATGGGGAGGGTGAGCGAGTCATCACCGGCCAACAGCGAGAAATGTGAGGGTGCGTTGACGATGATCTCACTCATCTGTTCAAGGTTTGCCGATGCCTCCTTCGTAGCGATCACGGTCGGTATCGACTCGGCAATGGCCAGCTGCGTCTCCGCCGTCATGTTCGTCCCGGTACGCCCCGGAACGTTGTACAAGATCTGCGGTACATCCGATGCGTCGGCGATCGCTGCATGGTGCGCCAACAACCCGGCCGGTGTGGGCTTGTTGTAGTATGGCGTAACGATCAACACCGCATCCACTCCGATGGCCGATGCAACACGTGTTGCCTCCACCGTCGCGCGCGTATCGTTGGATCCTGTGCCGGCGATGATCTGGATCTTCCCTTCGGCCCGCTCAACGGCCAAGCGCCATAGACGCTCTTTCTCTGCCAAGGTCGTGGTCGCCCCTTCTCCTGTCGAGCCCGAGACAACGATACCTTGGACGCCGCCGGCGATCTGTGCATCCACTAGACGCACAAACCCTGCCTCATCGATCTCGCCACTCGCCGTGAACGGTGTCACCACCGCCGTGTAAAGCCCTCGAACTAACATTCTCATATTCTCACATTCTCACATTGAGGTACTCGCGCAACGCAACATCAAACGTCTTATCCGTCGTGATCCGCACATAGTCGATATTCTGGGCGAAACATCCGCGCTTGATCTCTGTACAAAAATCGTCCATTGCGGCACGATAACTGCGTTGAAGATGCAACGGCTGTGTGGTCAGCTCCTCGCCCGTTTCCATGTCTTTGAAGACGGCGGCGGACGAGAAGTTGAAATCCACTTCGCGCGGATCGAGGACCTGCATCACCAAGACGTCGTGTTTGTCGTGACGGAAATGTCGCAGCGCCTGCAGGATCTGCTGCGGATCATCGAACAGATCGCTGATGATCACCACCAGCCCCCTACGGGAGAGGCGTTCGGCGAGATGGTGCAGGGCCGTGGCCGTACCGGTAGTGCTGGAAGGACGTGCTTCGCCGAGGGTCTTGACCAGTTCCTGAATGTACGACCGTTTGCTCCGCGGCGGCAGATACGTGGTCACGTCGGTGTTGTAGAGGGCCAGGCCTGCAGCATCACGCTGCTGAAGGATCAGATACGAAAGTGCGGCAGCCAGGTAGCTGGCATAGGCGAACTTCGTGATGTGGCCTTCGGACGCATAGTTCATCGAAGCGCTACTGTCGACGGCGATCACACAACGGAGGTTGGTCTCGTCTTCGTATTGTTTGACGTAGAAGCGGTCGGAGCGACCGTAGATCTTCCAGTCGATATGCTTGAGGTCGTCGCCGGCCCGATACTGCCGGTGTTCGGAGAACTCCGAACTAAAGCCGTGAAACGGCGACTTATGGAGGCCAGTGATGAAGCCTTCAACAACAAGTCGCGCCCGCAGTTCCATGCTGCCCAGTTTGGCAACAACGTCGGGGTGGAGGTACGAGGTGATGTGTTCCATGATCGATCGGACGCTACCGACGATCAGGAAGCATCGTTGGTGTTGTTGAGGTTGAAGTACGTGGCGTGCAGCAGGGCGAAACGAACTAGGCCGACGGCATTGCTGACACCAAGTTTGTCCATAATGCGGGCACGGTGCGTTTCAACGGTACGCGGACTGATGAAGAGCAGCTTGCCGATCTCTTGACTGGTCATGCCCTTGGCCACAAGCGTGACGATCTCTTCTTCGCGCTTCGTCAACGACACCGGCGGCTCGTTGTCTTGCGACTTCTCCTGCTTGCCTTCCAGGTGGTTGAGGATCGTGCGGCTGAAGACTCGCTCACCGATAACCACGTTACGGATCGCCTCCACCAATTCGGTCGAGGTGACCTCTTTGGAAAGATAGCCGTCAGCGCCGGCATACATGGCGCGTTCGATCGACTGTGCATCTTCGGACGAGGATAGCATGATGATGCGGATGTCCGCGTGGTCTGCTTTGATCTTTTGAGCGGCCTCGATGCCCGAGACCTGAGGCATAAACACATCCAACAAGATCACGTTGGGCCTCAGCGTTGCGGCCAGATCGATGGTCTGCGCACCGTTGACGGCCTCGGCCACGACCTCGATGTCATTGGCGCCGGCCACGAGCCGACGGATACCAATGCGCGAGATCTCGTGATCATCCGAGATCAGGATCCTGATCGGATTGTTAGGACTGCTCATACCGCGTAATTCCTCTGCTCAATTCCCACAAGTTACAAAATCGTTTCGAGTTCACGGAGCCAGACATCAGCTCTGGCATCAGAAGGCATTCGCCAATCTGCCCGCGGTGACAGACAGACCGAGCCGATCTTCACGCCGTCCGGTACGGTGGACCGTTTGAACTGTTGGCTAAAGAATCGCTCAAGGAAGACCTTGCACCAACTCAAGACCTGATGTTCCGAATACCGATCAGCAAAGGCTGTCATCGCTAACACAACTACGGACTTCACAGGACGTTGCATGCGAACGAATTCGTAGAGGAAGAAGTCGTGCACTTCATACGGACCCAACAGGTCTTCTGTGCGCTGTACAATGCCCCCTTCCCCTGATGGCGGCAAGAGTTCCGGAGAGATCGGTGTATCGACGATATCTTTCAATGCTGCTCTCAGGCCTTCATCGGCACGCGACGTGCTGAACCATTCGATCACGTATTTGACGAGTGTCTTCGGCACGCCGGAGTTGACGTTATAGTTCGACATGTGGTCGGCGTTATAGGTGCACCAACCAAGAGCAAGCTCGCTCATGTCGCCTGTGCCGATCACCAGTCCACCGACCTGGTTGGCGATGTTCATCAAGATCTGCGTACGCTCTCTGGCCTGAGCATTTTCGTAGACAACGGAATGATCGTTCTCATCATGACCAAGGTCGCGGAAATGCTGCAACACTGCCGGCGTGATGTCGATCTCGCGGAACTCCGCACCAACACGCTCGATCAATCGATGGGCATTCTCACGCGTGCGCGACGTTGTCCCAAATCCCGGCATCGACACCGCTACGATAGCCGTATGATCCATGCCTAAGAGATCGCAGGCCTCTTCGCAGACCAACAGTGCCAACGTCGAATCTAGTCCACCGCTCACGCCGATCACCATCTTCTTCGACCGCGTATGCCGCATCCGTACCGCTAGTGCCGTTGCCTGCAGCTGGACGATCTCCCGGCAACGTTGTGCCCGATGTTCTTCATCATTCGGCACAAATGGTAGGGGGCTGATGGGTCGTAGGATACTGTCGCGTCTGGATCGATCAAGGCGCAACACCACACGCCGATACGGATCTGCGGGGACGTGCTGCGAGAAGGATGATGCGTTGAGTCGCTCGGTGATCAGATGCTGGAGGTCGACGTCGGCGATCACGTGTGTACCGGAGAGTTGCAGACGCTGACTCTCTGTGAGCATGATGCCGTTCTCGGCGATCATACAGTGACCGCTGAAGACCGTATCCGTCGTGCTCTCACCCGGCCCGCTCGACGCATAGACATAGGCCGTATACGTGCGCGCTGACTGTCCGAGGACAAGGTCGCGTCGATATTGGGCTTTGCCCACCACTTCATTACTGGCCGAGAGATTCAGCATCAGCGTTGCTCCGGCCATCGCCATCGTGCTGCTTGGCGGGATCACCGACCACAAGTCTTCGCAGATCTCGATCCCGATCTGATAGGAGGGATCATCTTCATCCGCGATCAACAGATCCGGACCGAAGGGCACGTCGACGTGTCCAATGCGCACATGATCTGCCTGCGCTTCGGCGCCGCTTCTAAACCATCGATGGTCGTAGAATTCACGTGTTGTCGGTAGAAAGGTCTTCGGGACCACGGCGCGAACATGTCCGTCTTGCAGCACGGCGGCGCAGTTGTACAGTGCTCCTTGGACTTCCATGGGCAGGCCGACCACGATCAACGCCGAACGTCCCGTGGACCAATGGCGGATCTGATCAAGGCCGCGCAGAGCGCCGTGGAGCAGATCGGGGAATCGGACCAGATCGCCGAGTGTGTAGCCCGTGATGGAGAGTTCGGGTGAGACGACCACATCTGCCCCCTGACCGATCATGGCGTCGAAGGAGGCGGTCAACTGGTCGATGTTGAACGAAATGTCAGCAACATGCAGGTCCGGGCTTACGGCAGCCACACGGATAAAGCCGAGGGAGGAGATCAGGCCTGGATTCATGGTACCATTCCTGTTACGGTGCCAAGGACCTTACCGAGCTTTTCGTTGGCGTGTTTGCCGAACATCTTGCCATCGAGTTTCGACACCGCCTTGGTGGCTTTCTTCAGCACCGCCAGTCCTTGTTTGGTCAGCACCAGATTCCGAGCCCGCGTATCGGTCGGATGTGGTTGACGCTCGATCAGCTGCTTCGTCTCCAGCTCGCGGACATGTTTCGAGGTCAGCATGACGTCCGTGCCCACATGACGGGCCAATCGGACTTGGGTAAGGGGCAGTTCGGCGCGTGACAACATCCCAACACCCCAAAGCAGTGCGTACTGCGTAACCGTGAGTCCCCATTCGGAGACGATCGCCTCGGCTGCGGCTTGCCATTTCAGGGCAGCACCGTGGACAAGGATGCCGGTGACGAGGGGTGGTGTCGGGTCTTCGGGAGACACTTTTTTAGCCATAGGCAAAAATAAACCTATTGACTATTGCATCTTTGTGACAATTCTATCCCTTATTTTCGCATCATGCTCTCCAAAGCGTCATCCTATGCCATCCAGGCCCTCTCCTACCTCGCCATTCAGGACGAGGACCGGGGCTATGTTCCGATCTCCGAAGTGGCCGAACAGCTTTCTATCCCATACCACTTTCTTAAGAAGATCTTAGCCGACCTTGCCCAGCACGACTTGCTGACGTCGCAACGCAGTGCCAAAGGCGGAGTAGCCCTGTACAAGGACCCGAAGAAGATCAGTCTGCTGGACATCATCCAGAAGGTTGACGGGTCAGACCTGTTCACACAGTGCATCCTAGGTCTTCCCGGCTGCGGTGAAAAAGCTCCCTGCGCACTCCACAACGCCTGGGCCGCAGAGCGCAACCGCCTCCAGCTGATGTTCAGCTCCACCAGTCTCGCCGACGTGGCAAAACGGATCCAAGAAAAAGGATTCCGCATTTCCGTTTGACATCCCAATTTTCCCCCTTATATTTGTGACACGTGACTCCCTTATCCCTTATTATAGATTCTCCCATTCCCCCATTCTCCCATTATGACTCCCTTTCCTACCCTCCACGACATCCTCAAGCAGACACCAACTGCTTCCGTCGTCCTTGAGAAATACGGCCTGGACTACTGCTGTGCCGGTAAACGCTCACTCGATCAGGCCTGTGCCGAACATGGTCTGGACCCGACCAAGGTACTCGCCGATATCCAGTTCCACAGCGCCCACGAGGCCGGCGGCGCGATCCATCCCATGTTATGGGATACAGACTTCCTCATCGCCTACATCGTACAGAACCACCACCGCTATCTGCGGATGGAACTGCCAACGCTTGTCTCGATGATGGAAAAAGTGGTCACCAAACACGGTGCTACGTTTCCCGACACGGCCGCCATCCTGGAACTCCTTGGCGAACTATCGCGGGAACTCTTGACCCACTTGGAAGGTGAAGAGGCGGGAATCTTCAACGCCTCATTCCGAAAAGACCTTGCCTTCGTACAGCGAGAGGTCAAGACGCATGAAAGCGATCATGACGACGTGGGCCGCAAACTTCACCGCTTACGTGCACTCACCAACAACTTCACGCCGCCGCCGGGCGCATGTACCACCCATCGCACTGCTTATGCCCGCATGAAGGACCTCATGCACGACACCATGCAGCATGTCTTCCTCGAGAATGCTCTGGTATTCCCCAACCTCCTGAACCAAGCACAACATCATTAACAAAAAACCTCAAGGAGATCCCATGAACAACGTCCTGCTTCGACTGCTTGTAATGGTCATCTTGACCGGCAGTCTCTCGGTAGCTCTTCCTTCATGCGCACAAGATGAAGGGGGCGAGCAGAAATCAGAAGAGTCCGTCTTCGAAGTGAAGAAGGAAAAAGCCCAATACGGCAAGATCAAACATGTCGACGTCGGCGAAACGGTCGATCCCGCCATGGCCAAAGCCGGCCTCGATGTCTTCGAGACCAAATGCAGCTCGTGCCACAAGTACGACGAACGCTACGTCGGCCCCGCCCTCGGCCAAGTGGCTGTCAAGCGCACACCGGAATACATCATGAACATGATCCTCGACACCGAGACCATGATCGAGAACGATGATACAGTCAAGTGCCTCATGCAAGAGTTCCTCATGCGCATGCCCAACCAAAGCGTCGATGAGAAAGATGCCCGCAATGTACTCGAGCACCTTCGTGATGTAAGCAAGAAGTAGTGCCACGTGCCAAGTGCCAGGTGCCAGGTGCCAGGTAGTCCAGTTCCCAGTTCCCTGTTCCCAGTTCCCTAATCTTAGGAGCCCCTCCATGAAACGTCTTCTTCTTTGGTCACTTCTCGGTGTAGCCCTTGTTGGTACATCGGTATTTGTCGGATGCTCGAAAGGCGGCGACAAAAAAGGCGTTGGTGCTGCCGATGCAGCCTCAGCGGTCTACGTTGCTCCCGGCGACAAGGACGAGTTCTACAACTTCGTCTCCGGCGGCTTTAGCGGTCAAATGTCGGTGTACGGTCTTCCCAGCGGACGTTTGTTCCGCGTGATCCCGGTGTTCTCCGTCGATCCCGAAAAAGGCTGGGGCTTCTCTGAAGAGACCAAGCCGATGCTGATGACGTCGCACGGTTTTGTGCCGTGGGATGATGCCCACCACCCTGAACTGTCGATGACGGACGGTGTGCCCGATGGCAAGTTCGTCTTCATCAACGGCAACAACACGCCGCGCGTTGCCCGCATCGATCTCAAGGATTTCCGCACAAAGGAGATCATCGAGCTTCCGAATAGCTCGGGCAATCACTCCTCACCGTTCACCACGCAGAACTCCGAATACATCGTCGCCGGCACCCGATTCTCCGTACCTATCCCGAACGAAGATGTCAGCATTGAATCGTATAAGGAGAAGTTCAAGGGCACGCTCAGCTTCGTCAAAATGGACAAAGCCAGTGGCGCACTCAACCTTGCATGGCAGATCCTGATGCCGGGCTTCGACTATGACCTTGCTCACGCAGGCAAGAATGCCTCTGCCGACTGGATGTTCTTTACCTGTTACAACTCCGAAAGAGCCAATACGATGAAGGAGATCAACGCATCTCAAAACGACAAGGACTTCATCGTCGCTGTCAACTGGAAAAAGATCGAAGAGTTCGTCGCACAGGGTAAGGGGCAAATGGTCAACGTGAACTATGCCCACAACGTGTATAGTGACGAGACGCACAGCGCCACGTCGACGATCAAGAACAGCGTCCGCGTTGTCACACCGGCCGACATTCCCGGCTGCGTCTTCTACATGCCAACGCCGAAGTCGCCTCACGGTTGCGATGTTGATCCCTCCGGTGAATACATCGTCGGCGGCGGCAAGCTCGCCACCGTCATCCCTGTCATGAGCTTCTCCAAAATGGTCAAGGCCATCGAGTCAAAAGCGTTCGACGGCGATGTCGATGGTATCCCGGTCCTCAAGTACGACGCCTGCCTTGCCGGCGAAGTGAAGAATCCGGGTCTCGGGCCGTTACATACTGAGTTCGATGATAAAGGCAATGCCTACACATCGATGTTCGTATCCTCTGAGATCACCAAGTGGTCACTCAAAGACTTCAAGGTCATCGACAAGGTCCCGACGTATTATTCGATCGGTCACCTCTGCATTCCCGGCGGCGATTCCAAAAAGCCATGGGGCAAGTATGTGATCGCTTACAACAAGATCACCAAGGATCGCTATCTGCCAACGGGTCCGGAGCTTACGCAGTCAGCACAGCTCTACGACATCTCCGGCGAGAAGATGAAGCTCCTGCTTGACTTCCCAACGATCGGTGAGCCGCACTATGCACAGGCGATCCCTGCCGAACTCGTCGCACCGAACTCAACGAAGATCTATAAGATCGAGAACAACAAACATCCATACGTGACGAAGAAGGAAGGCGATGCCCGCGTTGAGCGCAAAGGCAATGAACTGCACGTCTACATGTCTTCGATCCGTTCGCACTTCGCTCCCGATAACATTGAAGGTGCCAAGGTTGGCGATAAGATCTTCTGGCACGTGACCAATCTTGAGCAGGACTGGGACGTTCCGCACGGCTTCGCCGTCCTCGGCGCGAACAACTCTGAATTGCTCATCATGCCGGGTGAGACCCAAACCATCATTTGGGAACCACAGAATGCCGGTGTGTATGCCTTCTACTGCACGGACTTCTGCTCCGCACTTCACCAAGAAATGCAGGGTTACATCCGTGTCTCTGGCCCCGGATCAAACACCGCCCTCACATGGAATAACAAGAAGTGATTGTCATGACCCCTCTACACCGCATCCTCATGGCCATTGCCGCCCTTTGCTTGTCTGGTCTGTTCTTCCTACCAATGTGGGAGATCACGCTGGAAGCACCTCAGTATCCTGAGGGCAATGAGCTGGGTATCCTGATCCACGTCGATAAGGTCGAGGGGGCGCATGAGAACGATCTTCAAAATCTCAACGGCTTGAATCACTACATCGGCATGAAGAAGATCGAGCCCGATTCCATACCGGAGCTGGCCTACATGAAATATGTGGTCTATGCTCTGATCGGTCTCGGTCTTCTCGTGGCCGGTGTCGGCAAACGGCCATTCATCTTGGTATGGCTGGCCTTGCTCACCGCTGCCGGCGCTCTCGGCCTCTATGACTTCTATCTCTGGTTGTATGACTATGGACATAACCTTGATCCTCACGCTGCGATCAAGATCCCCGGTATGTCCTATCAACCGCCGTTGATCGGTGTTCAACAACTGCTCAACTTCAAAGCACACTCCTGGCCTGCCTTCGGCTTCTATCTGATCGCCGTCGGTGCTGTGATCGCATTACTCACATGGTGGATCTCACGGCCAAAACGTAATTTCGCTTGATCGTCATGACACTCCGTACCACAACTTCGATGGTTAAGTGGCTGCTCCGTTTGATCGCAGCTGCGCCGATGATCCTTCTGCTTCATCTACTGATAGTTGCCGCATTCGCACTTACCTCGTGCAGCGGTCCGGAACCACTGCCGATCGACTACGGCACGGCCCAATGTACGTCGTGCAAGATGACGATCACCGACAAACAGTTCGGTAGTGAGCTCGTGACCATGACCGGTAAGACCTATGCCTTTGATGCCGTAGAGTGCATGCTTGGTTGGTATGCATCAGAAGGTGTTGTCAAGATGGACCAAGTCCACTCACTCTGGGTGTCCGATCATGCTCATCCTGGTACGTTGATCGATGCACGCACGGCGTGCTACGTCGAATCTGAATCACTGCATTCGCCGATGGGGCTGAACGTTGCTGCGTTCGCCTCATCGGCTGACTGCGAGTCCGCTGCCTCGAACCACTCCGGCACCAAGCACACCTACACCACAGTGCTTGAGATGGCCAAGAACCACTGATCCCCTCATGCGCTCCATCGCCATCATCATACTCTGTTCCCTCGGCTTGGCAACCCATCAGTTGCCGATCCTTTGGACGGTGTATCAAACGGTGCATGCCGACTATGCGATCAGACATTGCGTGAACAAGGGAACGTCGTGCCACGGCTCCTGCACGATGAAACGCGCCTTCGTCAGATCCAACAAGTCGCAACAGCGTTCGATACCGACGGCTGTGGCGAATGAGATACGGGATCTCTCACCCTACGACGTCCAACGTCCGACGTCATTCGTCCATCGTCCAGAGAAGATCCTCCTGTTTGAAGGAGTGCTTCGCACGTTCGCCTCTACCTGGACGATGCCGCCGCCCTTTGCCCCACCTCGGGCCTGATCGTTCGTTCCTCGACGTTGACCATAGACCACCACAATGCTGTGCTTGTGGTAGGGGGCTTGCTGTGCCCATACATTTCCTTCAACACGATGATTCACAACGATCATGAAAACACTACTTATCTCGATCCTCAGTTCCGCGATCGCACTGTTCATTATTGGCTGCGAACAAACCACCGACCCAACACCCCAGCCGGAGACGAAGACGCTGATCTCTACCTCCACAGTAGACGGCCTTACTGTTGATCTCTACGCCGACGATTCGCTGATCACCGGCTACAACCGCATCTACGTTAAGCTCCGTCGCGGCAACACCATCATCAACGACGCTCACGTCCACGCCTATCCGTTGATGGACATGGGAATGATGAAACACTCCTGTCCCGTAGAGCAGATCTCGGAGAACACCGATGCCGACGGCTTCTTTACCGGCGCCGTCATCTTTACAATGCCCGGCACCTCGTCACAATGGTCCCTCGATATCGAGGTTCACGATCACTCCACCGATGCCAACGTCAAGGCAACCTTCCCGATCAATGTTGCCTCATCCAATGCCGTTCGTGTGATCAAGATCGATGGACACGGAAAGCGGATCATCACACTCAAAACAACATCATGGGCCGTCGGTATGAATACGATCGACTTCCTTGTGCACTCCACCATGGACGGTTTCGAGTACACCCCGGTCGTCGATGCCACACCGTACGTCAATCCAACCATGCCGTCCATGGGTCACGGTTCGCCCGGCAACGTCAACCCCAGCCACAGCCATAGCGGCCTCTACACAGGCAAGGTCAACTTCACCATGACCGGCGACTGGGATATCGAGTTCGGCTGGACAGAGAATGATATGCCCATGGTTGCGCACTTTCCAGTGCTCGTCGATTAGTCCCATGCTCCTCCTCCTCACCCTCCTCGCCCTTCCGCTTGCCCCGGCGGACGACAGTGTGCGCACGGTTGATGCGAGAAGTGTGGTCGTCTTTGCCACAGCGGATCTACCGGCGGAATTCAGTGGAATACCGACGTCGTCGAATGTATCCGTTGACGATCTGATGCGTCAGGGTTCCGCCGCATTGATCAACCGCGCAGCGATGGCCGGCGAGGCCATGGTCCGAGGGCTGCGCGGTTCGCAGGTGGCGATGTCGATCGATGGCATGAAGGTCCATTCGGCTTGTATCGATAAGATGGATCCGCCGACGGCTTATGTTGAACTCGACAATCTGACGGCACTGCAACTCACAGCCGGATCAACAGACCTACGGTATGGGGCGAATCTCGGTGGTGCATTGTCGTTCCAGATGCGGACGCCTACATTCGAACAACCGTGGCAAGGCGCTGCTGAACTTCTCGGCGATGCGAACGACCGTCAACGCCGATTTCGCGCAGACATCAACCAAGGGACGGAAGACCTGGCATTTCGTGGTGGGTATACCTACCGCGCAGCTGATGACTTCCTTGCGGGCGGTCAACGTACCATCGAAGGAAGCAACTTCGAAAAGCATAATGCCAACATCGGTGTCTCGTATAAGACCACGGACGAACACGTACTATCGCTGCAGGGCATTTATGATCTGGCCACGTTCATTGGCTATCCCGCTCTGTTGATGGATACACGTCGCGCTGAAGGTGTGATCACGGCTCTTTCGTGGTACGCACCTTGGGACTGTTTTACGTCGTCGACAGTGAAACTCTATGCGAACCACATCGACCATGTGATGGACGACTATGACCGTTCCGTCGAAGAGGTGTCCACCCGCCCCTTCATGCCAAACATGTACATGCCGATGGATGGGACCTCAACCACCGTAGGTCTATTAGCCGAGGTCTCTCATGTGATCGATGAGTCATTGCTGCATGTCACCTTAGATCTGTCGAATCTATGGGCACAGGCAACGATGACGATGATCCCGCTCGATACAGCCGTGAACGAGATGGTGATGACGAACATCGGTGATGCCGTTGTCGGCACATACGGACTCAATGTGTCGTGGGAGGGGGCGATCACAACGTCCACCAGTACCACGCTCAATGCGCGTCTCGACGTCTCACCACGGACGTTGCAAGATCCTCAGGCGCGGAGTGTGTTGGGGAGTTACCAACCCAATGCCGACTTCGATCGTGTGATGGCGGCCTTCTCCGCATCGGCATTGTTCCGATTCACAACAACAGAGACATCGTCGTTCATCTTCACGCTGTCGTCGATGGAGCGTTTGCCCAACCACTTTGAATCGTACGGCTTCTGGCTCTACGATCCACAATCGAATTTCGTTGTGATCGGCGACCCGAATCTTGAAAGTGAACGATCCTATGGTATCGACCTTTCCTATGAGATACGGAATGAGGAAGGGATGATGATGATGACCGTCTTTGGACAGGCCATCGATGACTACATCGCAACCAAACCATACGAGAGCACCGGCCCCATTGAAGAGCCGGTGCCATTGCGTCTGCAGCAGAACATTGGTTGGGCTGCGATCGGCGGAGCTGAAGTTCGTGGTGCCTACACCGTCTCAGAACTTGTCCGTCTTGGGGCGTCCGTGTCGTATGTACGTGGTTATGCCTTGGATCAGCACGACAACTTGCCCCTCATCGCCCCACTAAACATCCAGGCACGAACGATCATCGGCTCAACACAGAACCATGCCGAGGTTCGGCTACGTTATGCTGCTGCACAGACGAATGCTTCTTCGTTCATTCAGCCTGAGAACACCACGCCGGCGTGGTTCACTGTCGATGTTGTAGGTTCGTGGACGCTGAACGAACATTTCGCGATCAGAGCTGCTGTGACCAACATTCTTGACGCATATTATCACGAGCATACCAGCATCAACGATATGCCGTCGAGAGGAAGATCACTGATGCTATCGGTGAGGTCATCGTGGTAAGCGTCCGTTTTCCATCGTCCGTCGTCCTAACGCTGCTGCTGTTAACAACAGCAGTTGTTGGGCGCACGCTGACCGTCACGCCGTCACCCGGTGCGATCGCCAACGTACTTGCCACCGTAGAGCGCTATGATACGGTCATGATCGCAAAGGGTACGTACTTCGAAACAGACCTGCGTGTGCTCGCCCCCTGCACGATCTTGGGTGAAGAAGGAACAGTGATCGATGCTCGGAAGAAGGGGGCTAACATCATGTCCATCGAGACCGACTCCGTGGTGATCCGTGGCATCACCTTCAAGAACGTGCGCGTGAGCTATGTTGAGGACAATGCCGCCATCAAGGTCAAGATGCGCAAAGGGATCACGGTCGATCGATGCACGGTGATCGATGGTATGTTCGGGATCTACTTGAGTAAGGCCGAAGACTGTCGCGTGACCAACAATGTCCTGTCGGCAAATGCCGATAGCGAAGCGAACTCCGGCAACGGCGTACATTGCTGGACGTCGCGGAATGTCTACATCGCTAACAACCGCATCACCGGACATCGCGACGGCATCTATCTGGAGTTCATGCGGCACGGGACGGTGGTCAACAACTACTGTGAACGCAATCTGCGCTACGGACTCCACTTCATGTTCTCCGACAGTTGCTCCTATCGCAAGAACACATTCACTAAGAACGGCGCCGGTGTTGCCGTGATGTATACGAAGTATGTGCAGATGTTCGACAATACCTTCCTGCTCAACTGGGGGCCAAGCACGTACGGTCTGTTGCTGAAAGACATCACGGATTCACACATCAAGAACAATCGCTTCGAACAAAACTCCATCGCTGTCTATTCAGAGGGGGCGAACAGGATCTTGTTCGAAGACAATGCCTTCATCAAGAACGGCTATGCCATGCGCATGCTTGGCAACTGCGAGAAGAACACGATCCGTAACAACACGTTCAATGGCAATACGTTCGATGTGACCACGAACTCGCGCATCTCGACGAATCTCTTTGATCGTAACTACTGGAGTGAGTACGATGGCTACGATCTGGATCGGAACGGAATCGGCGATGTCCCGTTTCATCCGGTTCGACTCTACTCCTACCTTATCGAACAAATGCCATCATCGGTCATCCTGATGCACTCTGCCTTTGTTGACATCCTTGATCTCACCGAACGCATCATTCCCACGGTCACACCGGAATTGTTGATCGATCGCTCTCCACGCATGAAGCCGCCACACCAATGATCACCGTCAGTCAACTCTCGAAACGATTCAAACAGCATCAGGTCTTGAACAACCTGACGTTGAACTTCCCTACCGGTACGGTCACGGCCATCATCGGTCCGAACGGTTCGGGCAAGACGACGTTGATGAAATGTATTCTTGGTCTGGTCACGCCGAACAACGGCACGATCGACGTGGACCGACTGGGTCTTGGCTATATGGCTCAGATCGCTCGGTATCCGGAGAACCTTACGGCCCGTGAAGTGATCGAAATGATCGCGGCCCTGCATCCGGATCGCAAGCCCGTTGAGACGCAGCAACTCATCGAGCGATTCGAGTTGCCCCAACACCTCGATAAGCCCATGCGTGCCTTGAGCGGCGGCACTCGCCAGAAGGTCGGTGCGGTGATCGCCATGATGTTCGGTCCAACGTCGTTGTTGTTAGACGAACCAACGGCGGGTCTCGACCCCATCGCCTCGGAGCGCCTCAAGGAACGTATTGCAGAGTTCCGCAACTCCGGCACAACTGTCTTGATCACGTCACACATTCTCTCAGAGATCCAAGAGCTCGCCGATCGTGTGGTCTATCTGCATGAAGGCAACGTGTTATACGGTGGCGACGTTGCAACGCTCCTTGCATCGACCGGTGCGTCGAATCTATCCAAGGCCATCGCTGAGATGATGGCCGCACCACACGGAGCAGGGGTATGACAACGCGACTTCTCTCCTACGTCTTGCGCGATGTCGGCCGCGGTCGATGGGTGCTGCTCTACCTCGCCTTCTTCTTGGTGACCACGGAAGGACTGTTATTCTTCACTGCCGGTGAGGCCAAGACCGTCGTCGGCCTGATGAACATCGTCCTCCTCCTGATCCCCTTGGCCGCAACGATGTTTGGGACGGCCCACATGCATAACAGTCGCGACTTCATCGAATTGATGTTGTCGCAGCCGGTCAAACGTTCCTCGATCTTCACCGCACTCTATCTCGGTGTCGCTCTGCCGTTCCTCGGCGCCTTCCTCCTTGGTATCGCCATCCCTACGGCACTCCACGGTATCCTGCTCTCCGCATCCGTGCTGAGCTTGCTCGCCACGGGTGCAGCACTCACGATGGTCTTCTTTGCCACGGCATTTTATCTGGCGATCACGATCCACGATAAAGCAGCCAGTCTCGGCCTCTCCTTCATCTTGTGGTTGTTCTTTGCCGTGTTGTACGATGGCATCATCCTCGCCATCACTGTCGGCTTCAGCGACTATCCGATGGAAACGCCGACGATCGCCATGGTCGTCCTCAACCCTATCGACCTCGCCCGCATTATCGTCATGCTCACGTTCGACTACGCAGCCCTTATGGGCTACACCGGCGCCGTCTTCCAAAAGTTCTTTGGCACCACGCTGGGCATCGGTATCTCGGCTGCTTCGTTGTTGTTGTGGACGGCCATTCCCTTCGTTGCCGGACTCCGCGCTTTCAACAAAAAAGATTGGTAAGGGGCTGCCCCCTTCCAAAAAAGTTTAAACGAGTCGAAACCAAATGACGTCTATGGGCGTTTTTAGGCAATTCTGCACTCGCCCGGAACCTGCACGTGACGCGTAACCTGTTCTCTTTGTTGATCTTGACGGTCTTTTTCACGGTAACGACGTATGCTCAGTATCCTGTGAGCGGACGTATGGTGGATGGCACGGACGGCAGCCCGCTGGCCGGGATCACCATTCGATTAGTGTCGGCCGCCGATACCACCAAGGTCAAAGGGGCGATCTCCAAGCGTGACGGGACGTTCGAGATCGAAGAGGTCGACAAAGGTCCGTGGCGTCTCTCCGCCACCGGCGTGGGATTTCTGAAGTATACGTCAACGATCTTCATTCGCGATCGGGGTGTTTCGCTTGGTCGCGTCGAAATGTCCAAGGACACGGTCAGTCTCAAGGCCGTCGAGGTGGAAGCCGAAGCTGTGGCCGTGGAGATCCGGGGCGACACAACGCAGATGAGTGCCAAGGCGTACAAGACCAACGAGAACGCAACGGCGGAAGACCTCGTCAAGAAGATGCCCGGCATCACCGTTGAGAACGGCACCGTGCGCGCACAAGGTGAACAAGTGTCACGGGTCTTGGTAGACGGCAAGCGCTTCTTCGGCGACGATGCAACGGCAACATTGCGCAACACACCGGCCGACATGGTGGAAAGTGTCCAGATCTATGATGCACGGACCGACGTCTCGATGTTCGGCGGTTTTGACGACGGCAATACAGAGAAGACCATCAACCTCAAGACAAAGAAAGATCGCAAGACCGGTCAGTTCGGCAAGTTCTATGGAGGGTATGGAACCGATGATCGGTGGAGCGGTGGTGCTACGTACAACATCTTTGATGGTCCGCAACGGATCACTATTCTCGGACTGACGAATAACATCAACCAACAGAATTTCTCACCGATGGACCTGTTCGGCGGCATGGGTGGCGGCGGTCCGATGGGACGCATGATGGGCAACTTCATGCGCATGGGCGGTGCACAGCGAATGATGCGCCAGAGCGGCGGTCAGTTCTCGAACCTCTTCGTTGACCAACAGGGTGGGATCACCACCACACATGCCCTGGGAACGAACTATACGGATTCATGGGGCGAGAACGTCGACGCCGAAGGTTCCTATTTCTTCAACTATGCCGACAACGACAACAGCTCGTTCATGGATCGTACGTATGTACAACCGGAGGGTCAGGTCTACCAAGACAGTTCGATCGCAACGTCCATCTCGCGCAACCATCGTTTCAATCTACGCCTCACCGCCGGCTTGAGTGCGGAAGACGCATTGCTCTTTGAACCTCGTGTTAACGTTCAGTCGATCTCGCAGATCGACAATTCTGCGGGCATCATGACGAACGTTGACACGCTCAGCCGTAACATCACCAATAACACCACAGAGTCGAATGCTGCTACGCTGGCCGGCGCCCTCACCTACCGTCACCGTTTCGCGGCCGGCCGCACCTTGGCCGCAAACGTCAACATCAACTATAGCACGAACAGCTCCGATGGTGATCTTGAAGCCATCAATCAGTTTGTGCCGATCAATTCCACCACACGGATCGATCAACGCTCCACGCAGGAACAACTCGGGCCGACCTATAGCGGACAGATCTCGTACACAGAGCCCGTGAGCGACTCGAGCATGCTTCAGCTGTCGTATGCGCCTAACTTCCGCTATACCGCTGCCGACAAGAAGACCAATGATTTCGACTCTCTGACGAATGACTACACGACGTTGAATCCGGCCTTGAGCAACGAGTACGACAACCTCTACGCACAACACCGCCTCGGTGCATTGTACCGCATTCAGTTTGGCAACACCATCTTTACGGTAGGGGGCGACTATCAATACGCCGAGTTGACTGGCGATCAGGTTTTCCCGACCACGTTGAACATCACCCGAACCTTCAACAACATTCTACCGTCGTTTCAGTGGCGACAGCGATTCTCCATGGCCAGCGAGTTCACGCTTCGTTACCGCACCAGCACGAATGCGCCGAGCATCACACAATTGCAGCAGGTGGTCGACAACAGCAACCCGCTGCAGTTATCGTTGGGTAATCCCGACCTTGGGCAGAGCTACTCTCACGACCTCTCGCTGCGCTTCCGCGACGCTGACTGGATGAACGGCCGCGCCCTCTTTGGTTTTGTGAGCGTGTCGTTTGTTGATGACTACATCGGACAGGAGAACATCGTTACCAGCACCGACACCATCGTCAGCGGCGTCAGCATTCCGCCCGGCGCTACCATTTCACGCCCCGTCAATCTTTCGGGCAACATCAACGCTCGTTCGTTCTTCACCTATACGATGCCGGCCAAGTTCATCAAGAGCAACCTCAACTTCAATGCCAGCGTCAACTATTCCCGCGTACCGGGTCTGGTGAACGGCATCGAGAACATGGCCAACAACACCACGATGAGCGGCGGACTCTTCATGAGTTCGAATTTCTCCGAAGACATCGACCTCTCTGCGTCATACAACGGCATCTACAACATCGTGATCAACTCCGTCCAGCGTCAGAACGATGCCAACTACTTTAACCATTTCGTCACAGGACGTCTGATCTGGAACATCGGCGCCATCGCCTGCAGTACCGACGTTGAGCACCAGATGTATACGGGTCTTGGGGAAGGGTTCGACCGTACCTTTACGGTCTGGAATGCCGGCATCGGCTACCGTTTCCTAGATAATAAACGCGCCGAGATCCGCTTGACGGTCTTCGACATCCTGCGTCAGAACGCCTCCGTCAACCGGACGATCAACGACATTTCCTACGAAGACACGCGGACGCAGGTACTGACCAACTACTTCATGCTCACCTTCAGCTACGACCTGCGAAACTTTGCCGGCGGCTCACCCGGGATGGGTGGATTTGGACCGCGGATGCGCTAAATTTGCGCTAACCATTTCAGAGGTTAGTCCATGCTCCACCGTACAGTGGTCGTACTTGTAGTTCTCATCACCTTCGCTGTTCACCTCAGCGCACAGACCGAATGGCAGCAGGCGCCGACTGCTCCGCACCAAGTTTCTAAGCCGGCGAAACTCGAACTCGCTGTCCAGTCGGGATATTCATTTGGATCATTCATCCGTACCTATGATGGTGATCTCACGTTGAATGGATCAATGTGGTATGGTGGTGCTCTCGACTACTACATCAAAAAAGACCTCGTGTTCGAGCTGTCGTATTCCTACCGCTCCGGCTCGATGACCTATGAGCCCTATAACTATTATGGCAGTTGGGATCCCGATGCGATCAACGATCTGGGAAACCTGAGCACGCATTACATCCAGCTGGGCACCATCAAGACCTTCCGCAAGAACAACGTTGCCCCCTTCATCGGTGGCAATCTCGGAATGGCGATCTTCTCTCCTGAAGATCAACGATACGACACGGATCTCTATTTCGCTGTATCCGGTCTGGGCGGCGCAAAGATCTACTTGAGTGACAAGATCGGCATCCGTCTGCAGGGTCGACTCTTCATGCCCCTTTACTTCGCCAATCTAACCTTCTACTGTAGCACTGGCGGTTGTGGCACAGGTGCCGGCGCCTGGGGCACGATCGAAGGCGAGCTTAGCGGCGGTCTGTTCTTTGCATTCTGATCACCAACACTCGGAACCCAATCATGACTAAATTCATCGTACTGCTCTCCGCGTGTGCCGTCTTGTTGACGTCCTGCTACACGGATTACGGTCTATCCACCGATGACTATCGCACGGTGGTCACGATCTATGACACAACTGCCGGTGCATTCGACGGTCTGCAGACCTTCTACCTTGTTGACTCCGTCTTCCATATCCTTGGCGATTCGACCAAACTCGACGACATTCCGCGTGGGTACGACCAAGCCCTCCTTGACGGTATCGCTGCGAATCTTGTCTCGATGGGCTGGACGCAGGTTACTGACACGAACGGCGCCCTCCCACATACCACTGTCCGCGTTTCCGCTCTCCAGAACGTCACCATCGGCTACTACTACAACTATTGGTACTATCCGTGGTATGGATATGGATGGGGCTATTGGGGTTGGTACTACCCGCCGTATTATCCATCCGGAAGCTACTATTCCTACACCACGGGCTCGGTGATCGTGGAAATGGATAAGGTCACAAGACGAGAGAACAACGACACGTTGCAGATGCGCGCCGTATGGATCGGTTCATCCAACGGCTTGCTCTCAAGCTCCGAGGCCAGCAACGTCCAGTACATCTCGGCAGGCGTCCGTCAGATGTTCGATCAGTCGCCATACCTTTATCGTAGTGCACAACCCTAATCAAGAAGGATCAGAGACAATATGAAACGCATCATCGTTCTACTTGCCCTGGTCATCAGCGCCGCTCCGTCTTATGCGACGCGTGATTGGGATTTTACGGCCACCTGGAACATGGGTGTTCCAACCGGCAATCTCGGCGACTACATCGACCAATACGGCTGGGCCGGCTTGGGCGGCGAATTGCAGTATTCCTTAGATGACCACAACAAGGTCGGCCTTGCCA
Organism: uncultured Hyphomicrobiales bacterium; assembly: GCA_964467455.1. Taxonomy (GTDB): domain Bacteria; phylum Bacteroidota; class Ignavibacteria; order Kapaibacteriales; family Kapaibacteriaceae; genus OLB6. Next base: position 28,758 of record CAYXQJ010000015.1, on the reverse strand, counting down.
GCGGCTGGCAGCGCTGGGAGGCCTTCTATCGCGATGAACTCACTGAATTCCCGCAAGGAGCGCTCTTCGGATCACAGGTACGTCGCGTTGCCGCCGTACCGCTGATGGCAACGATCCAGCACACGATGGCCGATCGGATCGACAAGATCCAACCGTTCTTCAAACTCGGCGCAGGCATGCAGTGGATGACGCGTTGGTTCGAGGCAGGTGTTTATTCCTACTCTCAAACCACGACGCACTTTGCCGTGATGCCGGCCGTTGGTATGAACTTCCGACTCAACCGCCAATCCAACATGCTCTTGCAACTGGATTATAACGCCGTGTTCGATGCCGGAGAAACACTCTCCGGTGCAGAGGATAACTCGTACAGCTACATCGGGATCAAGGTCGGGTTTACGTTCGGACAGTAAGACGTTCGGCGTTCGGCGTCCGGCGTCCAGCGTCCGACGTCCGGCGTTCAGCGTCCATCGTCCAAGAAATAAAGTAAGGGGTGCTGAGAGAATGTTCTCAACGCCCCTTTTCTTTTTTTTTGCATCATACACAATGCATGATGCATTATGCATTATGAGATCAACGTGTGACCAACACTGCCTTGGAATATCGCCCGGTCTCGCTTACCAGCACAATGCGGTATGATCCGGAAGAGATCGATCCAATGTCGATGCTCACCTGTTCATCCGTTTGTTGAAATGGTATTTGTATCGGACTTCCGATCACGGACCATACCTGTACCTCAGATACGATACCGAGAATACCGCCGATCGAGATGCGATCAGACGCGGGATTAGGTGCCAGCGTAAGGCGGTCGTTCTCAGGGTTCTCGAACACTGACAGCGGCTTGAGTGCGCGGATCACCGGCAAGAAGCCGAGCCACCCTTGTTGTGTGGTTCCACTCACCGGCGCCGATGTTGCTTGACCAACGGCAAAGAATCCGGTCATGCTTTCACCATAGGCAATGGAATCTCCATGGGTCGCACTATCCTTCATCATGCGATAGTTTTGCGCACTCGCTACTGAACATGCGACAAGGAGACCACCCACCACTAACCATAGACCACGTATCATACTCACCTCACCCGTATTAGATACCGCACTGCCACGTTCGGTACCTGTTGATACGTTGAACTGTTGCCAACACCTTGATACGTGCCTACGCGGTCCGGAGCGCCATCACCGTCGAGGTCGCCAATATGCGGGACCTCTCCTGCCGGCGTCCTGCCAAGTGCACCGGCATCACGGTCCATACCGCCATCGTCGCCACGCAAGAACATACCACGCAGATCCGGTAGGTTGAAATCGGTAGCCGGGTCCGCATCGTTGGAGCCGTTGCCCCACGTGGTATCGATCAATGCATAGAGCTCCGGAAATTCCGTCGACGACATGGCCTGGCCTTCACAGACGCGGTAATCTGACTGTGCCTTATAGTAGTCATACCCTTTTTTACTCGCCCAGATCACGATCGTCGCCACCGGCACGACGCCGGGAGCGTACGCTGCCTCTAGAGCCGACGGCACGCTGGAGAGCTTCAATCGCGGACGGAGCTCTTCGTTGCCGATCTTGAAGGCGATCCAATATTGCTTGTTGAATCGTGGAAGGGGCGTTTGGCCCGGTCCACCGATATCCACGTTGAAGACGCCCATCGTAAAGGCAACCGTGCAAGGTCCGCACACCGTGATGGGATTCACATCTTCCGTAGCCGACTCGTACAACGTAATGGTCACGTCATAACTGCCATCCGGCACGGGCTGTCCGTCTTTCTGAAACAGCTGTCCTTGCACGTTCACGGATGATGGCATCTGGGCTTGAACGTACCCCGTGCCCCCTACCATCAGAAGAAGGAGAATGATCAGAGTTCTCATCATGTCCTCCTTAGTTGGAACGGGGCGACCAGACATCGCTCTCCGTTGATTTGCTTGGAAGATGTGAGATCGTGATCTTCTTGAACGTGATCTTGATCTCTTCGCTTTGTTCTGACGTCGTACCACCGCTACCGCCGCCGCCATTGGTTTGATACGATGTGACGAAGCAGTCTTCGAGTGTGATCGTATAGTAGTCTTCCGGTCCGCCGGTCGGACTTTGCCGACGCACCGTCAATGTGGCCTTGGGGATGTGTTTGCCGGTCGCACAGCTTTTGAAGAGCAACGGCGATGACTTGTCGATGCGCTTCTTGAAAACGATGGGCTCATACGTGCGTCGCCCTGTGGACTGTCCCGACGACATGCTGGCGGAATTGCTCACGCCCCAGCTCCACGACAAAACTTCGATCTCGTTTCGATGAGCAGCATCTTCGGATTCTCCGTCGACGCCTTCGATCTTAAGAAAATAGTCCGATGCCGCCGTGAGCGGCAGTGCGAACACGAACAAGGCCATGATGGCCGTAAGAACACGAAACATAGACCCTCCTCAGGGTAAAATGAACAGAACGTTGTGCCAACGTACCGAAAATGTCGGCTCGTTGTTCCAAGTTTTTCCGTAAGTAGGGGCATGAAGAAGTTACCATCGGCATTTCTCGCCGCCGCAGTTCTTCTCCTGTTCGGCTGTTCCTCAGAAGGAGGATCAGGAGAAAGTAGTTCAACGATCCCCCTCTTTGACGGTATCGGAGACCATACGCGAGCCGTCGCCACCAGCTCGGATCGGGCCCAGAAGTACGTAGACCAGGGGATCGCCTTCCTGTTTGCCTTCAATCACGACGAGGCGATCCGCTCGTTCGAAGCGGCGTTGAAGAGCGACTCGACGTGTGCCATGGCCTGGTGGGGCGTGGCCTATGCCAACGGTCCGCACATCAACTATCCGATGATGGTGCCCGAACAGTCCGCCGCTGCGTGGCATGCCGTGACCGCCGCCCAGCGACATGCGGAGAAGGAATCTGACGTCAACAAAGCGCTGATCACCGCTCTCGCTACACGATACGCTGAAACGCCGCCGGAGAACCGTGCCGGACTCGACAGCGCCTATGCCCAAGCGATGTTGAAGGTGTGGGCTGACCATCCCACCGATGCCGATGTCGGTGCACTTACCGCTGAAGCACTCATGGACCTGAGTCCGTGGAATCAATGGCATCCCGACGGTGCGCCAACACCGGGCACAGAACAGATCCTCAGCATCCTCGATGCAACGCTGCAACTGTCACCCTCGCATCCGCTCGCCCTGCACCTCTACATCCATGCAATGGAGGCCAGCACGCATCCAGAGAGAGCCCTGGCCGCTGCCGACAAGCTCCGCGAACTCACACCGGCGCTCGGACACCTCGTCCACATGCCCTCACACATCGATGTGCGTATCGGCGATTGGGAGAAAGCTATTATCGCCAACACCAACGCCATGGAAGCTGACCGGTTGTATCAAAAACGATCACCGCGTCAAGGATTCTACCGCATCTACATGGCCCACAACTATCACATGAAGGCCCTTGCCTGCATGATGACCGGCCGCAGTGAAGAAGCGATCGAAACACTCGACGACCTTGTTGCGGCCATCCCCGACACCTTCCGCGCAACGTGGGCCGATGTGATCGACGGATTTTATGCAATGCCTCTCGAAGTGCGCGTCCGCTTTGGACGATGGGACGAGATCCTCGATGCTCCCGAGCCGGACTCGATCTTGCCGCTCACGCGCACGATGCGTCATTATGCACGCGGTGTGGCCTTTGCCGCCACAAAACGCACCACGGAAGCCCGACAAGAGTTGGCGTTGTTCGAACAAGAAGCTCGTCGCGTCCCAACAACCGGCACGTTCGGCAACAACATGTCAACGGCTATCGTCAACATCGCCCGCCACGTCCTCACCGGCGAACTCCTCTATCATGAAGGTCAGATCGATAAGGGGCTGGCAGAACTTCGCAAAGCCATCGCCCTCGAAGATGCCCTCCACTACGATGAACCGCCGTCGTGGATCATTCCAACACGTCATTCCCTTGGTGCCGCATTGCTCGCCGCACAGCGCTTCGACGAAGCCGAAGCCGTCTATCGCGCCGACCTCAAGAAATATCCCAACAACGGCTGGTCACTCTACGGTCTATCCAAGACGCTCTCCATCCTTGGTAAGAACGATGAAGCCACACGCATCGAACAACAATTCAAAGACGTGTGGAAGAACGCCGACATGAGGATCACGACGTCTTGTTTGTGCTTGCAGTAGCGTCCGTCGTCCATCATTCAGCGTCCATCGTCCGACGTCCACCGTCCATTAGTTAGCATACTAGCACACTAGCACACTAGCACACTAGCACACTAACTCGTTTTTCTATACGACACCACTGCCGCCACATTCAACACCACGGCCATGAATGACACGACGATCAGATGGAAGGTGATCTCGGCAAGGCCGCTGCCTTTGAGGACGACGAGGCGCATGACGTCGATGAGGTAGCGCACGGGGTTGAAGAGCGTCACGGTCTGCGCCCACCTGGGCATGCTTTCAATAGGCGTGAACAGACCGCTCATCATGATGAAGATGAGCATGAAGAAGAATGACACGAACATGGCCTGCTGCTGGGTCTTGGCCTTTGTTGAGATCAACAATCCCAGACCGAGGGCTGCCGAGACGTAGATGATGAGAAAGGTATAGACCAAAAGCAGAGAGCCGGCGGGGACGATGCCATAGAAGAGCCAACCCAAGAGTAAGCCGACCGTGAAGAAGATCAACGCAAGGACGAGGAACGGTATGAGTTTGCCAAGGATGAACTGCCACTTGGCGATGGGCGTGACGTTGATCTGTTCGATCGTGCCGACCTCGATCTCGCGCACGATGTTGAGTGCCGACCAATAGATGGCCACCATCGAGACCAACATGGCCAAGATACCCGGCACCATGTAGCGGCGGTAGTCGAGGTGGACGTTGAAGCGATTCTGCGGGCGTAGCTCGATCACCGGCCTCGGCTGTGTTGCGAAGTACTGCTGGATCACACGCTGCAAGTAGGATGCGCCAAGATTGGCTTTGACGCCGTTGACGGCGTTGACGGCCATCAACAACGAGCCCCCTCCCACCTTGACAAGGTCACGGTCAAAATGAGCGGGGATCTCGAGAATGATATCCGCCGTATTGCGCTCGATCAAATGCATCGCATCGTCGTAACTCGTGCCGTAGTCCACAAGACGGAAATAGTTCGAAGCGGCGATCTGCTCTACGAATGCGCGAGATCCGGGTGACTGATCGTGGTCGACCACGGCAAGATAGATGTTGCGCACTTCATAGTCAGCTGCTAACGGCAGCAAGACCAACTGCATCACCGGCATGATGGTGATCAAGGCCATGATGATCGGATCGCGGACGATCTGACGGAATTCTTTCTGAAGAACGAAGAGCAAACGATTCATGACAGTCTCACCTTGAAACGTTTGAGACTGATCGTCAGCAAGAGGATCGTCATTCCGAACAAGACCGTTAACTCACGCCAGATCACGCTCACTCCAACACCTTTGATCATCACACCATTGACGATGCGGTAATACCACTTTGCCGGTACGATGTTCGACACCAGCTGCAAGAACAACGGCATGTTCTCGATCGGGAACATGAAACCCGCAAACAAAACCGTTGGTAACAACATACCCATCATCGACATCAACATGGCCGCTTGTTGATTCTTGGCGACCGTCGACAACAACAGTCCCAGCGAGAGCGACGTGATAATGAAGAGCATGCTGGCTGCATATAGAAGCACCAGACTTCCCTTGATCTCCAGGCCGAGAACAAAGACACTTAACAACAGGATCGTTCCCACGTTGATCAACGACAACAAGAAATACGGGATCGCCTTTGCCAAGATCACCAGCAATGGTTGAAACGGTGAGACGAGGAGCACTTCCATCGTGCCTAGCTCTTTCTCACGGACGATGGAGATCGACGTCATCATCACACAGACTAACATCAACACCAAGGCCATAACGCCCGGAACGAAGTTCGGAGCACCTTCCAACTGCGGATTGTACAACATCCGTGTTTCTGTCTTCACAACGCCATTCTGCGTGCGCTCTTGTTGTAGATCGATCTGGAGGTCACTTACAATGGCCTGCAGATAGTTCGTCAGCGTTGTGCCGTAGTTCGGATCCGACGCATCAACGATGGCCTGCACCGACGCATATCCGCTTGCGCCGAGATCTTGATCGAAGTGTGCCGGAATGACAATGACCATGTCGATCTCGCCGCGCTTCATCTGTGCTTCGATATTCTGCCGGCCCCCTACCATGTTGTCGATGTTGAAGTAGCGGCTTGCTTCGATGCGTTCGATGAGGCGGCGGGAGACAACGTCTTGTGCTTCGTCGAGAACGGCCACACGGGCATTCTTCACTTCGTTGGTGAGCGCAAAACCGAAGATGAGGATCTGGACGATGGGCAGGACGAAGAGGATCAGGATCGTCCGGCGGTCGCGCAGGACGTGCAGGAATTCTTTGTGGACGAAGATCATCAACTGTTTCACGTCAATCGGCCTTTCGTTGGGCACCACGCGCCAGTTGGTAGAACACATCATCCATGGAGGGGGCGTGCATCTTCCGCTTGAGCTCTTTGGGAGCATCGAGGGCGGCGATCACACCGTCGACCATGATGGAGACACGGTCGCAATATTCTGCCTCGTCCATGTAGTGCGTGGTGACGAAGATGGTGACGCCACGGTCGGCAGCTTCGTAGATCATATCCCAGAACTGACGCCGCATGATCGGATCCACACCGCCTGTCGGCTCGTCGAGGAAGATGTTCTTGGGCTCGTGCAACATGGCCACGGAGAACGCCAGCTTCTGCTTCCAACCAAGCGGTAGCGAGCGTACCACATCTGTTTCTTGTTCGTGCAGACCGAGACGCTCAAGCAGCAAGTGCGACTTCTCTTTGATCTCTTTTCGTGTGAGACCGTAGACACCGCCATAGAATTCGATGTTGTCGGAGACGGTGAGGTCGTCATACAACGAGAACTTCTGACTCATGTAGCCGATGTGGCTCTTGATGCGATCGTTCTCACGTCCCACGGTGAAGCCGGCGACAGTGGCTTCACCGGATGTAGGCGCAAGCAATCCGCACAACATCTTCATTGCCGTCGTCTTCCCCGCTCCGTTGGCACCGAGAAATCCAAAGATCTCTCCTCTCTTCACTTCAAAGGAGATGTGATCAACAGCTGTGAACTTCCCGAACGTTTTCGTGAGGTTGTTCACCGTGATGATGGATTCGTTGGCTGGCATGATCACGTACTCATCAAGCGGATGAAACAATCTTCGATGGTCGGTTTGGTGCGTTCGATCACGGCACCGTCGATCACCACAGCGTCGGCACTCATACCCTTTCGAAGGGTCAGGTGAAGATCACCGCCAAAGGTATAGACGCGTTCGACTGCGGGATGGACCGTCAGTAGCTTTCGTGTCTCAAGGATGTTGTTGGATCTCGCCGCGTAGAGAGCAGTATCGAACGCGCCGATGATGTTCTGCGGCGTATCCACGCTCATGATCGCCCCTTGATCGAAGAGAGCGATACGATCACACATCAGGGCTTCGTCCATGTACGGCGTGGAGACCAACATCGTGATGCCACGTTCTTTGAGTCGCTTGAGGATCTGCCAGAATTCATGACGCGAGACGGGATCAACGCCCGTGGTTGGTTCATCAAGGACAAGGACGCGCGGTTCGTGCACGAGCGCACAACATAGGGCGAGCTTCTGCTTCATGCCGCCGGAGAGCGCACCGGCACGACGGTCTTTGAACGGCTCGATCTGGATGTAGATGTCGCGGATCAGATCGTACTGTGCTTCGATCGTGGTGCCGAACAACGTTGCGAAGAAGTGCAGGTTCTCTTCCACCGTCAGATCTTGATACAACGAGAATCGTCCGGGCATGTAGCCGATGATCTTGCGCAGGGCCTTGTAGTCGTTCACCACATCGAACTCACCGATGCGCGCCGATCCATTGTCAGGCACCATCAGGGTTGTCAGCATGCGGAACAACGTCGTCTTCCCTGCCCCGTCCGGACCGATCAGGCCGAACAGTTCACCGGAATCTACTTCGAACGAAACGTCGCTAACGGCTGTGACCGCCCCATTCCGAAACGTCTTGGTAAGATGATCAGAGATCAATTTCACCGTACATCCCGATCTTGAGATAGCCGTCGTTCTTGACGCGGATCTTCACGGCATAGACAAGGTTGGCGCGTTCATCCTTCGTCTGAATGGTCTTCGGCGTGAACTCCGCCTTGTCGCTGATCCATGAGATCGTCCCCATGTACTCTTGTTGTCCGTCACCGCGGTCAACACGCACCGTCACCTTCTGTCCGAGCTTCACCTGCGTGAGCTGGTCGTTGGTGATGTAGGCGCGCAAGATCAACGTCTGCAGATCTGCGATCTTATACAGCGCCTTTCCCTGCACTGCCAACTCATACGGATCAGCATACGTCGTCAAGATGGTTCCGGTGAAGGGGGCGAGCAGTTTCGACCGATCGAGTTGATCATCGATCTGTTGGATCTGTACGATCAGTGGACGGGTCTCGGACTGCAGACTCGACGTGGTGACATCTAACGATGACAACTGGGCGTCGATCTGTCTCGACAACACATCGACCTGCGTCGTGGCATCGTCGAGTTGTTTTTGTGTTGCCGCATCGGCTTTCACCAGCTTCGTCAGACGTTCCTGCTCTCGCTTGGCACCGCGCAGCTGTTCTTGCAGAGCGGCGATCTGCTTGGACGTCTCCGGCTGACGCGCGAGGACGGCTTGTGCCTGGGCGAGAAGCTGTTGTTTTTTCAGAAACAACTGTGTGGTGTCGACGATGCCGACGAGTTCACCGGCGTTGACCTTCGAGCCATCAACGATGGTGAACTGGACGAGCTTACCGGTGACTTCGGCAGAGACCATGGTCTCGACTGCTTCGAATGTGCCTGTACCGTCGATGCCATTTGACGTTGGCGAACATGATAGGAGAACAAGGGTGAAAAGGTGTAAGGGTGCAAGGGATCGCATGGAGGTATTCTTCGGGTCAATTGCCGGTGGTGATGCGGTAGGATTCGAGGGTCATGGTGCGTTGGATCTCGTGCAGGGCGCGTTCGCGACGTGCGAGGTCGAGGGTGTTCGCGTCACGCACGTAGTCGTGGGCAGTGATGGTGCCGTTGGCGAGTTGTTCGCGGGCGATGTCGCGCACGCTGCTGCGTTTGGTGATGATGTCGTCGTCGAGTTTCAACAGTTCGTCGTAGACAGCAAGGTCGGAGCGTTGCTGCGTCATGGTGAGCTGTGTGTTGAACATGAAGGTCTCGCGTTGCACGCCGATCTCGTCGCGGTTGACGTCGAGTAGATCGTCTTCCTTGTTCGAGGCCCAGAGGTCCGTGAGCGGCCAGTTCATGCGTACGCCGACGATGTAGTACGTGTCGAATTCATTGAGCAGCATGTCGAGGCCCGGACGACCGTAGCCGCCGGTGAAGTAGGCGTTGAACTTGGGCAGGTAGCGTGAGACGATGGCGTCATCGCGTGCATCGATCATGCGACGTTGTGCGTCGAAGAGGCGCAGCTCCGGTCGGGTGATGGATTCGGACAATGTCTCGCCCCCTTCCGTGATGAAGGTGGTCGAGGTATCCAGTTCAAGTCCGGTCAGGCGTGCGAGGACGCTGACGTAGCTTACGGCGCTGGCGCGGAGGCGGGCATCGCGTTGATCAACGGTGAGCAGTTCCGCTTCGAGTAACAGTTGATCACGTTTCTGAGCAGCACCGGCATTCACGGCCGAGGTCACGGCATCGAGGGTGGCGGCAAGATCTGAGCGAAGGAGCCGCGTTTGTGCACGTTGTTCCTGCACCATGCGCAGACCGAAGAAGAGTTGGTTGACGCGCTCTTTGAGTCGGTAGAGTTCAACCTCGAGTTGTTGTTTGGACATCTGCGCTTGGGCGCGGACAACGTCGCTCTGACTGCCCATCATGTTGCCATCCCAGATCGTCTGTTGCACTTCGAGTTGGGCGCGGTACTGATCGTTCGCCAGCGGTTCGAATGCTAGGCCGGGAATACGTGCGGGGACTTGCGTCACATCGCTTTGATACCAGGCATGGCCGGTGATGGTGACCTGCGGATAATAGCCGCGATAGGCATTGTCGACGGAGTATTGTTCCGTCTTGTCGATCAGGCCCGCTTGTTTGACCAACGGATAGTTTTTCACTGCTGCCTCATGACATTGCAGCAGTGTGACGGTTGCGAGCATGGCAAGGACGGTCATGGGATCACCTCGGGCGAAACATCATGTCGATCCACTGAGGCACGAGTTCACGGCGTTCCTGCATCAGTGAACGAAAGGCGCGGTCGCTAAGACCACTCGCCCCTTGAATGAGGGGCTTTGCGATAAAGGGAAAGGCCAGCATGCTGAGGAGGTTCATGATCACGTGCATCGGATGCGTTGTGGCCATGGAACCGTTCTGTGCTGCTTCGGCGATCTGGCGGAAGAGCACGGAATTCTTCAGCGCGTTGGCGATACCAACTTTTTGGATGAGGGCTTCCGGTTCTTGCCGGAGTTCGGACAACAAGAAGAGTGGTAGGTCGGGTCGTTGTTCGAACAGGTCGAGGTAGGCGTTGGCGATGCGCCGATATTTCTCTTGGATGTCTGTCGACGGATCGTTGACGATCGCGCCGAGACCGGCAGCGAACAGCTTCATCTGTTCGAGCATGATCTCGGCGAAGAGATTCTCTTTGCTCCGGAAGTAGTAGCTGATCAGCGCTACGTTCGTACCCGACGCGGCAGCGATATCGCGCGTCGTGGTCGCCGCATAACCCTTCTTCAGGAACAGTGCCGAGGCAGCGTGTTTGATCTGTTGTTCCGTTGTCATGGAACAAACCTAAGTTAAACAGATGTTTTATACAAACGTTTAACTTTTCGATCTTCTACGCCTCGGTGTTCACCTCCAGTTTGCCCGCACGGATAGCCGCCATCATGGCTGCGTGGTCGCGTTCGTTCTGGTCGGCATAGGCCATGGCAAAATCGGCGATGGCTTTGTCGAAGGTATCCTTCTTACCCATATAACCGGCGATCAGCGCCGGTTCTCCGCTTCGTGCATGGGAGCGGGACAGCGTCCAACCGCATAGTTCAGCATAGTTGTCCATGGCCTGGGGCGTGAAGATCTCTACCAGGGGTTTGATCTTTGTGTCACGCAGTTGACGGACAAAGAACTCTCTTCCGTTCTTCCCTTTCGTCCATCCCAGAAACACATCAGATGCTGCCTGCATCAGTCGATATCCGTTCACGATCCGGTGTCCGTTGTTATGAAAGGTCGACGGACCGGCATACGGCTCGAGCACGGATGGGCGAGCTTCTTTGACCTGCAAGAAGAGCGGGTCCTTTTCATGTCCCATCAGCAACAACACGGAACAGAACGTCCCGACACTTCCAACGCCAACAACCTTGATCGCGAGATCTTTCACCTCATATCGATCCAGAAGTGCACGGCGATCTTCTTGCAGAGACTCTCGGTATCGAGCAAACGCATAGTTCACACGGTCCTCCATCTCCTTCCTCGCGATGCCGCGCCAATGGAAGATCAGCGGTGGCTCGTCCTTGATCATCGGACGACCTTTCGAGGTGTCGGTCATCTCCGGAAAATCATGCTCCAAGACATCTCGCTTCTGTGCTTTCGCGATCCGCTTCTTCAAGCGCTTCTTGGATTCATCATCGCTGATCACCGACATCACCTTCTCAACATCGATGCTTTCGTACCAGATCTCTAGCGCCGGCATCTCCATGTACGTCAGCATATGTTCACGATACGAGCGCATCAAGGTCAACACCGCATCTCTCGCCTGTTCTTCTGTATGGCCATTGTTCCGTGATGCCACCACAAAACTTGCAGCAAGTCGTTTCAGATCCCACTCGAAGGGGGCGGGCAGTGTCTCGTCGAGATCGTTGATGTCAAAGATGACCCTACGCTCAGGCGTCGCAAATCCTCCGAAGTTGACAAGATGGCAGTCACCGCAGCACTGAACGCGGATACCGGAGTTTGGGAACGACCCTAGATCTGCTGCCATATTCAACGCCGCGCCGCGGAAGAACGTGAACGGTGTCTTCATCATCCGCCCGTAGCGGATCGGCACAAGTTGTTCGATCCGACCCTTGCTGGAGCGCTTCAGAAGCGTCACCGGATCTTCTCGTTTTGCATGTGGCTTATAGTCGGCGTGGGCGATCCGCGCACACTTCTCTCGCAAGGCCTTACCCTGGGCATACAAGGTTTTAGGATCACGGTTCATACGGCCTCCGAAAATGGTGTGTTAGCGATGACACAACGTACGCACCGGACCCGCCCCCTGCAATGAGGAAAGTCATGTCATACGCAAGCCCGATCACATTTTGCCGATTATAAATGTCACATTTTGCCGATTATAAATGTCACATTTTGCCGATTATTGTCGGCAACTGATTATATTACAACATGTTACCAGACTATCTTCCCCGCTTGGTTGATTCTGAGGTCGCTGAACGACTTGACCGAATCGGCGCGGTCGTCATCGAAGGACCGAAGGCGTGTGGGAAGACGCGCACGGCGCGACAGGCTTCGGCCTCAGAGATCAGATGTGATGCCGTACCGGGTGTCGGTACCCTGATCAACGATGCACCGGGATACATTCTCGATGGGCCTACCCCGCGTTTGATCGATGAATGGCAAACAGCGCCCGGAATCTGGAATCACGTACGTCACGCTGTTGATGATCGTTCACAAGTCGGCCAGTTCATCCTCACTGGGTCAGCGGTACCTGCTGATGACGCTAGTCGTCATAGCGGAGCGGGCCGATTCAGTCGACTGCGTATGCGTCCGCTTACGCTCTCCGAACAGGGTCTATCAGATCGGCGTGTCTCGTTGCGCGCACTGATGGACGGTCGAACTTGCGACCCTTCGATTGGCAACCTCAGTTTCGGGCAGATGTTAGAAGTAGCGTGCACAGGCGGTTGGCCTGGCAACATTGATCTGCCGCTTGCTACGGCTCTTCGAAACAACGTCGACTATCTCGAAGAATCCACGCGCCTGGACATCTCACGAATCGACCGTACGATCAAAGGTCGCGACCCACACCGCATACAAGCAGTGATACGGTCACTATCTCGAAGTCTTGGTAGTAGTGTTGGACCGTCAACGATTCAAGCCGACGTCTCAGCAGATAGAGTAGCGATCTCAACTGACACGATCTCTGCATACCTTGATGCTCTGCACCGTGTGTTCTTACTCGAATCGCTCTACTGCTGGCCAACTCATCTACGATCGAAGGCTGTCTTGCGAACCAAACCCAAGGTCTACCTCGCCGACCCTTCGATAGCAGTCGCTGCGCTGTCTGCAAATCCTGATGTACTGATCAAGGACCTGCCGCTTCTTGGACAGATCTTCGAAAATCTTGTGATACGCGATCTTCTTGTGTACGCCCAACATCTCGGTTACAAAGTCTACTTCTATCGAGACAGCAATGGCCTAGAAGTGGATGCGATCATCGAATCCAATGATGGACGCTGGATGTGCGTGGAGATCAAACTCGGCACCGATGCCTTAGAATCAGCAGCAGCAACGTTGAACAAGTTTGTCTCCACGGTCGATACAAGTAAGAAGGGGGAACCACAAGCGCGAGTGATCATCACCGGGACCGGTGTTACACACACGAGATCAGATGGAATACGTGTAGTCAACATTTCGGCACTCACAGCTTGACCTCATGGACACTCCCCTGCCTTGAGCAGCACCTTCTCCAACTTCCAGAGTTCTACGTTGCGTTTGAGGGTGTGGCCGAAGAGTTTGAGGTCGACGCCGGACGCTCCGATGAACTGGGCCTTGGCTTGTTGACACGGACGCACACCACCGGCATAATCGCCCCCTAACAAGAGTGCTGTCTGTACCCACGGAACCATCACGTCGGCATCGAAGAGTTTGAATTCAAGTCGTGGGAAGCCCAGGCCAAAGTTTGCGGCCACGGCTGTGGAGGCACCGGTTTGGTTCTTGCTGCCTTTGTCGATCTTGTAGGTGCCGGCACTGCCGAGACCTTTGATCTGGCCGCCGACGAAGGAGAAGCCGGCAGAACTTTCGTAGGCGAACTCAGCGTCGATGAGCGATGAACCGTCGTGCGGGACCACACTTTGGACGACGACCTGGACCTTGACATCCATCACGACGACGAGGGGGCCGACGGTGATCGGTACCTTGATCAGCGAGATCGGTAGTTCAAGGTTGACCATTTCGTTGCCGGAGGCGGCACAGTTCACCGACATCTTGAACTTGCCCTTGACGTTTGGGTTCTGGAGCTCGAACTTCACCAGCTCGCCGTTGTCCATGCGAATGTTGGCCGTGGTCTTGAACTTGTGCAGCGTTCCGCTCAAGGAATAGCGAGCGCGCAGTGCTTCGTGGATCTTCTTCTCGACGTGCAGATCTACTTGCGCATCATCACCGAGCATCTTCCAAAAGATCTTGTAGGTGTGGTCGCCCACCTCGATCTCGACGGCAAAGCTATCGGGGCCAACGGGCGTCATGATATGTGCCTGCCCCTTTTTATCGACCACCTGGGGGACCATGTTGCCATCAAAGCGAACGGTTTGTTCCCAATCGATCTCAGCATCTTCGAAGACCTTGTTGAGTGTTGTGGCCTTTGTGGCCACAACAACATTCGATCCCTGTTGTGTCACCGACGTCACTTCGCCCAGTGCTTTTCGGAAGACCAACAACTGTGAGCCAACTTCAAGATCAGAGAGTGCTGTATCCGAACGGAACGTGAACGTTCGCGTTTCGGCATTATGATCGATCAGGACGCGTGCGGTGGTCGCACTATCGAGGTAAACCGTGTTGTCTTGATACGTGACGTTATACCTCGACGTCGCAACCTCCGGCGTTTCCGGACCCGGTCCGGATGGAGCATCATCGGTACAACTGAACAACGTGAACGAAAGCGCCACAACGGCGCTGAGAAAGAGTCGCGAAAGCATAGTATGTAGTTGAGTATGTGAAGGACGGCCTGTGTACGACGTCACGGACGTAAGGTTTCACAGGGACTCAACAATACTCGGCTAGTCGCTTGTCATGCGTAAGCATCGTGCCGTCGCCGCTCAGAGCAACCGATGCAAGAAGCTGTGCATCGACCCAGCCAATGCCTTTGCCGTAGAGCTTGTGGCGCTCAATGAACGCCATCACTTCTTCATCTGTCGCCGCTGGGAACGTTGGTAGGTTCCGCAGCATGGTGATCACTTCTTTGCGGTTCTTGAGATGGCCACACGCCAACTCACCGATGACTGCCGGATGGGTGTAGACCAAACCTTCTTCCAAGAGGACTGCCAGTTGCGAGGAATGGGTGCGCAAATGGTCGACCCAGACGCTGGTGTCAACGAGGATCATGACCGAGGCCTTCGTCGTGGGATCGGCTTTAATTGTGGCTCCGTGCCTCCAAGGCGCGCCAGCCGTCGTGCCGACTCGCGTTGGATCAATGCTCGAAGGGCCTCATGGATGACTTGTGTCTTTTCATTGATGCCGGTCAGCCGCTGCGCTGTTGACAGCAGCTCCTCGTCGATGTTGATGGTCGTGCGCATATGCTCAATATACGCATCAGTTGATGACATTTTAGATGCCTCCGAAAGAACGAAAAGTGACATTCATATTTTGCGATATGAAAAACATCTTCATTTTCACCCTCCTCCTTTCCGCCCTGGTCTTTAGCGGCTGCGCCGACGCACTCGACGTCATGGCACGCTTTGGCGGTCCGACCAATGCTGTTGTTGGGCCGGATGGATTCCTCTACGTCTCTGACGGCTATTACAACTCGCGCCTTGCCGTCTTCACCACCGGCGGAGAAGCCGTGCGTGAATGGGGCACTAAGGGCTATGGCGGCGGTCAATTCAACAACCCGCATGGATTCGCCTTTCTGACCGATACAACGATCATCGTTGCCGACAGAGACAATGGCCGACTTCAGATCTTCTCTCTCGACGGCACCCTTCTAAAGGTATGGGAGGGGGCAGATCTTGGACGCCCATGGGCTGTAGCAGTGACGCCGGACGGCTACGTGGTCTCGGTCGACGGCGGTGATCAGAAGGATGATTCCCCACGCAGTGGCATTGTGATCCTCGATGCCAACGGCACCGTGCAGTGTCGGTTCAGTAGCTATGGCACGGCCGATGGACAACTTGCAGAAGGACATTCCGTTGCCGTCACGGAGGCAGGTGACATCATCGTAGTGGATCTCCAAAACAAACGCTTGCAGCGCTTCAACCGCAGAGGTCCGTGTGACTATGTTGTGGACCCGACGTGGTCCGCCATCGCCTCTGCACTTGGCATCGAACCGCTTGGTGTAGCTGTTGACGGCAACACCGTCTACGTCACGCAGCAAGAGCCCTTTGGCGGCATTGTCTTATTGGATCTCGCCTCAGGAACCAAGATCAGAGAGATCGCTGCCGGTCTTGTTGAACGTGCCCATTCCATTTCTGTGGATGCAGAAGGAACGTTATGGGTCACCGACGTCTACGGTGAACGTGTCTATCGTCTCGGTCCATCCGGCGAACAACTTCTCGAGATCGGAGGACGCTAAGATGAAGAACATCCTCCGACACGCAATTCTCTTCCTAATCGCAGTCACCTGTTGTTTCACCACTGCACGGTCAAGCGATGATGCATCGGCGTTCACGCTATCGGTCGACCTCGGTGTCAACAGTATCTCGAGCGATCTCGACATCTCGGCAACAACTGTTTCATCGGTGATCGCCGCGTCGTACCGCACATCGGAAACCTTCTCGATCGCTCTTGATCTTGGTGTAGCGTATTGCTCGAGTGAGCGATCACTGAACAACGCGGAAAGCTCCGTTGTGTTAGGCAATCCGCTACTTGGTGCCATTGTCGACATAGATCTACTCGCTGATCTCCGCAATGAGCGCCTCGGAGTATTTGTTGGTGTACCGTTAGCCACCTTCCCCGGCAACATCCCCGACAACCGCCATGTCGAGTTCACGTACAACAACGCCAACAGTATGCGTGGCTGGTCTGCCCCCTACCTCTGGCTCATGAACGTGGTACCGCTGGTGGTGGATGCCCGCGGCACACTTGCTATCAGCGAACAATGGTCTGCTGATCTTACGTTGATGCCGGCATTCTTGTACTCCGTCAACCGCAACCCGTCGCAGCTGACGTGGGCGAGCTCCCTTGGCATTGCGCATCACATTGACGACTTCACACCGCGTCTGTCGTGGTCGATGTTCACTTCAACAACGTCGATCGAGAATAACAACTACGATCAACACTCATTGTGTCTCGGCACCGACATTGCACTCGGCTCTACGACGGCCATGATCGACGTGCGCATGAATCTCGACGCACCGAATGGCGTTACGGTCGACGCTCCAAAACCAACATGGGGCGTGTTGTTAGGTGTGCGGTGGTGATATTCCCCATTCCCCATTCCCCATTCCCTACTCCCCCGTAATCCACGTCCTCATCGCCCCCTTCCCCTTTACTTCGATCATGCCACGATCGATAAAGGGGCGGGTGGTTTCCGTTAGAGCGCGCACGAAGGTGTCGGAGGCGTGGATCTTGCCGGCTTCGCCGTGGGATTCCATGCGGCTGGCAGTGTTGACGGTGTCGCCCCAGAGATCGTAGGCGAACTTGGAGGTGCCGATAACGCCGGCAACGACGGGACCGCAGTGGAGGCCGATGCGGATGGCGATGTCGAGGCCTTCACGCTCGCGTACGATACGGATGGCATCGAGGGCGTCGATGGCGAAACGTAAGGCGCGGTCTGCATGATCGGCTGTGACGACGGGAAGTCCGGCGACGGCCATGTAGGCATCGCCGATGGTCTTGATCTTTTCGAGGCCGTGTCGAGCTGCAAGACGATCAAGTTCTGAGAAGAAGACGTTGAGGACGTTCACGAGTGTGGCGGCTGACATGGTCTGCGACAACGTAGTAAAGCCGACGATGTCGGAGAAGAAGACGGAGACGTTGTCGTAGTGATCGGCAATGGTCGTTTCGCCATCGAGCATGCGGTTGGCGATCTGCGATGGCAAGATGTTGTGGAGGATCTTCTCTTGTTCTTGAAAGCGGGCGAGCTTGACTTGTCGATCGCGTTCTGATGCTTCGATCTGTTGTCGATGTTCGAGCAGCATGGCTTGACGTTGGGCTTCGGCGCCGAGGTATTCCCTTTCGATGCGGTGTCCTTCACGGTAATGGTGCAGGGCACGATCGGCATCACCACCGTGAGACAACACACGCGATAGAGCGAAGTGTGCCATATGCAGCTCTAGTTGATCCTCGACTTGCGCCGCAAGCTCAATAGCGCGCTCGAGCATGGCAACATCACCGATCAATTGACCGAGTTGCCTGAGTGAAGATGCAACGATCGCCACGTACTCTACGGACTTGGCGACGTCGATGGCTCGCTGAAAATATTCCGTGGCTTTCGCAACGTTCTTGTTGCGTGCATAGATACCACCGATGTTCGACAGGTTGATCGCCGTGAAGTAGGCGTCACCACCGGCCTCGTTCAGCGTCAGTGCCTGTTCGTAATACGACAATGCTTGTGTATCATCACCTTTGGAATAGTGTACGCCGCCGATATTACTCAAGACACCGGCAAGTTGTTTATCGTACTGCGCCGACGGTACGTCATCACGCTGCAGGATGGCGTGGTCATGCACCTTCTGGAAATAGTCCATCGCTCGATCGTATTGTTCGAGCTTGTAGTAGATACTGCCAAGGTTACCGAAGCAGCGTGTGATACCATTCGCCTCACCGATCGTTTCATTGATCTTCAGCGCACGTTCCTGATAGTCGAGTGCTTTCACATAGTCCGTCAGATCGTCGTAGACGATGCCGAGCGTGCCCAGCGCCATTGCCTGTTCCTGCAATGCGCCACGATGTTCTGCGATCGTCAGCACACGGTCCGCCAACTCCACGGCCGCTGCATGGTCGCCATGGATCACAGCCACGATGGCCAGGATGTTCAGCAGTCGTGCTTCATACAGGTCGGCCGCGGCAGCGGACTCTCCACCTTCCGCACGCAGCGCATTGATCGCCGTCAGCGCTATTTGTCCGACCGCTTCCGCTTCGGCGCGTTCGTTGGCGTAGCCGTGGCGTTGGACGGTGGCGATGAGGTCTTCGATGTCTCGCATTACATCTCTCCCGGCGTTATACTCTCCCGGCGTCACTCCCGGCGTTATACTCTCCCGGCGTCACTCCCGGCGTCATACTCTCCCGGCGTCATCTAAGTTCAAGCAGCTCTAGCCTTCTTCTGATCAGCTGGACAAAGCGTTCCTTCGTTTGCGTTGACACAAAGCTGTTCTCGATCCGATCGCACCAGGGTTCGTATGCACTAGCCACACGATCGAATGCATTCTGGATCTGACGTGGCTTCAGCCCGAAGGTCTCGAAGGCGCGCGTAAACTCCTTGACCTTGATGTTGCTCTTCTTGCCATGTAGTGTCAGTGCAAGCATCTCAGATTCTTCAAGTACGAGTGCAGTGGCGACGAGGTCGTAATAGGGGCTAACTGCAAAGCCCCCTGACCTCTGTTCCAGTAACGAAACATTCTTGAGGTGGAGATCGGCATTACCGACAATGAATGAGAACAATACCACGTCGGCGAAGTTGATCACGTCTAGCATTCTGTTCTTGCTGAACTCTTTGATCCGTTTTGCGATCTGCTCATGTGAACCGTGATACTTGAATTCTGTCAAACGTTCGGTCAGCTGACACATGTCCTCCATGTGAAGTGGACCTTCTGATGTTCTGTCGACGCGGCGGGTGATATAGGCCAAGTTCCCCGACGCCATCCTGATCAATCCATGCGGAACAACGGTGATCCCCGCATCTTCAGCCAGGTGCATGGTCAGGTCTTCGATCTCCGGAAGTTCCGAATACACGGCACTTGGTGGTTTGAGGATGAACGTACCCCACAGACCTACGATCGTCAGCTTCTTGCTGTTGTGTCCGTGCAGTACTAACGAGATCTTGGGTTGCGCCCCTGTGACGACACCGTGCGAACGGATGGATGACAGGGCCATGCGTTCGATATCCTGTTCTGTAAAGGACAAGGTAGGGGGCAGATCTTGTCCAAAGAACTTCTTCGCACAGGCGGGATGGTAGTTGTCATTCCCGTCATCAAGTGGTCGATAACAAAGAAGGCAGCGACTCATGATGCATCATCCATCGGATGAACAGACACAGCGCCGATGCAATCGCGGCAACAGACCAACAACAAGCCCATGCGATCCTTGACGTTCACCTTCCAATTGCGTTCAACGATATCTAACATCCATCCTTCAGGGATCAAGCCGTCGAAGAATGGATGGAGCGTTTTTTCATGATAGACGGCGTTCGACTTCGGCATCGTGAGACTGATCGCAAGAGTCTCAGGCGACGTGCGATACGCTTCGTCGTAGGTGAAGTGGTAACCGGACTCGTCTTCGATCAACGTACCCGCGACGACGTTTCGGAATCTGATCTCAGCTCTTCTCATCGTCGGAGTCCTCCCATGGCACCACACCAACCTTGGCACCGAACAGCGCCAACACCTGATTGACCTTGTCCAGACGCACCGTCTTTTTTCCCTGTTCAAGATCTCGCACAAACCTCAACCCAACGCCGGCTTTGTCTGCCAGCTCTTCTTGGGTGAGTAGGGCTTCTCGGCGCCGAAGCTTGAGAAAAGCGGAGATATTTGTCGTATTATACCTCATAGGGTATAACTTACGACAATTCTACTATTTTATACCATATCAGGTATAATTCAGTTAGCTTCAACAAATTTTATACCCTATCGGGTATATCACGCCCGGCGTTATCCTTTCCCGGCATGGTTACGTGCAATGCAACACCCTCATTTTCACAACTCTGTTGTGATTTTGCGCCGATTTTTGACAACAGAGTTGTTGTTTCTACACCAGAACACAATCCGACGCAACTGACGTAGGAATCTCACTCTTGGCATGACAAACTCCCGTCATCGCGTCGGCTTAGTTGTCGAAAACGTCAGTAAAACGTCAGTAGCGCAAAGAAAAACCCGCTGCGGGATCACGGTATGTCGTGACCTCACAGCGGGTTTACGTCGGCGTAGCGGGATTTGAACCCACGACCTCCACTACCCCAAAGTGGTGCGCTACCGGGCTGCGCTATACGCCGGGAGCACAAAGTTACAAAATCGTCCTTCGTCCGGCGTCCATCGTCCTTCGATAGCCATTGACGGATGGACGTCGGACGTCGGACATCGGACGTCGGACGTCGGACATCGGACGTCGGACGT
>CAYXQJ010000015.1:5968-7484 GCA_964467455.1 uncultured Hyphomicrobiales bacterium | reverse complement strand
TCGGACGTCGGACATCGGACGTCGGACGTCGGACATCGGACGTCGGACGTCGGACATCGGACGTCGGACGTCGGACGATGGACGTCTACCGGACGATCTTGAAATTGAACATCGGCGATCCCAACGCTCCCCACAAACGGATCCATACCGGGAGGAGCATCTCAGTGCCACGGGCCGTGGTGATGTCGCCGAGGTCGTGGATGGTGGTCCAACCGAAAGACTCAAGCAGACGCCTGACGTCGGCCTTGGCCGCAGCGTCGTTGCCGCTCATGAAAATGTCGTGGTCGGAAGGAAGTAGCGAGGGGTCGACCATGAGGTTGCAGTTGAGGGTGTTCAAGGTCTTCACGACGCGGAGGTCAGGGAACGTCGACTGTATGCGCTCGCCCAACGAGTCGGTGTTGCAGATGAACAACGACGGCGGCATGCCGTTCGAAAAGTCCAAGGGATTGGCAATGTCGATCAAGATCTTGCCGGCAAGATCACCTGCGTCACATGAATGCAAGACGTCGATCGATGCTGCACCCGACGTGCAATTGACAAGGACGTCGGCAACACGAGCAGCGTCGGCAAAGGTGCCTGCTTGCCCCCTACCATCCGTTGTCGAGAGCCATTCGAGGAGCTTGGGGTTGTCGGCAGTGCGCGACCCCATCATGACGTTGTGACCGAGAGAGAGAAGTTTGTTGGCCAGCGCAACGCCGACCATTCCGGTTCCGAGAACGCCGAAGTTCATGATGTGTTCCTTGTGGGTTGAACGTTGAACTTAACGAACCACCACCAAAGGCACACTCACCATCCCCGTGCGCGTGCTCACCAACACGGCATACGTGCCCGACGGCAGCGACGGGATCTCCGCCGGCTGGTCCGAGGCCTCACCCGTAACGTCGCGTTCAAAGACCACCATGCCATTCGCCGACACAATGGAAAGATGCCTCGCACCTGCCGGCACACCGTGCAACATGGCCGCCACACCACTCACCAACGGGTTTGGCGCGATCTGGAACTGGTAAGGGGCTTGTGGTTCCGATTCATCAACATCGTTGGTGGAACTGACGGTGATCGCAACGGGCTGCATAAAAGCCCACGTGTCCGAATCATCATCACGACCGTTGCCGTTACAGGCATTTCCGACGGCCTGGATGTAATACGTTCCTTCTTGCGTCGGTGCGGTCCAGTTAAAACTGTACGTCACCTGTCCGCCCGACATCGCTTTTGGTGAGCTGTGCGTGATCTCACCCGAACGCAGACGCGTGATCTGTCCGCTGATCACGGCCAACGATCCTGCCGCCGTCGTACCCGTCGGTGTTGTGCGTACGGCAATGCCGACACCAGCCAGGCGCTGTGTGGCATGCGCTACCACGATCGTGAACGTCGTCGTCGATCCCGGCAACACCGTCGTCGGCGCACCGGCCTGCAACGACACCGTCGTCGCACTGCTGGCATTGTTGCCATGGCAATCACCACACCCACCCGATATGGTGGACGTTCGGCCGGGATAGCCCGAGGGTTCCGCCTTCGC
>CAYXQJ010000015.1:0-5868 GCA_964467455.1 uncultured Hyphomicrobiales bacterium | reverse complement strand
GCACAGCGACTACTCGCACAGCGACAACAAAGTCTGCGACATCGAGAACTGCGACTCGAAGGAGGGACATGGTGTATTCCTATTGGAAATGAATTCTCAGATTGCATCAAAACTCCATAGGAGTAAGGAGGGATACAATGACTTTAGTCACTCACTTACGTCCGGCGTCCGGCGTCCATCGTCCAACGATATTACTCAACCTTCTACCCTCTACCCTAACGACTCTACCCTCTACCCTCTACCCTAACGACTCTACCCTCTACCCTCTACCCTCTACGACTAACAAAGTGTACGGTGATCATCAAGATTGACGCCGTCAAGAACGCCGTGAACAGCGGCAGCTGCGAGGTGATGGCGGCGCACAGGAGCGGTCCGGTGAGGTTGCCGACGAGCGTAGCGCTCGAGGCCAGGCCCATGATGCCGCCGCGGTTGCCGGCGGGAGCGCGACGCGTGAGCTCGCCATAGGTGAGCGGCAGCAGGGCGCCGACGGCGAGGCCGATGATGATGCGGATCGGGAAGATCCATTCGTACGAAGGGACGATGGCTTGCGAGGCCATGCCGACGGCCACAATGAGCGTTGCACCGAACATCGAGCGTTGATAGCCGATGCGGTCGCTGCGCTTGCCCCACCACGGTGCGCTGATCAGCGTGGCCACGCCGACGATGCTCACCACGATGCCGGCCAACGAGGCCAAGATCTCCTTGGGCGCGCCCAGCTCTTGCAGATAATACGGGAAGATCGGCGCGGTCAGCACCACCGCCGTTTGAGCGATGAATAAGATCAGCAACAACCGACGCAACGACGGGTCGCGCATGGCAATGCCCATATTGCGTCGCACCGACGCGCGCTTGCCACTCTGTCCGCTCCGGTCCTCGCGCAGCTGCGTCGACGCGATTACGAAACTCACGAAACACAAGCCCCCTACCAAGAAGAAGACGGTACGAAAACCAAAGGCGTCGGAAATGGCACCGCCGACAAGCGGACCAATGATATTGCCCGCACTGATAGAAGTTTGCAGCATCCCCAGCGCATAGCCGGCATGTTCCTGCGGCGTCTGCGCACTCACAAAGGCATTGTTGGAAGCCACGAAGCCACTCGCAGCGCCTTGGGCAAGACGCAGCAGCAGCAACACCCAGATGTTCGGTGCAAAGCCCATCAGCGACACCGTAATGCCCAGTCCCGCCACGGCCCGCAGCACCATCGCCTTCTGTCCGTACTTATCGCCCAACGTCCCCCACAGCGGCGTCAACAACGCCGCCATCATGAAGGGGGCGGAGATGATCACCCCAGACCATAACGGCGCATCGGCAGGCGCAACGCCAAGGTCGCGCACATACAATGGCAAGAATGGGATGACGCCGCTCATGCCGATCATGGCGATGAACTGCGAGAGCCATAAGACGCGGAGATTATTACGCCAAGAAGGTGAAGTCAAGGGTGGAAGGGTGAGAGGGTGAGAGGGTGCAAGGGTGCAAGGGTGCAAGGGTGCAAGGGTGGAAGGATGTCACGTTTTGAATTGTTGGTGGTACGTAGGGGTATGAGAGACTCAGACTCACCGATGGTGATCAAAAGTATGCTGTTGGCGATCTATGGACGTCACATCGCCTACGAGCTTCAGCGTCGCAAGTTGTTTCGCACGGCAAATCAACTGGAAGGCGCCGTCCTTTCTGTGCGCAACAACATCGCGGAAGCGAGATCTGCCGAGAGTCGTGCGGACTTCATCCACAAACTCAAAATTGCCGACAAAGAACTTTGCGAAGCCGAAGGGATCATTTGCACACTCACGCTACGCGAAGGTCTCAACGCTGCATGTAAAAACACCCTCTGCACTCTCACAGATGAACTAACACGCATCCTGGGAGCGGCGATCGCAACGGCGAAGAGGAATGGGTAACTGGGAACTGGGAACTGGGAACTGGGAACTGGGAACTGGGAACTGGGAACTGAACCTTGCAACCTTTCACCCTTGCACCCTTGCACCCTTGACTTCACCTTGCACCCTTGACTTACACCCTTGACCTCACGAAACCATAGGCAGCGCCACCTGCTCCGATGATCGCCAGGATGTAATACCAATGCTGCAAGGCGATCGCCGGATAGAACGCAGCCATAAGACCCATGCCGGCGAGTGTGCCGCCAAGGTGGGCGGCGTGGCCGACATTATCCCATTGTTCGCGAGAGCCGACGATGCTGTACACGACGAATAACGCGCCGAAGATCCACGCCGGAATGGGAATGGGTAGCGGGAAGACCATCATGGTCATGTCGGGGAACAAGGCCGTGGCGCCGCCGATGACGGCACAGACGCCGCCCGAGGCACCCACAGCGCGATAGTCGACGGCGTTGCGATACATCACCACCGAGGTGAACGAGGCGATGAGGACGCCAAGTCCGTACAACATGCCGAAACGCCACGAGTGGATGGCATGCTCCATCCACGTCCCGAAGAAGTACAACGAGAACATGTTGGCCGCAAGGTGCATGTAGTCGGCATGGACGAGTCCGCTCGTCAGCATGCGCCACCACTCGCCTTTTGCAAGAACAGCGTCGACACTGAGCATGAGACGCTCGTACAGACGCTCGTTCTTAAACGCAACGATCGTGACCGCCGCAGTGGCGATCACGATCAGAAGCGTTAGCGGACTTAATTCCAAGAGAATACCTTAGAATAACCGAATAACCGAATAACTGAATCAGCGACTGTCATTCCGAACCGAAGGTGAGGAAGAGGAATCGGGTGCTGACGCCAACCCCAGTTTTCCGCGGAGCTCACCGATCTTGCGCATCAGCTCGCCGGCGGCTTGCTGCATGCGTTGATCCAGTGAGGCGATCGGATATTTCGTCTGCAAGGCCTGCGCCGCGGCAAGTGCACCCTGGGTGTCGCCGCTGCGCATGAGCTTCGTGATGTCGATCTCGTCGATCATGTAGTTGAGCAACGGATCGGCAGTGGAGCCGCGGGAGAAGATCTTGTAGTAGTTCTTGGCATCGTCCCACCGACCCAACGTGACGCAGGCTTCGGCGGCTGCACGCTCGGGCACGAGGGCTTCTTGCATCTGCGGTTCCATCTCCTTGAGTGCCGGCTTCTTGATGAGCAGCTCGGCGCTGGCCAGCGCTCGCTGGGCCATGGCCTCGGCATTCTTGCGGTCGCCGCACGTCTCGAAGAACTTCGACAACTGCAGCTCAAAGCCCAGGCCGATCGGGAAGCGGTCCAAGGAGAGCTTCTCGTTCATGCGCGAGAGCACACGAGCGGCATGGGCTCCGTCGCCCTTGTCGTACAACAGATACGTGGCGTATTTGTAGAAAATGTTGCGGTAGTTGGTGATGTAGCCGCGGTGCACATCGTCATAGTAGGTGTCACCGCCGCCAAGGTTGCGGAACTTCAGACCATAGTGCGGTTCGGTGTAGACCGTCTCATCGTCGAGCGACTCCATCAAGCACTTCTCGGTGATCTCGGCATTGATGCCTTCGCCGATCGATGAACGCTGCGGTGCCGGGCAGACGCGGAAGCACATGCCTTCAAGACGGAGGTAGTTGTCGAGACCGACGTATTCATCGGCCCACGAAGGATCGCCGACGGACGTGCTGAAGTAGATCGGACGCGTGAAGCGCACCTGCTCAAGAATGTCGCGCACCAGCTTGTGCTGCACACCAAAGAAGTAGCTCGACTGTCCATCAGCTTCTTGTCCGCGCTGACGTCCCTTGTACGTAAAGCGCATCACACCACTCTCGATGATCATCGGATCGTTGGTGTATTGGGCAAGGATGTTCTTGTCGACCGGGATCTCCAGCGGCACAGCCGGACCGAAGTCATACGTCAGCGCCTTCGGATCGTCTTCCGGCACGAGCAACGACTCATCGCTGAACGAAAGCGGGATCTTCTTCGCGCCGAATGGTTCGCGGTTCTTGAGTTGTTCGATGTACCACGACGTTTGTCCCAGCGACAAGTTCACGATGCGCACATCGCGTCGTACGCCGGCCACATCCTGCAAGTACCACACCGGGAAGGTGTCGTTATCGCCGTTCGTAAAGACGATAGCATCCTTCTCCACGCTCTGCAAAATGTTGTAGGCATAGTCGAAGGCCAGGTAGTTGCCGGCACGTGTATGGGTGCCCCAATTCTGCATGGCCATATTCATCGGTGCCAGAGCAAGGGCGGCTAACACCCCGCCCCCTACCATGGCCGTGTTCTTGCGGACACGTTCCAAGAGACCGAAGACGCCGATGCCTACCCACATGGCCCAGATCATAAAGCTGGCAACGTAGAAGTAGTCACGTTCGCGCGGTTGCGGATTTTGCTGATTCTGTTGGATGGCGGCCAACACCCCCGTCATGAGGAAGAGGACGAGATAGACCCAGGCCATCTTGCGGTCGTGCGAGAAGTGGATGTACAATCCCGCCAACCCCAACAACAGCGGGATCGCCCACAGATTGGTCGGGAATCGTTCGCCGTAGCCGCTCTTGTGATTCCAACGCTCCACCACAGCTTTATCGGTAAGGGGCGAGTAGGCCGGTGCATCTTGTACGTCGCTTGTACGACCCATGAAATTCCACAGGAAGTAGCGGATGTACATGTGGTCGATCTGATAATCCCACAGGTAGGCCAACTCGGCTTGGGTGTCGGTCTTCCAGGCGGCGTAGTCCGGACGTTGGAAGCGCAGACCATCCTTGCGGGTGACGACCTTCATCGGCGGACGGTTCCACTTGCCGTATTTGACGTAGTTGCGCACGAAGCGGTCTTCGGCTTGGTAACGTCGGGGCCAGTTGGGTGCTTCACCGTATTGTTCACGACCGAGGTAGCTGACGAGCTTTTCGAAGCTGTCGGGCTTGTTTTCGTTCATCGGCGGATTGCTGTTGGCGCGGATGAGGATGTGGGCGTAGGACGAGTAGCCGACCATGATGAGCAGGAAGGCCGACGCGGAGAGCGACAACACGCCGTGATTGGTCTTCTTGCCGTACCATACGGCCCATGCTGCGGCAGCAACCACGGCAAGGCCAAACAGCGTCACCAAGAAGGAATCCGTCACCGGATATTCATTCGCATCACTCTTGAAGAACGGCAGTGTACCGGCCATGAAGGCCGGGAACTTCATGATGACGAGGTTGTAGATCACGTAGAACGTTGCGAGGCCCAGGACGACGGTCAGTGCCAGCCCCTTGATCGAGAACGGATACTTGCGCAAGTAGATCAGCAGGACGATCGAGAAGATCGTCAGGATCGAGAGCAGGTGGACGCCGATGGAGATACCCATCAAGTAGGCGATGGCGAGCAGATAGCGCTCACTTCCCTCTTCGTCGGCCTTGTCGTTCCAGATCATCAAGAGCCACGTGATGAGGGCTACGAACAACCCTGACGCGGCATAGACCTCAGACTCGACGGCGTTGAACCAGAACGTATCGCTGAAGGCATAGGTGAGGGCGGCAACGAGCGATGCACCATAGACCAGCAGCGCATTGCCCATTTCGTTGAGATCTTCTTTGAAGAAGTTCTTGATCACCCGTTCGGTGATCAAATACAGCAAGAGCACTGTCAGCGCGCTGGCCAGGACGGACACCAAGTTCACGCGCCAGCCCGGATCGCCGAAGGGCAGCAGGTGGAAGACCTTGCCGATCATCAGGAAGAGCGGCGCACCCGGCGGGTGCGGCACTTGCTGCTGGACGGCAGCGGACGTGAACTCGCCGCAGTCCCAGAACGGCACCGTCGGTTGGACGGTCATGAGGTATGTCACAAGGGCGATGGCAAAGGCCAACGTCGCAAAGACATAGTGAAGCGTGCGCGTGGTGTTCTGCATAGGAAATGTGTGGTTGATCGAATCCGACAAAGTTCCTCACTTCGCTCGGAATGACAAAGCCCTCGTTTCTCGCCGGCG
>CAYXQJ010000014.1:0-76489 GCA_964467455.1 uncultured Hyphomicrobiales bacterium | reverse complement strand
GAATGGGGAATGGGGAATGGGGAATGGTAAGGATTCCCCATTCCCCATTCCCCAATCCCCAATACCCCGTATCATCTGCTCCGACCACGACCGCCGTATCATCGAGCAGGCGCGGGAGAATGCCAAGCGTGCGGGTGTGGACGATATGATCGACTTTCATGTCTGCGACTTCCGGGATACGCCGATGCCTC
This sequence comes from uncultured Hyphomicrobiales bacterium, assembly GCA_964467455.1. Lineage (GTDB taxonomy): Bacteria > Bacteroidota > Ignavibacteria > Kapaibacteriales > Kapaibacteriaceae > OLB6. The sequence goes on along the minus strand of CAYXQJ010000014.1, from coordinate 76,298 downwards.
CGGCAGAGGTCCGTGAGGGCGGTGCGGATATCGTGATCCTAAATCCCGAGTATGGCTTGCGGTTGGGTGAGGAGGAAGAGCTCAAAGGCACGTATGCCGAGATCGGTGACTTCTTCAAGCAACACTGTCAGGGATATACGGGCTATGTGTTCACGGGCAACTTGCCCCTTACCAAGGTCATTGGGTTGAAGGCCTCCAAGCGCACGGTGTTCTGGACGGCCGATGTGGAGTGCCGTCTGGTAGAGTTCGAGCTCTACGGCGGGTCGCGGCGGACGGACTGAGGCGTAACGTATCGTATAGTGAACATAGTTGCAACAGAATGTTCACTTTATGGTATATTACGTTGTGAACGTTGCCGAGATCATCTTGCCCCAACACCAGCGCCTGCTCAAGCAGTTGGGTGAGGATATCCGCCTAGCCCGACTGAGAAGGTCTCTCACCGCCGAACAAGTAGCAGAACGAGCCGGTATCAGCCGGCTTACGTTACACCGTATCGAGAACGGTGGCGCAGCCGTCGCGATCGGATCATATCTGCAGGTCTTAGTGGTTTTAGGTCTTGAACAAGGACTTGGCTCAGCAGCCGCGAACGATGAACTCGGGCGCAAGCTCCAAGACCTCGGATTGGGTGCGAAGAAGCGAGTGAAGAGACCTTGAGTGAGTCTAAAACCATATTGGTCTATGCCGACTGGAGGGAATTGGACGGCCCGGCGCTGGTGGGTAAACTGCGAGTACAGAATCTACGCGGTAAAGAGGTCTTCGACTTCACCTACGCTGATGAGTGGGTTCGGTCCAGTCATGGCACATCGATCGATCCGGATCTACTGCTCTATTCGGGACCTCAATACGTTCCGTCTGGGAGAACAAACTTTGGTGTGTTCCTCGATTCGTCGCCGGATCGTTGGGGTAGAACACTGATGCAGCGACGCTCGGGAGGAAAACTCTACGAAGTCGACTACACGAGAGCTTGAATGGGCCAGTCTCGAGTTCGAACATCCGGACCGCCATGTGGGTGACCATGATGATCTCCTTGCGCTACTTGCACCCGGTTCTTCGCTTGGAGGAGCAAGACCAAAGGCCAGTGTGGTGGACGAACGCGGTGACCTGTGGATCGCAAAGTTTCCAAGCAGACAGGATACCTACGATGTCGGCGCTTGGGAGTATGTGGTCAACATCCTGGCGTCTCGCTGCGGAATTGACGTTCCAAACATGAAGATCTCTCGATTTCAGAGTGAACATCATACGGTGTTGAGCAAGCGATTTGACCGAGATCACGACGGAGGTCGCATTCATGCTGCTTCGGCAATGACGATGCTTCGAAGAGTGGACGGCGATGATCATCACAGCAGTGTTAGCTACCTCGATCTTGCCCAGGTGATCATCCAGCGCTCGAGTACCGTTGCGTACGATCTCGATCAGCTTTGGAGAAGGATCCTGTTCAACGTGCTGATCTCGAATACCGACGATCACCTTCGCAACCATATGTTCCTCTTGAAGGGAGATCAAACCTCCTGGTCGCTTGCCCCGGCCTACGATGTCAACCCTGTCCCGTTCGGTACGGGCCTGAGCCTGAATATCAACGAGTTTGACAATTCACTGGATCCCCGTTTGGTCATTGAGATCGCACCGTACTTTCGAATCGAACCAAAGGATGCTTCCCGGATCCGTGATCAGGTCGTGGAGTCGGTTGCCTCTTGGGAGGTAGTCGCACATGACGTTGGACTGTCTCGTAAAGAGGTGCAGACCATGTGCCGTGCCTTTCGGACGGTGTGAGGGACTGGGTCGACGGCGTTATCTTTGTGGTCTATGACCATCAAGATCTCCCTCCCGAATGGCGACGTGCGCGAATACCCCAGCGGGGTGACCGGTGCACAGATCGCAAACGACATTTCTGAAGGTCTGGCGCGGAATGCGCTGGGCATCATCGTCAACGACGTCATGTACGACCTCTCGCGTCCCATCACCACGGATGCGATGGTCCGCATTGTAACGTTCAGCGATGAAGAAGGACGTGAGATCTTCTGGCACTCCACGGCCCACTTGATGGCTGAAGCACTTGAGTCGCTCTATCCCGGTGTGAAGTTCGGGATCGGTCCGCCCATCGAGAATGGCTTCTACTACGACGTGGATCTTCCGGGCGAAAAGAAGCTGAGCATCGACGATCTGCCGGCCATCGAGAAGAAGATGGCAGAGTTGGTGAAACGGGACGCCCCCTACCAACGCATCGAGATCTCGTGGGATGATGCCGTGGCCTACTTCACCGAAAAGCAGGATGAATATAAACTCGAACTGCTGGATGGTTTGAAGGGGCAAGAGGTGACGTTCTATCGTCAGGGTGAATTCACCGATCTCTGTCGTGGTACGCACGTGCCGTCAACCGGCATGATCAAGTATCCGAAGCTCCTCAGCGTTGCCGGTGCCTACTGGCGCGGTGATGTGAGCCGCAAGATGCTTACCCGTATCTACGGCGTGGCCTTCCCCAAGAAGCAGATGTTGGAAGAGTTCATCCAACAGCGTGAAGAAGCAGAACGTCGCGATCACCGCAAGCTTGGTAAAGAACTCGAGATCTATACCATCACACCGATGGTAGGGGGCGGCCTGCCCGTATGGTTGCCGAATGGCACGATCCTGCGTCGGACGCTGGAGAACTTCCTGCGCACCGAACAGAAGAAGCGCGGTTATCAAGAAGTGATCACGCCGCATATCGGCAACCTGGAGTTGTACAAGACGTCGGGACATTACCCCTACTATGCCGATTCACAGTACGACCCGATCACGGTGGAAGACGAACAGTATTTGCTCAAGCCGATGAACTGTCCGCATCACCACCAGATCTATGCTACCAAGCCGCGGTCGTATCGCGACCTGCCGGTGCGCTTGGCAGAGTTCGGGACGGTCTATCGCTACGAGCAATCGGGTGAGTTGAACGGATTGAGTCGGGTGCGCGGCTTCACGCAAGATGATGCCCACATCTACTGCATGCACGACCAACTCAAGGACGAGATCAAGAACGTGGTCGAGCTGACGCAGTTGGTGTTCAAGACCTTCGGCATGGATGTGACGACGCGGTTGAGCTTCCGTGATGACAACGCAGATAAGTTCGGCGGCGACATTGAACTGTGGGAGCGTTCACAACGCGAGATCAAGGAAGTGGCCGACGAAATGGGTCTTGACTATTTCATCGGTGAAGGTGAAGCAGCGTTTTATGGTCCGAAGATCGACTTCATCGTCCGCGATGCCATCGGCCGCAAGTGGCAGCTTGGTACCGTGCAGGTGGACTACGTCATGCCTGAGCGTTTCCAATTGGAATATGCCGGCGCCGACAACCAAAAACATCGTCCGGTGATCATCCACCGTGCACCCTTCGGTTCGATGGAGCGATTCATCTCCATCCTCATCGAGCACTATGCCGGCAACTTCCCGTTCTGGCTTGCGCCGGTGCAAGTGAGCGTGTTGCCGATCGCCGATGCCCATCGCACATTCGCACAAGACCTTGCAGCAGAACTCGAAGCAATGGGATTACGTGTGAACGTAGACGTCCGCAACGAGAAGATCAACCGCAAGGTCGCCGAAAGTGAACAGAAGAAGGTGCCGTTCGCACTTGTTGTTGGCAGCAAAGAGATCGAAGCCGACAGTGCCGCTGTACGCATCCATGGTGAAGGTGATAAGGGGCTGATGAAGATCTCGGAGATCAAGGCCTTGTTCACACGACTCAACGTCCCCGGCGCTGAATGATCCGCGACTGGATCAAGCAGTTCTTTGCCGCTGACGGCGCTACACTCTGGGGTTTCCAAGTGTGGCAGATCGTCGGCCTCGCCGTCTTGATCGCCTTGGCGTGGATCGTTGGATGGATCATCAGCGCAATCCTGCTGGCCATCTTCCGCAAGTTCCTCAGTCGTTGGGGACATGCAAAAGAGAACGCTGTCCCGATCAAGCGAGCCATCCGTCCGCTGGGATTGATGTTGGCCTTTACGCTGACGGCGTTGTTCTGCCGGACGCTTGAGCTGCCGCAAGAGGTGCACGAGATCACGATCACGGTGTTACGCATCTTGATCACGCTCTTCGGTGTACTCGCGGCCTTCAAGCTCTCCGACCTCATCACGCTGCGCATGCGTCTCGCAGCCGAAGCCACGGAGTCGGCGTTGGACGATGCCCTCGTCCCGCTTGCCGACAAGGTGATCAAGTTCGTGATCGTCCTCACCGGCTTCGTCATAGCACTTCAAACACTCGGCTTCAACATCGCCGCCTTGCTTGCCGGTGTCTCCATCGGTGGCTTGGCTCTTGCCTTCGCAGCTCAAGACACTATCAAGAACGTTTTCGGCTCGGCCATGATCTTCGTTGACCGTCCGTTCCAGATCGGTGACTGGATCACCTTTGAAGGGGGCGAGGGCGTCGTAGAAGAGATCGGATTCCGCAGCACGCGTCTTCGTACGCCAACAAACAGCTTGGTCACCGTGCCGAATGGGCGGTTGGCCGACATGACGTTGGACAATCTTGGTCTGCGCACCTATCGTCGGTATCGCGAGATCCTGACGATCCGGTACAACACGCCCCCTGACAAGATCGTGCAGTTCAAGGAGGGTATTCGTGATGTGATCAAAGAACATCCACTGACGGTGAATGATGCAGAGCGGATGCAGGTGAGTTTCTTTGAGTTTGATGCATCGTCGTTGAACATCTTGATGGTGATGCATTTTGAAGTGAACACCATGGCCGATGAGCTGCAGGCGCGGGAGGACATCAACATGGCCGTACTAAAGCTTGCCCATGAGCTTGGCGTCGAGTTTGCCTATCCCACGCAGACGGTACATATCGCCTCGATGCCCAAGGGTGACGCATGACAAGGTCGACGTTGGTGATCGGCGCGTTGATCACGCTGATCGGTACGGGTGCCTTTATACTCTCGCGTGAGATCGGTGCTGTGTTGGTCGCGATTCCCGGCATTGGTATGATCCTGTTGCGTCAGCGCCATATTGCGACGCTGATCATCAGTACCATGAGTATGATCTTTACGGCATCGAGTATGCCGCGACTTGTTCGAATGATCGTTGGCGAAACGATCTCACAACCGGTAGCTGTGGTCGCCGTGGCGATGGCCTCGGTGTTCTTCCTTCTTCACGTAACGATGAGTGTACGATGGCTGGTCGCGACGAAGCGCTCCGCAACAAACTGACCGAAAAGGTCGAGAAGCTTGGCATCGGCACACATGAGAAGCACATCTTCTTGTGTGCGGATCAATCAAAGCCAAAGTGTTGTTCTCACGATGAAGGCCTACGCTCTTGGGACTTCCTCAAAGACTACCTCAAAGACCAAGGCCTTGATGAGCCGGCCAAGGTCTTCCGCACCAAGGCAAACTGTCTGCGCGTCTGTGTGATGGGTCCGATCGCCGTGGTACAGCCCGACAATGTGTGGTATCATTCCTGCACGCCGAAGGTACTCAAGCGCATCGTGGATGAGCATCTCGTGGGTGGCGTGCCCGTCGAAGAATTCCGGATCAGCGCAGAAGACTGATCACGTAGAGGTGGACGGCGATGTAGGCCAGTCCGAGCGACGTCCCGACACCAACCCCTGCACCGATCTTGCGAGCCAGCGGCACGTGCTTCGGAGGGATGAACTTGAAACTGAACAGGGCACTCTTGATCCCGTGATGTAGGTGGCTTGCGAGTGCCACCATGCAGATCACGTAGAACGTCGCGTACCAGATCGAGCTGAAGGCAGCACGCGCTTCCGCATAGAGGTCGAAGCCGTCCACGCCGACAACACGATTCGGCCAGAAGAAACGCCACAAGTGGATCACCAGAAACAGCAGGATCGCCGTTCCCGTCCAGCCCACAAATCGTGACGAAAGACTCTTCGGCCTCGGCAAATTCGGATGTTTACGCTGCAGTTTGCGGTGATAGAGACGCATCATCAGACCAACGCCGATATGGACCGCGAACAGTAGAAAGAGTCCGATCTCCATCCCACGCACGACGATGGCACGTCCAAGAGTCTCCGTATACCAGCGATAGGGGGCGGAGTCGTTCCACAAGAGCATCACATTTGCTAAGAGGTGCTCCACCATGAACAACAGCAGTAACGCCCCGGTCGACGCTTCCAGATTCTTGCGTCCGAACGGCGTGGTGAAGAGTGCGACCACTTTCTGCTGCATCGTACAATTTCGCACCTTTTCATTCGATTTAAAGTGAGCTTAGGCACAATGTCCTATTTTTGTCGTCGCTTTGAAGCTCATCCTCACCATCGTACTCTTTTGCTTCACCCTGGTCTCTGCCGGGCAAGCAGTCCCTGTTGGCAGTGTGGCGCATCATGAGGATGGGGTCGCTGCAGCCAGTGTGCAGCACAATGTTGATGCGGCCAACTTCATCAAGATCGAAGAGTCATCAGAAGTCGACGACGATCTTTTACCTGTCGTCACCTACACATCAGCGGACGAATTGCGTCCCACGCCCCGCGTCCCGCGCCTCCGGCCAACGGAATCGGGAGGAATGGCATTAGCGGCAACGCCGCTCTACTTGGCGAACAGAACGATCCTGATCTAGCGCTTCTTTCAAGCGCCCGTTCCCCGTTCCCAGTTCCCAGTTCCCAGTTCCCTGTTCCCAGTTCCCATTCCCCATTCCCCATTCCCCATTCCCTATGGACACGTTCCTCAAGATCGTGGGCATCGCTTTGATGCTCACGGTGGTCTCCTGTCATCACGAAGAGACCGACCACGCTGAAGAAAGCGTCAAATTCCTCGTCACCACACCATTACGAACCGACACCATCACGACGAGTGAATATGTCTGTCAGATCCATGCCATCCAGCACATCGAACTCCGTGCGCTAGAGCGGGGATATCTCGAGAAGATCCTCGTCGATGAAGGACAGGTTGTCCGCAAAGGACAGCAGATGTTCCAGATCATGCCCGTGATCTATCAGGCCGAGTTCAAGCATGCCGAAGCCGAAGCTCGTGTGGCCGAGATCGAATATCAGAACACAAAGTCATTGGCCGACAAGAACGTTGTCTCGCAGAACGAGCTTGCCATGGCCAAGGCGCGGTACGATCAAGCGCTTGCGGCTCAGGCATTGGCCAAAGCGCATCTTGACTTTACGAAGATATCCGCCCCCTTCACCGGCATTATGGACAGACTGCATGTACGAATGGGGAGTCTGCTCGAAGAAGGGGAGATGTTGGCGTCGTTGTCGGACAACAGCGAGATGTGGGTCTACTTCAACGTCCCCGAAGCCCAGTATCTGAACTATCAGATGAGTGCTGAACGTGGGAAGCCATTCAATGTGCAATTGCGACTGGCGAACGGCGAGATCTTCAAGTATGACGGTGTGGTGACGACGATCGAAGCCGACTTCAACAATGAGACGGGCAACATTGCCTTCCGCGCCACCTTTCCAAATCCTGACGGGTTGTTGCGGCATGGTGAAACCGGAAACATCGTGATGAAGGAGACCTTCAAGAATGCGTTGTTGATCCCGCAGAAGGCCACGTTCGAAGTGCTGGATAAGAAGTTCGTTTACGTTGTTGGAGATGACGGCCGTGTTCATGCTCGGATGATCACAGTAGGTGCAGAACTACCGCACATCTATGCCGTGTCGGAAGGGATCAAGGAGGGCGACAAGATCCTGCTTGAGGGACTTCGGAAGGTGAAGGAGAACGACAAGATCGACTACGAGCTTGTTGCGTCGAAGAAGGCGTTGCATGGTTTAGAACTGCACGCCGAATAACATTCACCTACTCAAGAGTCAACCATGTTTAGCAAGATCCTCTATCGTCCGGTCTTGGCGATCGTGATCTCCATTGTGATCCTCTTTGTAGGCACGTTGGCGATCAAGCAACTGCCAACGGCACAGTTTCCGGACATTGCCCCGACCACTGTCAACATTGCCATTGCTTATCCGGGTGCCAGCGCAGACGTGCTGGTGAAGTCGACGCTGATCCCATTGGAACAGGCGATCAACGGCGTTCCGGGCATGCGCTACATCGCCTCCGACGCGACCAGCGCCGGCGAGGCGACCGTGCGGATCATCTTCGACCCGGGGACTGACCCCAATCAGGCCGTGGTGCAGGTGAAGACGCGGGTAGACCAGGTGATGCCGCTGCTTCCGCCCCTTGTTCAGCGCGAAGGTGTGGTGATCACACCGGTGCAGCCGAGCATGTTGATGTACGTGAACTTGTACAGCACCGACGAACATGCCGACGAGAAGTACCTGTACAACTATGCCAACGTGAACTTGATCCCGGAGATCAAGCGGATCAATGGCATTGCGTCGGCCACGATCCTTGGTGCTCGGCAGTATGCGATGCGGATCTGGCTGAAGCCGGACCGCATGCGCGCCTACAACATCTCTGCAGGAGAGGTGATGGAAGCCATGCAGGAGCAGAGTGTGATCGGCAGACCGGGCCGACTCGGTCTGGCCTCCGGCAAGCAGGCACAGTCACTCGAATACGTTCTACTAGCCCAAGACCGTTACAACGAACCATCGCAATACGAGAACATCATCTTGAGGGCCAATGCCGAGGGTGAGAACATCCGTCTCAAGGATGTTGCGACCGTTGAGTTGGGATCTGAGTTCTTTGATATCTATTCCAATCTTGATGGACATCCTTCGGCAGCCATCGTGCTCAAGCAGAACTACGGCACGAACGCGACCGAGGTGATCAAGAACATCAAGTCAAAGCTCGAAGAGTTGAAGGAGAACTTCCCTGCAGGGATGCAGTATAAGATCAGCTATGACGTTTCGAGCTTCCTTGATGCGTCGATCGAGCAGGTATTGCACACACTGCGAGATGCCTTCATCCTCGTGGCACTTGTCGTTTTCCTGTTCCTCGGAGATTGGCGATCAACGCTGATCCCGACACTCGCTGTGCCTGTGTCGTTGATCGGTGCCTTCTTCGTGCTGCAGATGTTTGGCCTCTCCATCAACCTGATCACCTTGTTTGCCTTGGTGTTGGCCATCGGTATCGTGGTCGATGATGCCATCGTTGTTGTTGAAGCCGTGCACGCCAAAATGGCGGAGGAGGATCTAACGCCGTATAACGCTGTCCGTGCTGTGATGGGTGAGATCAGCGGGGCCATCATCGCCATTACCCTGGTCATGGTGTCGGTATTCTTGCCGATCGCCTTTATGTCTGGTCCGGTTGGGACGTTCTACCGTCAGTTCTCCATCACGATGGCCAGTTCGATCATTCTCTCGGCCATCGTCGCTCTCACGCTGACGCCGGTGCTGTGTGCGTTGATCCTCAAGAACAACCACGGCACGGAGAAGAAGCGGACGTTGATGTACCGCATCTTGCATTCCTTCGACCGGTGGTTTGAGAAGGTCACCGGCAAGTATGAATGGCTGCTGACGCACACGGTCAAGCGACGTTGGTTGACCTTTGCGGTCTTGACGCTATTCGGCATCGGCATCTTTGTTGTCGACGTGGTCTTGCCGGCGGGCTTCATACCCGGTGAGGACCAAGGCACGATCTATGCCATCATTCAAACGCCACCGGGCTCTACCCTGGAGCTGACCAATAAGGTGGCTCTGGATCTGCAGAAGGTGTGCAGAGACATTGAGGATATCGAGTCTGTTTCCGCACTTGCCGGCTATGAGATCATGACCGAAGGGCGCGGTTCCAATGCCGGCACGTGCCTCATCGATCTCAAGCCATGGTCTGAACGCGGCCATGGCGTGCGTGAGGTGATGGAAGAACTCGAAGAAAAGACGAAAGACCTCGGCGCCGTTATCGAGTTTTTCGAGCCACCACCTGTTCCGGGATTTGGGTCGTCAGGGGGCTTTTCATTGCGCCTACTCGATAAGACGAACGGCACAGACTATCATGAATTCGAGCGCATCAACGTCAACTTTATGAAAGAGTTGGCCAAGCGTAAGGAGATCACCGGCCTGTTCACGTTCTATGCTGCCAACTATCCGCAGTTCGAGTTGAAGATCGACAACAATGCGGCGATGCAGAAGGGGGTCACGATCGGTAAGGCCATGGAGAATCTCGACATCATGGTCGGCAGCACGTACGAGCAAGGTTTCATCAAGTTCGGCCGATTCTTCAAGGTCTACGTTCAGTCATCACCCGAGTATCGCAGATACCCTTCCGATCTGGAGAATCTCTTCGTCAAGAATGATCATGGAGAGATGGTGCCATATTCTTCCTTTATGTCGGTGCGGAAGACGCAGGGGCCGAACGAGATCACGCGGTACAACCTGTACAACTCCTCTGCGATCCGCGGTCAACCGTCCGAAGGATACACCACCGGCGATGCCATTGCGGCAATCAATGAAGTCGCCGAGCAGACGCTGCCGCGCGGATATGATGTTGCATGGGAAGGCCTGTCGTATGACGAAGCGGCCCGAGGCAATGATGCCCTTGTTGTGTTCATCATCGTCTTGATCTTCGTCTATCTCGTTCTTGCCGCACAGTACGAGAGTTTCGTCCTACCCTTGGCCGTGATCTTATCGTTGCCGGTCGGTGTGTTCGGCGCGTTCGGCCTGCTGGAGTTGATGGGGCTGGCAAACGATATCTATGCGCAGGTGGGACTGATCATGTTGGTTGGTCTGCTCGGTAAGAATGCCGTGCTTATCGTCGAGTTCGCCGTGCAACGTCAACGTCAAGGAGTGCCCATCCTTGAGGCCGCCATCGAAGGAGCGAAGGTTCGTTTCCGGCCTATCCTCATGACGTCGTTCGCCTTCATCGCCGGTCTGATACCGCTTGTGATCGCAACCGGACCCGGAGCGATCGGTAATCGAACCATCGGCGCATCCTCCTTGGGAGGGATGCTTGTTGGCACGCTCATCGGCGTGATCGTCATCCCAGGCTTGTACTATGTCTTCGCTACGTTGATCAAGGGCAAACAGCTCATCAGCGACGAACACGATGAGCCCCTTTCAGAAGAATATGTCCACGGGAAGGAGAGTCACTCATGAAATGGACCCTTGCGGGCATTGCGATCCTGATGGTGGTCACCTCGTGCGTGCCCACCATCGTTCGGAAAGATGCTGACCTGGCCGTACCGGAACGATATGTGGAAGGGGTGGACTCGCTGGTCCCGACCGACACGGTGAGTACGGGGGCCGTGAGCTGGCGCGATTTTTACCATGACAGTGACCTAGTGGCGTTGATCGATTCCGCATTGCAGCGAAATCGCGAACTCAACATTGTTGTGCAGGAGATCATCATTGCGCAGAACGAGGTCGAGACACGCAAAGGTGAATACCTGCCCTTTGTGAACGTTCGTGCCGGAGCCGGTATCGAGAAGTCGGGACGATACACGAGAAATGGTGCCGTAGAAGATCAACTCGAGGTCTCGCCGGGAACACGATTCCCGGATCCCGTTCCAAGCTTTGGCGTTTCTGCCGACGTCACCTGGGAGGTAGACATCTGGAAACGACTGCGCAATGCCACAAAGTCTTCTACGATGCGATACCTCTCCACGATCGAAGGAATGAACTTCGTCGTCACCAACATTGTCTCAGAGCTTGCCATGAGCTACTACGAGCTACAAGCGCTGGACAATCTGTTGGACGCGATCGACACGAACGTGGTGATCCTGAGCAACGCATTGAACATTGTCCGTCAGCAAAAGGAAGCAGCGAGGACCACGGAACTCGCAGTGAAAAAGTTCGAGGCCGAAGTGCTGAAGAATCAAAGTCACCGGTATGAGGTGCTACAGCGTATCACCGAGACGGAGAACAAGATCAACTTCCTTGTAGGGCGCTACCCGCAGCGTGTGAAACGAAACTCACGTCGGTTCTTGCGCATGTCGTTCGACAGTCTCCGCGCTGGTATGCCGGCACAGTTGCTTGCCAATCGTCCCGACGTCAAACAAGCAGAGCTGGAACTGCAGGCCGCTGAATTGGACATCGACGTTGCCCGAGCGCGTTTTTATCCGTCGCTCAACATCACAGCGGGTGCTGGATATTCGTCCTACAGCACTAAGACATTGGTCACAACACCGGAATCGATGATCTACGGTCTCGCCGGCGAGTTGATGATGCCGCTGATCAATCGTAACGCGATCAAGGCCTCGTACTTCACCGCCGGTGCACGGCAGGTACAAGCCGCCTTCAACTATGAGAAGACCGTCCTTAATGCCTACATCGAAGTAGCGAATCAACTGGCGAAGATCGAGAACATGTCGAACAGCGTCAACATGCGAGAACAACAGGTAGAAGCCCTCACGCAGTCGGTCGGTATCTCTAACAGTCTCTATCTCTCAGCCCGCGCCGACTACATGGAGGTGCTCATGACGCAACGTGATGCCCTCGAGGCCAAGATGGAACTCATCGAATCCAAACTCGACCAGCTTCGATCGTACGTCACCATCTATCAAGCACTGGGAGGGGGCTGGCATTAATCACTATGCATTATGCATTATGCATGATGCATTCTCACATTCTCACATTCTCACATTCGGGTTAAAGCTTCCTGCCTTCAGTCGCTGAATGATATACACCGACACCACCGACGAAAACAACAGCGGAAGGAGCAAGCCATAGTTGCCGGAGATCTCGAATAGCAAAATGGCTCCGGTAAGGGGCGCGCGGTACGTGCCTGCCAACACCGCTGCGGCACAGACGACGGCATAGAGGCCGATCGGTGTGGGGACGACTTGGTCTAACGCAAAGCCAAGACAGAAGCCGAAGAGGGCGCCGACCTTGAGGACAGGTGCAAAGGTGCCCCCTTCCCCTCCTGAAGCAAGTGTGATCGCATTGGTCACGGGCTTCAGGATGATCGTAGCAAGAGCGATAAGGATGGTCACATACCACACCGTGGTATAGTTGCCTGTGATCGCATCGTTGATCGGTTGATACGAGGTCTCGAGCAACCAAGGCAAGGCGATCAATGGAAGGCCGGCGAAGAAGCCGCCGAACATCGGACGTAGATAGTCGGGGTAGCGGTGAAGAGCTTTGTAGGTGAAGGCATGACTCCACCGATAGATGCGAAGGTGGTATGCGCCGACAAATGCACTGAGGATGCCGGCGAGTGCAAGCAAGGGATAGTCGATCAGAGCAAGCGTGGCATGCGTCGGCGTCACCAGCAGCGGATGATCACCCAGGATCGTTCGCACCGTCGTGGTCGCCAACACCGAGGCGATCACGATCGGGATGAAGGTGCGGGCACGGAGTTCACCGGTGATCGCTTCGACGGCGAACAGAATGCCCCCTAACGGAGCGTTGAAGATGCCGCTGATAGCGGCTGCGGCACCGGAGGCACCGAGGATGCGGATGGTCTGCGGACTCATCTGTCCGAGTCGGGCAAGCGCTGACGAGACGGCAGCACCGAGGACAACGGTCGGAGCTTCCCGTCCGGCACCGCCGCCGCTGGCAATGGAGATCGACGAGAGCAGCATCGCATGTGCGGCATGACGAAGCGTCAGCGGCTGTTCCTTGGAATTGAGGTCGGCGGAGACGGAGGCCAGGCCGTGGTGGTGGACGTCATGGAATACCGTCCGCTTGAGAAGGCCAACGGCCAGACCACCAAGGGCCGTGATGAAGGGCAGTGTAAGCGCCGTCCATGAGATATCGCCCCAGTCGGCGCGTTGCAGCCAACGCAAACCCAATTCGACGATCTCGAGGACCTTGTGATAGACCACGATGGAGAAGCCGACAACGATGCCGGAGATCGAGGCCGAGATCAGCAATGCGTCGTCGGTGAATCGATAGACACTGGCGCGGTCGATCAACGACGCAAGGAGCTGTCCTAACTTTCGAAGCGCTGTGTTGAGTCTATCGATCATGTCAACCGTTCGGCGATCGTACGATGTGTTGACACGTCGTCACCAAATCGTTCGATACCGGCAGCCCGAAGCGCCGGTGCATGGTCGGTGATGTAGCGGTCAACAAGATCCATCGATGGTGATCGATACCGCACGCGGAAGACAACGTTTGTGTCTACCGGGTCCACGATCTTCTCCAGCGATGCAGTGCTAAAGCAGCCCGTGTCGACCACTTCCTGCATGTGCGGCAAGATCCACGACTGCCACTCCGCAGCACGCTCACTCTTTACTGACGCTATCACTTCATACACAACCATTATTACTCTCCACTCAACCCTCAACCCTGTTCCCAGTTCCCCGTTCCCTGTTGCCTAATGTTGAACGCAACCACAACGACCCAAACACCGCCGAGATCGTTGAACCGATGATGATACTCAGCTTCGACATGTCGAGTTGTTCCGGCGTCAGGAATGCCAGGTTGGCCACGAACAACGCCATCGTGAATCCGATGCCGCAGAGGATGGCCACGCCGTAGATCTGCTTGAAGCTGACGTTCTCGGGGAGTTCGGCGATCTTGAACTTGACGGACGCCCACACAGCGGCAAAGACACCGAACTGTTTGCCAAAGAACAAGCCCAGTGCAACACCAAGGGCGATCGGGCTTGTGAGATGTGAGACCATTTCCATGTTGAGTGGAATGCCGGCATTGACCAAAGCAAAGATGGGCATGATCATGAATGAGACCCATGGCTGCAAGCCGTGCTCGATACGATGAAGGGGGCTTTGCACTTTCTCACAGGCATCTTCGATCGCATGGACAACGTCAAGACGATCCGCTTCGGCCACCTCCGGACGATCGGCTTGGGCGAGCTTGGTCTGCAGTCGATCGATGCGTTTGGTGAACCCCGCGACATCGATGCGGGAGCGTGACGGGATCGTAAGGGCGAGCAACACACCGGCAATGGTGGCGTGGACGCCCGAGAATAACACGCTTACCCAGAGGAAGAAGCCCACGATGCCGTAGAATCGGATCGACTGAATGCCAAGGCGGTTGCCGGCGAACAGAACAACAAGCAAAGCTGCAGCAGCACCAAGCATTGGAAGGTTTAACGTCGACGTGTAGAAGATCGCGATCACCAGAACAGCGAGGAGGTCGTCCACGATGGCGAGAGCGGCCAGAAAGACTTTCAGACCTAGAGGAACGCGATCGCCAAGCAATGCAAGAATGCCCAAGGCGAAGGCAATGTCGGTGGCGACGGGAACACCCCACCCACGCGCAGCATCGGTGCCGGCGTTGAACATTAGGTAGATCGCGGCCGGACCGATCATGCCCGCAATGGCAGCGATCATCGGAAGAGCAGCTTTGCGCGGAGATGATAACTCGCCAACCAGGATCTCTCGTTTGATCTCTAATCCAACCACCAGGAAAAAGACCACCATCAAGCCGTCATTGACGAAATGCTCGAACGTGAACTTGAGCTCCAACGTGGCTAGGGTGACGTTGATGTGTTGGTGCAAGAACTCATGGTAGACATCACCAAGCGGACTGTTGACCCAGATCATGGCGATCGCCGTGAAGGCAAGGATCGTGATGCCGGCAGAAGAAGACTTTTGGAAGAATTCTTGAAACGTGCTTTGGATCACCTCGGTGATCGACCGGGTGTTCGTTGTGTTCGTGCTTGCTGTCATTTCACAATGAATTGTTCGCAGTAGGAGCGATATGGCGAAGAAGGCAGGTCGTCGATCGTACGTCGATACTCGTCCATCGTCAAGAATCCCTGTCGAAGGGCCACTTCTTCAAGGCAGCCGATCTTCAGGCCTTGACGTTTTTCGATCGCATGGATGAACGTGCTTGCATCAAGAAGCGACTCCGGTGTGCCCGTATCTAACCAAGCCATGCCACGACCCATCATGACCACTTTCAGGTCGCCGCGATCAAGATAGGCCTGATGGACACTGGTGATCTCTACCTCGCCCCTTGTACTCGGCGAGAGGGTCTCGGCGATATCGCACACTGTCGAGGTATAGATGTAGAGTCCCGGGATCGCAAGATTCGATCGAGGATGGGCGGGCTTTTCTTCGATCGAGAGGACACGTCCGTCAGCATCCATTTCTACGACGCCGTATCGCTCAGGATCGGTCACAGGGTATCCGAACACCGTAGCACCGGTGTTGGAAGCGATGGCGTTTCTAACAACGTCAAGCTTGCCGTAGAAGAGATTGTCGCCAAGGATCAAAACCACATCATCATTGCCGATGAATTCACGTCCGATAGTGAAGGCCTGGGCGATACCCTTCGGCTCCGGTTGCACTACGTAGGTGAGCTTGATGCCAAGGCGCGAGCCATCACCAAGTAGACGCTCGAAGTTGACGGTATCCTGGGGTGTAGAGATGATCAGGATATCGCGGATGCCGACCATCATGAGCGTCGACAGCGGGTAGTAGATCATCGGCTTGTCGTACACCGGCTGCAGCTGCTTTGAGAAAGCTGCCGTCATCGGATGGAGGCGCGTACCGCTGCCTCCGGCGAGAATGATCCCCTTGACGTTTCGTTGCATCAACGCAAGTTACGAAAGGCGATCGGCTTAGGTCGTCTCATCGTCATTACTGGACAGATCGGAATCCTGTTCTCGTATGATCTCCTGAAGGTCAATGCCTTCGGCATTGAACTGACGGTGCCGCACGAGCTTTGCTCGAACGAGAAAGATCACGTTCTCGGCGATGTTCGTGGCGTGATCGGCCATCCGCTCAAGGTCGTGGATCACATTGAGCAACTGCGCGCCTTCAGCGATCCGAGACGGATCGCTCTTCATGACATCGATGAGCGTGCCACGAAGATCGCTGTACAGATTGTCGATGGTCTTATCGGTCGGAAGAATATGCGCAGCAAGTTCCGGATCGTTGTTGATGAAGGAGTCGATACTCGACTTCAACAAAAAGTGGACGGACTTGCACATGTGGTCGATGCCAACGTCCGCAGCGAGGGCGACCGTTCCCGGTGTATCGATCACGACGTCGGCGATGTCGGTGGCCATATCGCCGATACGCTCGAGTTCGTTGTTGATCTTCATTGCCGACAGGAGTAATCGCAGGTCAGAGGCAACGGGCTGATTCAACGCAAAGATGCGCTGACATTGCTTGTCGATCTTGAGGTCGAGTTTATCCACCTTGTCGTCACGATCAAGGACAATGCGAGCCATCTCTGTATTGCCATCACGGAGCGATCGGATCGCAAACTCCACTTGTTCTTCCACAAGACTGCCCATGCGGATCAGTCGTGTTCGAAGTTTGTCGAGATCTTCTTCAAAGGTTCTATTCATGATGTTTATCCGAATCGACCGGTGATGTAATCTTCGGTTTCCTTCTGCGCCGGACTCGTAAAGAGTGTGCGGGTACGATCGAATTCGATCAGATGCCCCATGAGGAAGAAACCGGTGTGGTCACTGACGCGTGCCGCCTGTTGCATGTTGTGCGTCACCAGCACGATCGTATACGTATCCTTGAGTTCGGTGATCAGCTCCTCCACCTTGCCGGTCGAGATCGGGTCGAGTGCTGAACACGGCTCGTCCATCAGCAAGATCTCGGGGTTGATGGCAACGGCCCGTGCGATACAGAGTCGTTGTTGCTGGCCCCCTGACAATCCAAGCGCAGAGTGTTGTAGGCGATCTTTGACCTCATCCCACAGCGCTGCACGTTTCAAACTCGTTTCGACCACGTGATCAAGTTCGGCCTTCGACTTTTTCTCAACCAGCGTAAGGCCGTAGGTGATGTTCTCGTAGATCGATTTGGGGAAGGGGATCGACTTCTGAAAGACCATGCCGATCTTCCGACGCAAGGTTGCAACATCAACGGCTTTGTCGAAAACGTCCATGCCATCGATGATCATGCTGCCGTCATGACGTGTGCCGTCGATAAGGTCGTTCATGCGATTCATCGAACGCAAGAACGTACTCTTGCCGCAGCCCGATGGTCCGATAAAGGCCGTGACCTTGCGCTCAGGAATGTCGATCGTAATGTTGTGCAACGCTTGCTTCGCTCCGTAGTAGAACGAAAAGTCTGTCGCCTGGATCTTGATCGGATGTTCTTTAGCCATGAGGATAGGGGGCGATCATTTTCTCCGCAGACGCGAGCGGAGGAAGATGGCCGAGAAATTCAGTAAGAAGGTCAAGCCGAGTAAGACGATCGTTGTTGCGTATTGCAGTGGCAGCGTGGCTTCCACATCGGGTGATTGTGTTGCCAGCACGTAGAGGTGGTAACCGAGATGCATGAACTTCTCTGTCACCGCATCCGGCAGCACTTCGGCAGAATAGGTCACGCCAACGAACAGGATCGCCGCCACTTCGCCGGCACCGCGGCCCACAGCAAGGATGCTGCCCGTCAAGATCCCGCTGACGGCATTCGGTACGACCACCTTGGTGATGGTCTGCCAACGCGTAGCGCCCAAGGCAAGGGACGCTTCACGGAGTTCGCGGGGAACAGCGCGCAACGCTTCTTCAACAGAGACGATCACCACTGGCAGCGTGAGCACGGCAAGGGTAGCGGCACACCACAACAACGATCCGTCACCAAAGACCGACGATCCTGTGGCACCATCCAGCCCCTTACCAACAAACTGAACGAAGAAGCCGACGCCGAAGAGACCAAAGACGATGGAAGGCACGCCGGCAAGGGTGTTGACAGCAAATCTGACGGAACGGGCGAACCACGAATCTTGTCGTGCGAACTCTGTGAGGAAGATCGCGGTCGCTGTGCCGATCGGGACACCCATCAACGTCATCAACAGCACGAGGAACGTTGTGCCGGCAAGAGCAGGGAAGATGCCACCTTCCATGTTGCTGTTGCGGGGGAACTCTGTGAGGAAGGACCACGTGAGGTTGGGTCCGCCGCGGACGGCAAAGTCCGTGAGCATGCCGAGGATCACGCCGAGGACGGCGACCGCAGCCGTGACGGCAACGGCGACGGCGAAGAAGCCGGCGAGGCGTCTGGAGATGGGATGATGTGTGGAGAACACGTTCAACGTCATCGTCCCTGGAATTTTTTGATGAGGCGCTTCTTCACATAGAGTTCCGTGAGCGCATTCAAGGAGAAGCTCACAACGAACAACATTGTGCCGATGAGGAAGAGTACGCCGTAATGTTCTGAGCCCCAGACGACCTCGCCCATTTCTGAGCCGATGGTTGCGGCGAACGTGCGCGCCGGTGTGGTTGAACTCCACGATGACAGTGGAGCATTGCCGGTGGCCATGATGGCGATCATCGTTTCACCAAAGGCGCGTCCGACGCCTAAGATGATCGCAGCGATCACGCCGGGTGCTGCAGCGGGAAGCATCACGCGATAGGCGGTCTGCCATTCGGTGGATCCAAGTGCAAGCGATGCTTCGCGCAGACTGTTGGGGACAGCACTGAGCGAGTCTTCGGCGATGGCGTAGACGATGGGAATAACGGCGAGTGACAGGCCGATGCCGCCGACGATGGCGTTGAGACGATACTCAATGCCGAAGGTCTCCTGCATGAACGTGGCTACGGTCACGAGACAGAAGAAACCGATCACGACGGAGGGAAAACCTGCAAGTAATTCGATGGCCGGCTTGATGATCTCGCGCACGCGACGCCGGGCAAAGAAGGCCGTGTAGATAGCGGCAAGGATTCCGAGCGGCGCGCCGATCAAGATGGCGATGAACGTGGTCTTGGCCGTGCCGATGAACAACGGCAGCAGGCCGAACTTATGGGTCTCACCCACGGGCTGCCAGACGTCGCTCGTCAGGTTGTCCCACAGCGTCCGGCGTCCTTCGTCCTGCGTCCCCACATCGTCGGACGTCGGACGTTGGACGACGGACGATTCATCATCGATATCGTCCGGCAGATGGCCTGTTTCGGAGTTGTAGATCTCGGGGTAGCGAGGGTTCTTGGGAACGTACAGGATCGGTCCTTCGTCCGACGTCCGGCGTCCATCGTCCATTGAACTTGATACTTGCTGCTCGCTACTTGTGGACTCAGTGAGCGTGTCTTCCGGCAGCGGATCGCCATAACTCTCTGGTGCTGCCGCTTCGTCCGGCGTCCCTTGTCCAGCGTCCTGCGTCCCTCGTCCAGCGTCCGACAACGACTCGCTGCTAGCTGTTTGCTGCTGATCACTAACAAACAGTGACGCTGTCTCGCGAAACACGAACAGGAAGATCAGGAAGATCAACACGATCGAAAAAGACGCCACGAGCCGGATGGTCCACTCGGCCACCGGCTCGAACGCATGTCGTTTGATCTGCTTGAAGGGATTCAAGAGAACCTATTTCTTGATCGGATAATATCCCACCTCAGATGCGATCTTCTGGCCTTCCTTGGAGATCACCCAGTCGATGAACTTCTTGGTGGTGCCTTCCGGACGCTTGCTCAGGTAGAAGTACAAAAATCGTGAGATCGGATATTCCCCGCTCAAAATAGTTTTTTCGTTCGGCTTGACGTAGGAGCCGCCATCCTTCTCAGCAATTGCAAGTGCTTTCACGTTACGGGCATAGGCAGCGCCTCCGTATCCGATGGCGTTCTTGTCCTTGGCGACCGCGTTGATCAATGCCGCCGTGCCGGCCATGTGTTGGGCGTTGGCTGCAAAGTCCTGTTTGTTGAGGACGTGCTCCTTAAAGAACTCATAGGTGCCGGAGTTATTCTCGCGGGAGTAGAGGATGATCTTGGCGTCGTTGCCGCCAACGTCCTTCCAATTGGTGATCTTACCGGTGAAGATCTTGCTCACTTGATCCAGCGTCAACTGCTTGACCTTGTTCGATGCATGGACATATACGCTGAGGCCATCGCGCGCAACGCGAACTTCAAGGCCTTGATAGCCCGTTTTTGCCTTGAGCTGTTCAACTTCCGTCTTCTTCATCGGACGTGACGAGGCGCAAATGTCTGTGGTGCCGTTGATGAGAGCGGCGATACCGGTACCCGATCCGCCCCCTGTCACTTGAAATTCCAGGTTCTTCTTGTTGGGATACTTCTCGGTCCATCGTTGGACGAGAATGACCATTGTATCCGATCCTTTGATCGTGATGCGTTCTGATGGTGCGGCCATCGCGGCAACGGTGGCCACCAAGATCAATAACGCCAGTTTTCCGATAAAGCGTGTCATTGTTGTTGTTCGTTGTTAGATGTTCACAAAACTATCGAGGGTATTCTGCTCATGTTGTCACTGTCATGTTACCACTTCGTAAACTGGCACTTGGCACTTGGCACCTGGCACCTGGCACCTGGCACCTGGCACTTGGTCAAATGCCTAACTCCATGTTGAATCGGCTGTAGTAAATAAAGGTCAACAGATCGTTGGCGTTATGGTCGTTGGTGCGTGTAGTGCCGAATTCCAGATTCAGCTTCACGCGGTGGCGGTTGACATAATAGCCGACGTTGGCGGCGATGTTGGTGATCTTGGCATATTCCGACATGCCTGCCAGCTGGTCGCCGGCATCGGTGACGGCATAACGGAAGGCCGTGCTCCACATGGAGGGGAAGACGTAGGACACCTGTCCCATATAGCCGGTGCCCACGAACACAGCGCGTTTGTTGGTGCCGCTGACGGTGACCGGGTCAGCACATTCTCGCTGAGCATATTCACCATAGATCGATAGACCGCTGTATTTGAACAGGGCATCTGCATACAGCACCTGAGCAGAACGTTGCGCGTACAATGCCCTTCCCAGCGTACCGCGTGTTTTTGTCATGTTCTCGTTATGCTGGTACGAGACACCGATGCTGAGCTTGGGAGTAGACTCGCGCAAGAGATCACCTTCAAAGTAGTCGCCACCGCCGGTGAAGGCACCGAGTGGGAGGTATTCAACGCGGCCGGTGTATGCCAACCCGCCACCGGGGATCGCCGACTGATTGCGCCCCTCACCACTGGAGATCGCGGCCCGGATATTGACGACCTGGCTGCCCGTGATCGGGCGCCAGAAACCCTGAAAGCCAAAGTCACGGTCGAGGTTAAACGCGCCGTTGACGATCGATCGATCGGCGACCTCGATATCGCCCGAGGAGATCACCCGTTGACGGTTGCCGGGCAACTTGGTCTGCCCGAAGCCAACCTGCAGGTTTGGATCGAAGTTCCAGAAGATCATAGCATCGCGGATCACGTTCGGAAACTGCGTGTCCGACCAGTCCATGTCGCTGCGGGAGAAGGAGAGTTGGAGGTTGAACGTCAGACGCGGATCCACCAGCGAGCCACCGAATCGGAGGCGTAGGCGGCGTACCATGAACTCAGTGGAGCCGGCGCTGAGATCAAGCTCATCGTCCTCGCCCATCGGCACCGTGTTGTAGATCGCCCAGTTCTGCATCCGGAAGCGCATCACCACGCGAGTGTTAGAATCGGGGGTCTGGAAGACCACACCTTCGCTATTGAAGTCAAAACTGCCATGCGACATCGTAGACTGCTGGGCACGTACTCCCTGGTGGGCCAGCATACCTACCACGACCACGGACATCAGCATCGCGAACGAACGAAGCAATGTCATGGAATTGTTCTCCCCGTGTTACGGTATTATGTGAGGGTTATCGAACTGTTACGGGTGCGAAACTATTGCGAAGGGCACCCACGAGATATGAACCGGCATTCATGTTATGTGATGGTAACACAGGGTAGCCCAAAGCCCCCTATTTTCGCGGGATATGAAACGGATCGCAGTCTTTACCAGCGGTGGTGATGCCCCGGGCATGAATGCTCACATCAGGGCCGTTGAACGGGTCGGTGAAAAACGCGGACTCGAAGTCGTCGGAATTATTGGCGGCTACAGCGGCATGATCGCCGGACATTTCGAAGTGCTCGATCGCATTCGGACGGCCAACATCGTCGACCGGGGTGGTACGGTCCTGAAGACCAGCCGTTGCCCGGAATTCATGGAAGCCGAAGGTCGTGCGAGAGCTGCCGAGCAGCTGCGGTCCCACGGGATCGATGGCGTGATCGCCTGCGGAGGCGACGGTACCTTCCATGGAGCCCACTTTTTGTTCGAGGAACATGGCATTCCGGTGGTCGGCACGCCGGGCACGATCGATAATGACCTCTGGGGTACGGATGTCACGATCGGCTACGACACGGCCATCAATACGGCAGCCCAGGCCATTGACAAGATCCGCGACACCGCAGATTCTCATGGCCGGATCTTCTTCATCGAGGTCATGGGACGTCACGCCGGCTTTATTGCCATGGATGTCGGCGTTGCCTGCGGCGCTGAATTCATTGCCGTGCCGGAGACGATGACGGATGTGGAAGTGCTGTATCAGCGCATCGTCGCCCAAGGTCTCGACAAACGCACCATCGTGATCGTTGGTGAGGGTGACGAGATCGGCGGTGCCATGGAGATGTCCAAGCTTATGGAATCACGCTATGGACTGTCCGCTAAAGTCACCATCCTCGGACACATTCAGCGCGGTGGCTCGCCGACCGTGCGCGACCGTGTCCTCGCGGCTCGCCTTGGAGCCGACGCCGTTGATGCCTTGCTTGATGGCCACACCGACGTCATGATCGGGATCAAGAACGATGAAACGGTCCACGTGCCCCTTTCCAAAACGTGGGAGCAGCGAAAGACCGTACCAACCTATCTTGTTGAACTAGCAACACAACTCGTATGAAGCCAACATTCCTTACGCTTATTCAAGTCTTCCAACTCGAAGGCATGGTCGCTCTGGGCAAAATGCTCAACCCTGCCACGAATGAGATCACGAAGAATCTCGATCATGCAAAGTATGTGATCGACATTCTCGATATCCTCAAAGAAAAGACAAGGGGCAACCTCGACGCTCAAGACGAGAAGTTCCTTGATCAGACGATCGCGACGTTGAAGCTGAACTACGTCGAAGAGACGAACACCGCTGATGCGTAAGATCGCCCTCGTCGCCTACATTGCGCGACCCGATGCTGTGAAGTGGGCAACCCACGCCGCAGAGCGCCTTCTTGAAGAAGGTGTAGAAGTGTACCTGGAAGACGGTCTTGCCGAAGCCGTTGATGAGGCCGTCGCCCGCAAGTGCGAAACGTGCTCTGCAACGGAGTTGGGCAAGTATGTCGAGATGGTGATCTCCTTTGGAGGCGATGGTACACTCCTTGGCATCGCCCATGTCCTGATCGGCTCCGATGTTCCGATCATGGGCGTCAACGTTGGCAAACTCGGCTTCCTTGCCGAGTTTCCGGTGACGCTTCTTGACGATGCCATCATGGAAGTGCTTAAGGGTAACTATCGTGTGGTAGAGCGTACTACACTCACCGTACAGATCGGCGACCAAGAGTACCATGCTCTCAACGAGGTCGTGATCGAACGTGCCGTCGAATCAAAAATGATCCAAGTGCGTGCCACCGTCGATCAACATCATGTGGCGGACTATCGCGCCGATGGGGTGATCGTGACCACGCCGACGGGATCGACGGCGTATTCGTTGGCCGTGGGCGGACCGATCATCGCACCGTCGGCACAAGTATTGTGTATCACGCCGATCTCGCCCCATACCCTCACGCTGCGTCCGTTGATCATCAACGACACGAACGAGGTTCGCTTCACGATCCCCAGCGAAGGCGCGGAAGCGCACGTGGTGGCCGATGGACGGATCGTTGCAACACTCGCAGGCGGACAAGAGGTGCTGGTCAAAAAAAGTGATCACTGCGTCAAGCTTGTCAAGCGTGCCGACAATACCTACTACGACCTGCTTCGCGAGAAGCTTCTGTGGTCGGCCGATGCAACGCGGAAATAGATGACCCTACGCCGCGAACTCAGTGCCGTACAGGCAACGGCGCTCAACATGATCGACATGGTGGGCATCGGACCATTCATCACAACGGCACTCGTTGCCGCCACGATGGGCTCTGCCCCAATGGCGCTTTTAGCGTGGGTCTGCGGTGCAGCACTATCCTTTGTTGACGCCAGCATTTGGAGCGAACTCGGTGCCAAGCTGCCGCGTGCGGGCGGTTCGTACGCATTCTTGCGTGAGACCTACGGACGTGATACCTGGGGCCGCTTGATGGCCTTTCTCTTTGTGTGGCAGACGGTCTTCCAAGCACCACTTGTTGTCACGTCGGGCGCACTTGGCTTTGCCAAGTACCTCGGCTTTATCATGCCGATGACGCAGATGGGTTCGCGACTGGTCGCTGCCGGATTGATCACCGTGCTTGTGATCCTTCTCTATCGCCGCATTGGTGATGTCGGCAAGATCTCGGTGGTGTTGTGGATCGCCGTGATCGCAACACTGGCCTGGATCATCATCGGCGGATTTGTGCACGGTGATCCAATGCGGGCATTTGATGTTGCCAACACCGTCAACGGTGTCGACTTCGTGTGGGGCGCTCTTGGTGTTGCCTCCATCTCCACGATGTATTCCTATCTCGGCTACTACAACATCTGCCACCTTGGTGCCGAGGTCAAAGAACCCGAACGCGTGATCCCTCGCAGCATGATGATCTCCATCGCCGGCATCGCGGCCTTGTACCTGCTGATGCAGATCGCCATCTATGCCGTGATCCCCGCCAACGAGGTGGCATCATCATCGTTTGTGGTGAGCACCTTCATGACGGCGATCCACAATAACGTCGTTGCACAATTCGCCACCGGACTCGTCTTGCTCGTAGCTCTCTCGTCACTCTTCAGTGTGATGCTGGGTTACACTCGCATTCCCTATGCAGCAGCGAAAGACGGTCTCTTCTTCTCCGTCTTCGGCAAAGAACATCCCACAAAGAACTTCCCCCATGTTGCACTTCTTGTGTTAGGGGGCTTGGGGATCGTGTTCTCCTTGACGCTCACACTTGATGATGCGATCAAGTCCATCATTGCCATGCGCGTCTTCACGCAGTTCATCGCCCAAGCCATCGGACTCGTGCTGTATCGTCGGCGTGTTGGCGCTGAGAACATGCCATGGCGCATGTGGCTCTATCCGATCCCCGTCGTGTTGACCATTGCCGGTTGGTTGTGGATCTTCTCTTCGGCCAAGCCATTGCAGCAACAATTGGGTCTGCTCGCCCCCTTGATCGGAGTAGCGGTGTATTTTGTGTTTGTACGAGGACGTTATGCAGCAGCTCAAAGGTAGGATCGTTGATGTGCACACACGGCGGATCTTTGCCGGTGTGGTGACGATCGAAGGTGGACGTGTTTCGTCGATCATCGAAGATCAGAGCGTCACGGAGACGCAACTGATCATGCCCGGTTTTGTTGACGCTCATGTCCATGTTGAATCATCACTCCTCGTGCCGTCAGAATTCGCGCGCATGGCCGTGGTGCACGGCACCGTAGGCACGGTGAGCGATCCGCATGAGATCGCCAATGTGTGCGGAATGGACGGCATCAGGTTCATGCTCGAGAACGGTGAGAAGGTGCCGTTCAACTTCTCGTTCGGCGCTCCATCCTGTGTGCCGGCCACAACGTTTGAAACAGCAGGTGCGGAGATCACCGTTGAACATATTCGCGAGTTGTTCACGGACGATCGTATTCGATATCTCAGCGAGATGATGAACTGGCCCGGCGTATTGTTCGATGACCCTGATGTGTTGGCAAAGATCGACGCAGCTAAAGAGGCCGGACGTCCGGTAGACGGTCACGCTCCGGGTCTGCGTGGTGATGACGCAGCACGGTATGCGGCACATGGGATCTCTACGGATCACGAGTGTTTCACACTCGAAGAAGCTCTGGACAAGGTCGCTGTTGGGATGAAGATCTTGATCCGCGAGGGTTCTGCCGCTCGCAACTTCGAAGCACTGCATCCTTTATTGGCGTCACATTCCGACCGCGTGATGTTCTGTTGTGATGATGCACATCCCGATATGTTGTCTGTTGGCCACATCGATCAACATGTGCGGAGAGCGCTCGCACTCGGATACGATCTCTTTGATGTCCTCCGTGCAGCAAGCGTCCACCCGGTAGAACACTACCATCTACCCATCGGTCTGCTTCGTGAAGGTGACTCTGCGGATCTCATCATCGTTCGTGATGAAACATCCTTTCGCGTCGACGAAACATGGATCCGCGGCACCTGTGTTGCTCGTAAGGGGCAAGCACTGTTCGATCGCGTCGACGTCACACCGATCAATCAGTTCGATCGGGCGCCGATCACTGCAGCCGAGATCGCCGTTGATCCGACGGATGCAGAGATCCGCGTCATCGGTGCACACGACGGACAGTTGGTGACCTCGGAAGAACATCGCCATATCGGTGACGCCGATGTCTTGAAGATCGTCGTTGTCAACCGCTATCACGCAGCGCCACCTGCCGTGGCCTACATCACCGGCATCGGATTGCAACGCGGCGCATTGGCAAGCAGCGTGGCCCACGATTCACACAACATCGTGGCAGTTGGCGTTAGCGATGAAGAGCTTGTCCGGGCTATCAACGCTATCATCACCCACCGCGGCGGACTCGCCGTCGTTGACGGACCTGCGATCGACGTACTTCCCTTACCCGTTGCCGGACTGATGAGCGACCGTCCATGCGAAGAGGTGACGGCCACGTACATTGCCTTGGATGCCAAAGCAAAGGCGCTCGGTTCACCACTCCGCGCCCCGTTCATGACACTCTCCTTCATGGCCCTCCTCGTGATCCCCGACCTAAAACTATCCGACAGAGGCCTCTTCTCCGGCCGCACCTTTAACTTCGTACCTCTAAGCTTCTAGCAACCTATTCTAGCTATCTAGCCGACTAGCACACTAGCATGTTAAACTCCTCCTCCATCCTCCGCCTCATCCAATTCGCCATCCACGAAGATGTTGGCTCTGGTGATATCACCACAGAGCTCACCGTCAGCACCGAAGCATCGGCATCGGCGCGATTCCTCGTCAAGCAGGATGGTGTGATCTGTGGATTACCGCTCCTACCGTTAGTGTTCCGCGAGTTTTCGCCGGATGTCCGTATCGACCTGAAGGTGAAGGAAGGCGACATCATACAAGCCGGGACCGTTGTGGCCACGGTCGAAGGTCCGGCGCATGCGCTCTTGGCAGCAGAGCGTACGGCGTTGAACTTCCTTCAGCGCATGAGTGGTGTTGCGACCAAGACGAAGACCTATGTGGATCGCATCGCCGGCACAGGTGCGCGTGTGCTAGATACACGCAAGACCATTCCCGGCTGGCGTGTGTTGGACAAATATGCCACGCACATTGGGGGCGCAGTGAATCACCGCATCGGATTATTCGACATGGTGATGATCAAGGACAATCACATCACGGCCGCCGGCGGCATCACCGAAGCCGTGAGTCAGTGCGTAGCCGAGATGAAGGGCAGAGTACCCGTTCCGATCGAAGTGGAAGCGGCGAATCTTGACGACGTTCGTGAGATCTTGGCGTGTGAAGGTGTGAGCAGGGTGATGTTCGACAATTTCACGCCCGACCTCGTTGCTGAAGGTGTTCGTCTCGTCAACAAGAAGATCGAGACCGAGGCAAGCGGCGGGATCACATTCGATAACATCCGTGACTATGCAGCGGCAGGTGTGGACTACGTGAGCGTCGGCGCCATCACCCATAGCGCTGTTGCACTGGATATCTCGATGAAGTTGGTCGTGCCGAAGGTATTCAAGTAAGACTGCGTGTAAGAATGCGTACAGAACCGCTTAGAGCTCGCGCCGAAGTCGAGCAACGGGGATGCGGAGTTGTTCGCGGTACTTCGCAACGGTCCGTCGAGCAACATTGTAGCCGGCGGTCTTAAGGTTCTTGGCGATCTTTTCGTCGCTTAACGGTTTACCCTTCGACTCTGCATCGATCATTTCTTTGATCTTCTGTTTGATGATGCGTGTCGAGACCTCTTCGCCGTCGTCGGTGACCAAGGATTCGCTGAAGAAGTACTTGAGTTCGAATGTGCCGAACTCGGTTTGCACGTATTTACCATTCACGATGCGACAGACCGTGGAGATGTCAAGGCCGGTGACCTCGGCAACGTCGCGATAGATCAGGGGCTTGAGTGACTGCGGACCTTCAAAGAAAAAGTCGCGCTGGAGGCCGGCGATGGCCGTCATCACGCGCAGCATCGTATGCTTACGCTGACGGATGGCCTGCATGAGGAACTTGGCATCTTCGAACTTCTTCCGAAGGAATTCGCGCGTCTCTTTGTTGAACTTGTGATAGCTCGATTCTTTCTTCAATCGTTCGTAGGCATTGCTCACCTTGAGGATCGGGAGCCGGCTGTCGTTCACGGTGATGAGAATGTCGGAGCCATCCTCTGTACGCTCAACCGTAAAGTCCGGAACAACGGTGTTGATCTCGTGTCCGAAGGTGCCGCCACCCGGCCGCGGGTTAAGATTGCGGATCACTTCAAGTGCTTCGCGGAGATAGTTCTCCGTAACGTCAAGTTGGCGTTCGATCACGTGGTAGTGCTTCATGGCAAAGCCATCGTATGCCTGCGTCAGCACGAGAAGGGCAAGCTTCTGCGCTGCATTTGGCCTTTCTATGGCACGGAGCTGGGCAACCAGACATTCCTGCACCGTACGGCTTGCATATCCCGGAGGGTCGAGCGATTGAATACGCTTCAACACCACCTCGGCGATCTTCGGTGTGATCGGTTCTAGCAGAACATCGACCTCTTCGATGATGTCGCGCTCAAATCCGGTATTCTTTGTCCCAAGAAGCTCCGGTGCTTGTAGGGCAAGATTGTGTTCAGCAAAGTTGGCGTTGATCTCGTCGATCAATTCATCAAGGGGGCGACGCAGATAGCCGTCAGTGTCGACGTTGCCGATCACATACTCACCAAACAGCCGTTGTTCGGTCGGGATCGGCAGATAGCGAAGCTGCTCCATCAACTCTTCTTCGAGCGATACGACATCGCGCACCTGGTATCCATAGTCATCATCATCGTCGTCGCTCGGACTGTAGTCGATCGACTTCGAAGCGGACGCATCTTCGCCCCAGAGGAGTTTGTAGAAGTCAAACCCTTCATCAGTCTGCGTGTTGGTCTCTGAGTTGGTCTCTGAGTTGGTCTCTGAGTTAGTCTCTGAGTAAGTCTCTGAGTAAGTCTCCCGAGGGATCCCCTGAAAGGTCTCCTGTGAGGTCTCCTGAAAGGTCTCCTGAAAGGTCTCCTGTGAGGTCTCCTGAAAGGTCTCTTCGCGCGACTCCTCCAGCATCGGATTGTTCTCGATCTCGGTGCGCACGTGTTGTTCGAACTGCAGAGCTGATAGCTGTAGCAGCTTCAGATACTGGATCTGCTGCGGGGTGAGTGTCTGCTGTAGTGATGCCTGTAGGTTGAGACCAAGCTTCATGCATGACCTCCATTCTTGGCGGCATCGATCAGGTGCTGTGTAAGGTCTTCGCCGAAGGCGCGCACAAGAGCATCGCGAACGGATTCTACCAACAGTGTGCCTTCTTGTTCACCGAGTTCTCTGCCGGGTGCACATTCGTCGAACTGTTCATAGTGCACATAGGGTCCGCCAAAGTTGGCGATGCGGATAGGGAAGAGGTGACATGACAGTGGCTTCCGAAATGGTGACTCGCCGGCATGCCATGCCTTTTCGATGGCACACGTTGCAATGTCTCCTTCATATCGGACAAAGACGCAGTCGCGATCATCAATGCATGTTGTTGCCCAGTTGCCTCCGAAGGATTCAACGGGACCATGCTGAGCGATGTGATCACGAGAACGTTGTGTGAGATATGGAGCGGCAGCGGCGACCGCATCACGCACCAACTGAACTTCTTCTTCTCGGAGAGGTGCTCCCGCACCTCCGGGAAGGGTGCAACACGCCCCCTTGCAACGAACAACGTCGCAGGCAAATCGGGCATCAAGGACGCCCTGGTCGATCAGTAAATGGTCCAGCGTCAGCATGACACCGGAAAAATAGCACGTTTTTTGCTAGGCGATTCTCTTAAGTCGCAAAGCATTGCTCACAACGGTCACCGAACTCAGCGCCATCGCGGCCGCAGCGACCATCGGAGAGAGCGTCCATCCCGTCCAAAACACGAACAAACCGGCGGCCAACGGGATCCCTAAGGTGTTGTAAACAAAGGCGAAGAAGAGATTCTGACGGATGGTGCGTACCGTGGCCTTCGAGATCGCCATGGCTTCGATCAGCAGGCGGAGGTCCGGCCGTACGAGGGTGATGTCGGCCGTTGTTTTCGCCACATCCGTGCCAGTTCCGATCGCTACACCAACGTCGGCTTGTGCCAAAGCGGGCGCATCGTTGATCCCGTCGCCAACCATGACGACAATGCCGCGGTCTTGATGGCGGTCGACGATCTCGGCCTTTTTGGTTGGAAGCACGCCGGCGGAAATGTCGTAGATCCCAACCTGTGCACCGATCTTCGCGGCCACGGCCGGACGGTCGCCGGTGATCATGGCAACGCGGATGCCGCGGTCGGTGAGTGTGCGCATCACGGCCGACGCTTCGGGGCGGATCGTATCGCCGATGCCGAAGGTAGCAGTGATCGAACCATCCACGGCAACGAGTACGGTCGTATGGCCCGACGCAGCATCGGTCTCCATATCGCGTTGCACGTTCTCAGGAAGCAACAACATGGCGTCGGCCATCAAGGCCTCGTTGCCGATGCGAACGCGATGTCCACCCACAGTTGCCGTGACACCTTTACCGGCTACTGCGGTCACCGCACGTGTTTCGAGCAGATCGTCATTCGAGGCCGTGAATGCCGTCAGTGCCATAGCGAGAGGATGTTCGGAGCGAGACTCAACAGAGGCAACGATCGCGCGAAGTCGTTCTTCCGTGATCCGCGCGCTGTGCATGGTGAATCGCTGCACGGTTGGTGACCCAACGGTGATCGTCCCGGTCTTGTCGAACAGCACTTCGCCGGCCGTATGCAAGACCTCGAGACTTTCTGCTGTGGTGAACAGGATCCCCTTTCGTGCAGCAGCGCCGCTGCCGACAATGATGGCCGTTGGTGTTGCCAGCCCCAGGGCGCATGGACAGGCGATGATCAAGACCGAGATCGCCGTTACCAACGCTTGCTGAAGACCGTGCTCAGGTCCGCCGATCACATACCACGCAACAAAGGTGATCGCCGCGATCACGAGCACGATCGGCACGAACACAGCACTGATCCGATCGGCCAGTCGTTGAATGGGTGCCTTGCTCTCTTGTGCGCGTTCAACGGCACGAATGATGCCGGCAAGTACTGTATCTGCGCCGACCGCAGTGATCCTTGCCGTGAGCGCACCGGTGAGATTGATCGTGCCGCCCGTGATCGATGCACCTTGGTACTTCGAGACGGGCATCGACTCGCCAGTGAGCATTGACTCATCGATCGTGCTTGCCCCCTCCATAATGATGGCATCAGAAGGGATACGTTCTCCGGGACGAATGATGATCGTGTCGTTGATCCGGAGATCGTTCGTGTGGATGTCGGTCACCACACCATCGCGAAGGACGTGGGCGACGGGTGCGCGTAATTCCAACAAGGCCTGCAGTGCTTCGGCCGTTCGTCCTTTTGCACGGGCCTCCAGCCAGCGTCCCAGCAGGATCAGCGTGATGATCGTTGCCGTCGTATCGTAATAAGCCCCAACGTGACCGTCATGTTCATGCATCAGGGAGGGGGCGAGTGTTGCCACCGCACTGAAGAGGAAGGCGGCACCCGTGCCGATCGAGACAAGTGTGTCCATCGTGGCGGCACGATGAATGGTGGCCATCCACGCGCCACGGAAGAAACTGCGTCCGGACCACAACACGGGCAAGGTCAACGCAAACAAGACGAGGTTCGTGGTGTCGGCCTCGCCGATCAACGGACGGCCGATCGCCATGGAACCCATGGAGAGTACCATGATCACGAGTGTCAGCGGGGCCGAGATGATCAACGATCGACGCAGTTCTGATGCGGCGAGGTGCTGCCGGTCGGCAGCACTGGACGAGAAGGAGCGTTCGCGAGGCTCGTAGACGGCTTCGGCGCTATAGCCGGCATGTTGGATAGCTGTTATGAGTACGTCATCGGTCGCAACGGATACATCGATCTCTACCGACGCGCGATTGGCGATCAGGTTGACGGATGCCGAAGTGACGCCGGGTGTCTTGAGTAGTTCGTTCTCAACGCGCTGCACGCAGGCAGCACAGTGCATGCCTGCAATGTCGATGTTCTTGATCATTTTTGAATGAATCCTAACTCAGCCCGCAATTGACGCTTCACATCGCCGGGGAGTTTGGCGAAATGCAGGCCTCTCAATCCTGCCTCCATCGCCCACAATAACATCAGCGATGGTCGATGACCGCCTTGTATCACGCGGAGATAGGCCTCTACCGAACCGACGCGACGCAACTCACCTATGGTTGAGATGCCAACCTCACGGAGAAGAACACCAGAGCTTGGCCCTAGGTTCAGGAGATGTTCGATAGCATCATTCAAGCAGGGTGGCTCTGAAGAACTCCAGGGATTCATTCCACGCGTTATTCGTTGCTTCGCGATCAAAGACGGCATTGCTCGGATTGGCAAAGGCGTGGTCGGCATCGTACATGCGGACAGTGAGCGGTTTCTCAGCGGTTTCCATGTCCTTTTGAAACTGCTCGACAAGTTCAACGGTGATCCACTGATCTTTCTTTGCATAGATACCAAGAACGGGACACTGAAGCGATCGCAGTTTTTCGACATCCTTTTCCGGCATTCCATAATAGATCACGCAGGCCTTCGCCTTCTCACCGGCCATCAGCGCGGCTTGCAGTGACCATCCACCGCCAAAGCACCAACCGATGGTAGCGATCGGTGAGTCGGAAAAAGATGCCATCACGGCATCGAGGATGGCGCGAGAGCGGATCTCATCATTCTCTTGCATGGCCTTGCCTGCGGCCTCGCGGGTGGTGGCTACCACACCGTCATACAAGTCAACTGCGACCACTCGCACTTGTTTGTCAAGATCCAACCAGAGTTTCTCTGCGGTGTTGATCACATGTTGATTCATGCCCCACCATTCGTGGATCACAATGATGGTGGCCTTGGGATCATCTTCGGCTTCAAAGCGATAGATGTTGGCGGGTTTTCCCTCCGGCACGTTGACGGTGAGCCGTTCGCCATTTTGTGTAGCGCCTGGCTCCGGGGCAGGCATCTGGTGTGCAGATCGAAAGTCTGCCCCCTTCGAAAGAGAGGCGAACTCGGTCGCTGCAGAACAGCAGGATGGCTTCGTGGCTTGTGCCGTGGCAAGGTAGGTAGTGAGTGCGGTCAGAATGAGCGAACAACACACGAGGCGAAACTTCATGATGATCACTTGTAGCTGGGTTTCACACGTTGATCGAATTTCTGCATGAACTTTTCAACCTTGGGTCGGACCACGAAGGCGCAGTAGGGCTGAGAGCCGTTCTGCATGTAGTAGTTCTGATGATAGTCTTCTGCAGGGTAGAAGGTGGTGGCCTTCGTGATCTCCGTGACGATCGGATCGGGCCACGTCTTTGCCTCTGTGAGTTGCTTGATGTAGTCTTCGGCAACTGCTCGTTGTTCGTCGGTGTGATAGAAGACAGCGCTTCGATATTGTGTTCCGACATCGTTGCCCTGTCGGTTCAACGTTGTTGGGTCATGTGCCGTGAAGAACACATGCAGGAGATCGGCATATGAGACAACGGATGGGTCGTACGTGATCTGACATGCTTCTGCATGTCCGGTGTGACCGTCGCAGACCTCTTTATACGTTGGGTTGTCGACGCTGCCGCCGATGTATCCGCTGACAACAGTATCAACTCCTTGCAATCGTTGAAACACGGCTTCGATACACCAGAAACAGCCGCCGGCAAGAGTAGCGGTATCGCGTTGAGAGGTAGACATAGATGGTGGTGATGATGGTGGTGGCACGTCATGCTGCTGTGTGCAGGCCGAAACAGTTGCTCCGAACAGAACAGCGAGCATGACGGCGATCCGGTGAAACATGGACTTACTTTGATGATTGGTGGACCGTGTAATGCACATCCGGTGCGGGGTAACCGGCTTCTCCGGATACTCTGCGGATGGCATCGTTCGTTGCACTGTAGACGGACCAGTAGTGTTCGGGCTTACAATAGGGCCGAACGGCCAATACCGGTCCGGACAGTGTGAAGTCCATAACCATGACTTCGGGTCCGGGAGTTTCCAACACCTCGGGAATCGTGCGCAACGCGGCGGTGACGCGAGCGATGGCATCGTCAACGTTGACCCCATGCGCCAGTTGCATTGTGCGATCCACACGGCGGTGTGGCACATCGCTGAGATTCTGAATGTTATCGCCGAAGATCTTGTTGTTGCCAACGAACGTCCGGATACCGTCCGGCGTTGTGACCGTGGTGGCAAACAGGCCGATCTCATCTACGCGTCCTACAACGCCCCCTGCAGAGATCACGTCGCCAACTTTGAACGGACGCAGGATCAGCAGGAACGCGCCGGCTGCAAAGTTTGCCAGCAAGCCGCCCCAGGCCATGCCGATGGCCAATCCTGCCGCAGCGATAATGGCAGCGAATGATGTGGTCTGTACGCCAAACTGCCCGAGGATGGCGATCACCAACAGGATGTTGAGTGCCACGCTGATGATCGAGACAAGGTACTGTTGCAGAGTTGCATCTACGTGGCGTGCGGTGAGTGCTCTGCCGATCATGCGGCCAACCAAGCCGATCACCCATCGGCCTACGATCCACATGATCAGTGCGCCAAGCACCATGATGCCGTATTTGACGGCTTCCGACTGGACCTGCATCCACAATGCGTTCATATCCATGATGTCCCTCTCCGTTTAAGTGATCGAGCGTGCAGCAAGAATACCAAGCCACGCCGCTACAAGTGTTGTGATGATCGTTGAGATGATATACGTTGCAGCAAGATCCAGACGCTGTTGTTCCAAGAGGCTGACGGTTTCAACAGAGAACGTCGAAAACGTGGTGAATCCGCCACACAATCCAGTTCCTAGTAGCAATGCCTGATGTCGCGATACTACATCTTGGTGTTGAGAGAATACGGCAACAGCTCCGAGGACGAAGCTGCCGACCACGTTCACAAGGAATGTCGGCCATGGAAGACTACCCTGCACCTGGCTCAGAGCACTTGGCATTTGCCACATGGCACCTACCAGATATCGCAGGGCACTTCCAACGGCACCACCGGCCATCACAAGAAGGATCTCACGCAACATCGTTTAAGATAACGGTAGTTTTGTGGATATGATAGATCGTCCTTCGTCCGGCGTCCTTCGTCCGGTGTCCCTCGCCCTCTTCGTCTTGCTCTTCGTTGCAAGTGCAGCTCCTGCTCAGCAAGATGTTCTGCATACGACCACGTTCTTCTCTTCGCCGGCGGCTGTTCCGCGCGAGCATCCGGTCGACTTTCAAAAACTACGGCTCGAGGTCCGCTTCGACACTGCCAGTTCTGTTGTTAAGGGGCGTGTGGAGCACACCTTTACCGTGTTGCAGCAACGCGTGGACAGCATCGTCTTTGATGCGATCAAGATCACGATCAAACAAGCCATGCTCAACGGTCGTCCGGCGCGGTTCCGGTCCACCGATACCTCCGTGATCGTGTACTGCGAGCCCCCTCTCCGATGGGATCAAGCAGGATCGGTGCAGTTCACGTATGAGGCAACGCCGAGAAAAGGCATCTACTTCGTGGGGTGGAATGATGCTTCGGGCACGATGCCGCGTCAGATCTGGACGCAGGGTCAGGCCACCGACAACCGGCACTGGATCCCGATGTATGACGATGCCAACGACAAAATGATCACGGAGACCGTGATCACGTTCGACTCTTCCTACACCGTGATCTCGAACGGAGATCTAAAGGGAATTGTCACGAATTCGGATGGTTCGCGCACGTGGGAATATGGAATGCGAAAACCACACAGCACGTACCTGATGATGATCGCCATCGGAAAATATGGCGTCACCAAGGACACCTCGGCCAGCGGCGTGCCAATGGAGCTCTATTGGTATGCCGACCGGCCGCAGATGGCCGAGCCGACGTATCGAATGAGCGTCGAGGCGATGGACTTTCTTGAGAAGCGCATCGGCGTGCCGTATCCGTGGGGCGTCTACCGTCAGGTGCCGGTAGCTGATTTCATCTTCGGTGCCATGGAAAACACGACGGCGACGATCTTTGGCGACTTCTATCAGGTCGATGCCCGTGGCTTCTTGGACAGATCGTACGTGCGAACGAACGTCCACGAGCTGACCCATCAATGGTACGGCGACCTTGTCACGGGGCGCAGTCTGGCCCACCTGTGGTTGCAGGAGAGCTTCGCAACGTTCTATCCATACCTATTTGCCGAGTCCTTTTACGGCCGAGACGAGGCCGAGTGGGATCGTCGCGGCATGCAGAACCGGGCCTTGGCGGCAGGCGAGAAGAACCGCATCCCTATTGTCCATCCGGAAGCCGGTAGCGACCGTGTGTATCCTAAGGGTGCCATTGTTCTGGACATGATGCGTCACGCCTACGGAGATTCGGCACTTCACCGAGTACTCAAGCACTACC
Source organism: uncultured Hyphomicrobiales bacterium (assembly GCA_964467455.1). Taxonomy (GTDB): domain Bacteria; phylum Bacteroidota; class Ignavibacteria; order Kapaibacteriales; family Kapaibacteriaceae; genus OLB6. The sequence continues at coordinate 39,270 of CAYXQJ010000014.1, read as the reverse complement.
TCAATGAACACGCCTTTGAGAATGTCGAGACCAATGATCTCTACCAGGCCTATCAAGACGTGTTAGGGATCGCCCCCTACCAATTTTTCAAGCAGTGGTTGTATCAAGGTGGTGAGCCACATTTCAAGATCACGACCGGTGCATCGGTCACATCTGGACTTCAGGGGGCGAGCACATCCACCGTGGTCAATGTCGACCAAGTGCATCCGGTTGACGACCTGACCGGATACTTCACGGTGCCGGTGACGATCAGTGTGCATTATGAAGACGGATCGATGGACACTGTCCGGACCACGGTCAGCGGACCGCACACGTCGGTGCAGATCCCGAACACAGGAGGCAAGGCGGTCTCATTTGTCCTGTTCGATCCTGGGTCGACGCTCCTAAAACGTGTCACATTCGACAAAAACCGGGCAACATTGATGGCGCAGGTGAGAAAAGCACCTCACATGATCGACCGGTATGACGCTCTGGTGGAGCTTGCCAAGGATACGGCTTCGATGGAGGGCATGTTGGACGTGATCGAGTCCATCATGGAGAAGGAGCAACACCATGGGATTCGCGCCGAGGCCGTGAAGGTGGCCATCGGAATGGCGCAGCGCGGCGTAGAGCATGCCTGGAAGACCGTTGAAGTTGGTATGGAAGACAGACGTGTCGAGGTCCGAAAGGCCGCGATCAACGGTATGTTGTTGCTGCCAAAGAGGTTAGAGGATGCTGCAATGGCTCTGCTGATCGACTCGTCCTATCAGGTTGTGGCATCGGCCGTTAGTCGGATCTGCTCCTCCTATCCCGAGCGCATCGACAGGGTCATGGAGATCACAAAGGGCGTCGTCTCGCCGGAGGCAGTGGTGGAGCTGGCGCGTCTCGAGGTCTTGGTAGCCAATGGTAATACCATGGCATATAAGCAGTTAGTTGATCTCTGCGGTCCGGGTGCCGAGTTCCGTACCCGTCAGAATGCGATGCGAGCGCTGAAGCGAACGGGGCAGATCGACGAAGCCGCGGCTGCACATCTTATAGAGGCCTGTTTGCACACCAACGGGCGTCTTGCCGGTGTCGCCAAAGAGGTGGTCGGATATTTCCTGGAACAAAGTCGTAGCCGAGGCATCTTATTGTCCGCGTCGCGGAAGACTGTGCTGTCTGCGGAGCGTCGGAAAGCCCTGGATGATATCATTCGGTAAAAAAATTGGTGCGGTTATTGCTTCGGAAGTGGTTGCTGTGGAAACCCTTTGACGCTTCGGTCTTTGAGAACCGGTCGTTAGTGGGTATTTTTACGCTTCATTAAATGTGGGAAAAGTGTACCCCACCGACATCTGAGTATGCGAAAAACGTTGAAACATCATCATATCACTCGTGGAGGAATTATGACTCGCAACGCTACAGTATTTGTGTCGTTGCTGGTTGCAACATTGTTGTGGGGCTCGTCCTCGGCACTAGCCGGGAATGGCGGTTATGGCTCCATGGCATATAACGTTGTAGCCGGAACATACTCGGAGATCGCCGGGGGGACAGTACATGCCACTGGTTCGTCGATCGAGAATGCAAGTGCATCTGTCACGATGCCATTCAGCTTCAACTTCAATGGTTCGAGCTCGAATCAGGTAACGGTGTACGGAAACGGTTATGTGGATCTCGGCTCGGGCGGCACCGTTCGCGCTTGGGAGACCTACTTGACCGGTACGCCGAACGGTGAGATCATGACGACCACCTTGGGTGCGAACCCGAATCAAGTGTTCGTGATCCAGTGGAAGAACGTCACGCGCGCACCGCAAGGTTCGACGAATGACGTCTACAACTTCCAGATCCGTTTGGAGCAAGCAACGGGTCGCGCATGGGTCATTTACGGACCGATGAACGTCTCCGCCGCAGTTGGTGCCCGCATCGGTGCATACAGCTATAATGGAGAAGTGAATCTTCACACGTCATACTGGAACAACTCCTGGATGTATCCGCGAACGACCATCGGTAACGAGTCGATCGCCTTCCAGAATTGGGGTCCGTCAAGCGGCTTGACATATACCTTTGGCGCCGCATCCAACAACGACGCTGCAGTGGTGGCTCTTGAAGATCCGAGCTCGCATTTCAATGCCAATACGACGCAGACCATCCGTGTTCGTGTGAAGAACATGGGTGCTAATCGTCTTGATAGCGTCGTGATCAACTGGTCGATCAACGGTGTTAATCGCACCTCGGTCCGCTATTATCCGCAGCCTGCCGGCCTTCAGCCGGGCGAAGAAGAAGTTGTTGAACTTGGTAATGCCACGTTCGCTGCGTTCTCGTTCAACACGCTGATGATCCGCACATCGCTTCCGAACGGTGCAAATGATGCCAACGCTGGCAACGACACGTGGATGGGTTATCTCGCCCCGCGTGTGTCCGGTCGTCTGAACCTTGCATTGAACGGAAATCCGGGCGTTTTCAACTCGTTCAACGACGTGTTTCGCCATCTCTACACATCAGGCCTTGCCGGCAATGTTGATGTGCATGTGTTCAATGGTGAGTATGATCAACAGATCCTTGTGCCTGGGCTGGACAACAGCTTCAACGGTGGTACAGTGACGCTCATGTCGGCTGCCAACAACACGCCGAAGATCACGTGGGCACCGATGAACAATCCGTATTGGTACTGGGGCTGGTATGAGAATGGCAATTTCCAAGCCACACTTGAGAATACAACGCCCATCGCATTCAAGAACCTCAAGTTTGAATTGCCGAACAACGCCACATACGGCAACTGTATCGGTGGCCAGACCTATGGTTCAGTTACTGTAGATAATTGTGTACTCGAAGGTGCCGACAACCCACTGTCATCGAACAGCTGGGACGGAATGGTCTACCTCTACGCATTTGGAGGTAACACGGAGTTTGTGGTTACGAACAACACGATCTCCAATGCACGCGCCGGTGTGTCTGTTTATGAATACAACGGATCATCGGTTGACGTTAGCCACAACACCATCACGAACGTATCATACGGTATCAATGCCAATGTCTATAATGGCATGTTCCACCACAATACCGTGACCGCTATTGCCGGTGACTCCTACTTCAACGGTATTTACGTGAGTGGCGCAGGCTCGATCGCCTATAACATGGTCTCCGGTGATCTTGCATCGACACCATCAAGCCAGTCAGAGGGTATCATCGCCGAAAGCCAGTACGGTCCGATCAATCAGCAAAACAACATGGTTGCTGTTGGCGCTTCGGGCGGAGCCTTTGGTATGGTTCTCTACGCTTACTACTATCCGTGCAATGTGTACCATAACACCGTCAACGTGACCGGTACAGCAGCAGCGAACTCATCGGCATTCTATCTGTACACGCAGATGCAGTCGTATCCGCAAGCACGCGTCAACTCGGTCAACAACATCTTCCACAACTTCGGCACAGGTACGAACGGTGGATATGCTGTGTATGTGACCGGCCAGACCGTGAACAGCACGAACCTGAATCCGTTTGCAACGTCAGACTTCAACGATCTGATGACGACCGGTGTCAACGTTGGCTACTTTGCCAATGCGAATCGCGCTCGTGTTGCCGGCAGCAATCCTTTGGTCAACTGGAAGGCAGCCACGGCTCGCGATAACAACTCGGCGTCAGTTGCAGTCAACTTCGTTGGCGGTAGCGACCTCCACCTCTTGAGTGTTGATCGTGCGCTCTTCGGCGCTGCTTCACTCAAGAACACCGTTACTGACGATATTGATGGCGAATCCCGCACGATCCCGTACATGGGCGCTGACGAGATCAAGCCGTCGATCAAGATCATTCAGCAGCCGCAAAGCCGCTATGCATGTTTGGGCGAATCGTTCTTCCTGATCTGCGTGGCTGACGTGACCAGCGGTGCCGAAGTGACGTATCAGTGGTACAAGGACGATGTTGAACTCACTGGTCAGACCGGTGCGATCCTCAACTTCGGCAGCATCGGCTTTGGTGCTTCCGGTGTCTACACCTGCCTTGTGAAGGCTGCCGACGGCTATAACCTCGTAGAGGTCATGTCCGAACCGGCGTCCATCATCGTTGTTCGTCCGACGTCCATCACGGTCAACCCGAACTCACAACCGGTCGCCCTCAACGGCACTGCAGTGTTGGAAGTCGTTGCTGAAGCCATCGGTGCTCCGACGGAATTCGTCCCCGGCTATCAGTGGAAGAAGCGCTACTGGAGCAACACGGCAAATGCCTATGTTGACACCAACGTTGTTGACAATGGTCGCATCACCGGTGCTCAGTCTTCGCAGCTGACCATCCGCGACATCACCGAGAATGACACGCTTGATACCTACGTTTGCGAAGTCACGGGATATTGCGGTAACGCAACCTCGAAGCCGGCACGTCTGTTCATCCCGATCGTCGCTGCATCGAACAACACACCGAACGTGTGTGAAGGCGGAACCATCCAGATCGAATGTGCTGTCTATCCGTCAGCCATCCCTGGCTCGGGCGTCTCCTATCAGTGGTATCGCGGAACCATGGCGCTGTCAAACGGTGGCAATGTTGCCGGTGCACAGTCCAAGGTTCTTGAGATCACAGGCGCAATGGCCGCTGACGCAGGCGACTATGTTTGCCACGCTACGTATGACGCAATGAGCGTCACCGTTCCGTCGAACACGGTCTCTGTAACGGTCAACACGAATCCTGAGATCACGGCACAGCCGGTCGGTGACACGGTTTGCGCCGGCGAAAAAGTTACGCTTACGGTTGGTGGCGGCGGTACGAACATCACGTATCAGTGGATGAAGGGTACAACGTCCATCCCGGGCGCAACCAGCGCTACGTATGAATTCACGGCTACAGAAGCTGACGCAGGTTCCTACTCGGTCGCAGTGTCGAATGCTTGTGGTACGGACAACTCCACGTCGGTTGACGTTGTTGTGAACACCGCTGCTTCGATCACCACCGAGCCGGCTGACGTTGCTGTCTTCGATGGCGACAAGATCACGCTCACGGTTGCTGCTTCGGGCACAGAGCCGGTCACCTATCAGTGGTATCGCAACGATGTTGCGATCACTGGTGCAACGTCGGCTACCTACGAAACAACTGCCGGTGTTGCTGGTGATGAAGTTGGCGATTACTACTGTATCGTCACCAACGCTTGCGGCGCCGACACATCGGACGAAGCAACGGTCGGTGTGACGGTCGGTGTTGATGAAGATGTCTATGCCGGTGGCTATGGCCTCAGCATCGCTATGCCGAATCCGACCTCGGATGTCGTGAACTTCACGTACACCGTCCCGGCTTCGCAGAACGTCCGCATCAGCTTGATGAATGTGCTCGGCAATGAGATCGCTACAGTCGTCAACGAGCGCATCGATGCCGGTACCCACCGCGTTGAGATCAGCGCTGCTGCCCTCAACCTGGCTCCGGGTCTCTACACCTACACGATCACGTCCAACGGCTTCATGGCCGCCAAGCAGTTCGTCGTAGTGAAGTAAGACTCACGAATACGTCAAAAACAAAAGAGGCTCGCCAACCGGCGAGCCTCTTTTCGTTTAACGAGCAACGCTCAACGTAGATCGATCTCCTGCCAACCCTTCGGGACGCTGTACTCAAACGTCGATGCGTCGAACTTCGGGTTCACTTTGAGGTTCGTGATCTTCCACGTCGTGGTCATGCCCCCTTCATAGACAAGAATGGAGGTGACGATGCCTTTGTTGGTCACCACGAGATCCAACTTGTCGATGGTGCCGATCTTCATGGACGCGTCGGGAGGAACAAGTCGGATGGTGCCGCCGGTCGATGTTGTGCCGACGACGGACGCAGTATACGTTGCAAAGACAAGGAAGAAGATCTTGTCCAGCGATGTTTCCATCTGACGTGGCTTTATACGTTCACTAACGACCGTTTTGTTAGCGTTGACGGCATTCCAAGCGTAGGTGCCGTTGGAGACCAGCGTGCGATCCGGAAGGACGATTCGGTGTTTGTTGCCGCGTTGGGCCTTGACGGTCCCCTTAGCCGTGGTACTGCTGAACGTGAAGGAAACAGATCGCAGATCAGCATACTTCTTGCGAAAGACCTCGAGCAGGTCAGTTGCAGCTGACACAGGTTGCCAGGTCAACGCAACGAGCGGTGAGAGAGCAAGGGCTTTTAGCAGTGCTCTACGGTGTTCGTTCATGGGTTTCCTTACTCAGTGATCTTGACCTTGGCAGCGATCGGCCCGCGTGTGCCTCGGTAATTCTTGAGCTCTGCGTCGATACTGCCGATAGGGATCTCCGTGCTCACCTTGATGGGGATCTTACGGTCGTCGGCCGACATCCACATCAACAAACGTCCGTTGAAGCCGAAGGGACTGCCCTTGGCGATCTTCGGTTCGATCACCACACAGTCGAACGTGCCGGCGTCAACCTCGATACGCTGACGTCCGAGAACGTTCACGACCAGATCGTGTACCTCACGGTCAAAGAAGTTCTTCAAACGGATCTGATCGCCTTTCTTGGCCTTTTTCAAGTCGTACGTGCGGACAAAATAGAATGCCGAGACGATGTCGTGGACAAACTCCGGCACATCGAACGTGCCCTCAGACGTCACGGCCTTGTGATTGGCCTGATCGAAGTTGGCAACGTAGTCCTTACTGAAGTTCTTCTCGCGGATCCGCTGCTCGAACTTCCAGGGAAAGATCCCGTCGATATCGAGATACGTCACGTAGGAGTCTCGCACCTTATAGATGAACTCCAGACTCTTGTGCGACGCCACACCGAACGTCACCTTGAAACACGGACGCCCATTGATCACTTGTGGCTCTTTATCGACTTGGAACACTGCCGTCCCGGCCGAGATGAACTTATACCCCACATCATATTCCAGACGCTCGCCAAAGCCAAACGCTTCATTGGTCTGATACCGCAATGGCGCCGTCTCGTTCGATCCCCGCAGAATTGGGTAGGGGGCGAGCACGATCATCGCTAGCGAGGCAAGGATCGACGTGGTGGTTTGGAGTGTACGCATGGTGGGGAAGACGCTACGCGTCGTCGTCGCGTGTGGTTTCACCCGACGAACCTAACTCTAACAGACGGATCTCGTCAACATCCGAGCCGGCGATGCCCTTGATGGAGCCATACATGCCGGATGTGGAGAGCAGGACCTTTTCGATCTGCTTCTCGCGCTGTTTCCAGAGCTTTTCCATGGCGTTACGCTCACGGGCGATGTCGTCCTTCATCGACTGGAAGCCCTCAACGATGGCCTCGATGCGCAGGCGGAAGTCGCTGCTGGTGAGGTAGTCGTACAACATCGACATCTTGTCGCCGCGTCGTTCTTGCGATGCCGCCGCGATCCCGATGCGATAGACCATTTCGCGCAGGACGTGGGAGAGGGCCTTGAATTCTTGGAAGGAGCAGATCCATACACCGTTCACTTGTCCGAAGCGGTCCATTTCTTTGGGCATGGTCTCTGTGACGATGACGCCAACATCCGCCCCCTTCTCACGCATATCGGTCTTGAGCTTGTCGATCCAGTCTCCGCCAAAGGCCTTGGTGCGTTTGCTCTCGTAGTAGATGGTGCCGAGGACGCGTCCCATGTCTTGCACGCGGTGGAGACAGTCGCCGCCGCGTTGTCCTTTCGAGATCTCATCGACGGCATCAAGCGGAAAGGACGTGCGCAAGTATTCTTCGATGGCAAGTTCCTGCACTTCGCCGGTGAGTTGTTGCGATCCCTGTTCTGCGCGTCGTTTCAGTTCTTCCGCTTGTTTGGTCACGGCATCGAGTTGCTGCTGCAGTTCGCGTTTTTCCAGTTCGAACCGCTCATGCTCCGAACGTCGGATGCGTTGTGTTAGGTCAGACTCCGCCTCGAGCAACCGTTTGCGGATCGTGTCTTCCATCGACTCTTGTTGTTCGTCCAGCTTGCGCTTCACCTCCAACAATTCGATCTCGCGTTTGCCGGCATCTTTGAGTGCTGCCTGTTTCTCGGCGTTCTCGCGTTGCAGTGACACGAGTTGCGCCTCCAATCGTTCGCGTTCACGTGACGTCGCTTCGGCCGCTGCATGCTCGGCCGCCTTTTTCAAGCGCGCTTCGTACTGCTCTGTCAGCCGATGTTCGATATCATGCGCAAGCGCCTGCTCGACATCGATCGAGGATTGACAATTGGGGCAGATGATCTTTGAGTTTGTGATGATTCAAATGTACGTTACAGATGGAGTACTACAGCGACGTGTATGGTGGGTCGTACTTAGAAGGGCGAACGATCAACTTTCCAACGAGATCAATTGAATCTGGTAGCAGGCATCTTTCGAGAGTGATCTTCGCTATTCTCTTCAGGTTACTCTTACCAACCATGCTCCCCAGATCTTTGGAGTGTACGGTACCTGGAGGGGCTATCACTCTTATCGTCTTATCTAAAGGAGGAGAAGTCAACATACGCACTACTGGTACCAGATCAGAATCAGCCGATATCAGATAAGCGACGTCATACTCATTCTCGTATGCACCTTGAAGCATATGGATCGCGATGTTTACATCGGTGTGCTTTTCACGATTGCGAGTGTAATGCCGATCAAAATGCGTACATGTGGCCACTTGACAACGTTCGTCAGCCTTCTTGAAAGAACCAAGAATCACACGCACTCCCTTGCTGCGCAGCGCATCTGTATAGGCTCTATGGCGGTCTAACACCAACCTGTCTCTAATGTGCGTGGGCTCTGAGGTGAAGTAGTTGACCGATTTTAGGTCCATTCTACTTGGGTCAATGAACGTACTGGCTAGGGAACACAGATCTAGCCATTTGTAGTACTCAACACCAAGCGAATTGATGGCATGGTAGATGTTAAAAACATCAACGAAAAACGCTACTCGCTTTTTCATTGGAAAGGATGATCGAGTGACGCAAAAAAAAAACCCCGAACCTTGGCCCGGGGCAGGCGCTAAGTGAACTTAGCGGGATTACATGTCACGAAAATATTCTGTTGAACCGTAAAAAACAAAGCACGAGTCTCACTAGATGTTATTGTGGGCCCGGCAGGATTTGAACCTGCAGCCAACGGATTATGAGTCCGCTGCTCTAACCGTTGAGCTACGAGCCCTAGTAGTGATCGATGTTGAGCGCTTAGTTGAACAAGCCGACGAAGACGCCGATCTGTGCCGTGAAGGCGCTGACGCTGATGCCGTCCGGTACACCGCTTACCGTTGAAGTGCGGTTACCCGTCCACGTACCCGTCGAGAACTGCCACGTATAGGCTGCCTGCGCACGAACGGCGATGAACGGTGTGATCGAATATTCGATGTTCAAACGCGGGACCAGATACAGGACGTTGTTCTCTACTTCCGAGAAGGCATCCGGCGACGTGTTCAAGCTCGTTGTATCAGCGTAGTCGTCCCATGTACGGTCAGCTGCACCTTGGGTGACGGAGATATTCTGCGAGCCCCATCCAAAACCAACACCCGGTAAAATGCCCAGCCCCTTAGCAGGAACAATGGCGTAGTCGGCATAGATGGTTGCCTGATTGATGTCATACACCATGGAGCGGTTGACGTCCACACCGCTGACCATCATGTCTTTGTTGGTCTTGAGCTCGCCACTCACCCAGGCAAATCCGACGCGGATATTCGGAACGATGCCGATGGCGCTGAAGATCTCACCGCCCCACTGCAGCATCGGCGTGTCCATAGGGTCGAGGCCCAACTGTTGTGCGCGCGCATTCACGTCGTCGATGGTCGGAAATGCCACATTCAAGACCGGACCTGCACCCACGGCAAAGTAGGGGATCGGCTCATCTTTTAAGGGGGCTTCTTCGAATCCAAGTTCGTCCAAACGATCATCTTGGGCCAACATCGGCGTGATGGAAAGCGACAAGAACATCATGATGGCGAGGGAACGCTTCATAGGTGGGTTTCTCCGTGGAAATAGAAGGGCAAAGATACGACGGCGCGCTTCGTAGTTTGCGCCCCATGAAAGTTGTCGCCGTTGTTCTTGCAGGGGGCTTGGGGGTTCGTCTCTGGCCTCGTGGGACTGAAAAACAGCCAAAACAATTCGTTCACGTCCTTGGCGAAGGCACGCTGATCCAAAACACGGTCATGCGCCTTCTGCCCTTCGTGTCGCCGGAAGACATCCACATCGCCACCACCGAAGACCTGGCCCATCACGTGCAGGACCAGCTGCCGGCGATCAAGACAGAGAACGTGATCACGGAGCCGTTCGGACGCAATACCGGTCCGGCCATTGCGCTGTCGGCGCTGATGTTGTCAAAACGCTACGGACCCGACGTGGTGTTGGCCGTGCTCCCCAGCGACCATTTGGTGACGAATGTCCGGGAGTTTCAGGTCACGCTAGATCGGGCCTGCACGGCAGCCGAGATCTCTGAAGATATTATCACGATCGGCGTCATGCCTACACGGTCGGAGACGGGATACGGCTACATCCAGGTGGGTGATGAGATACTTACCGACAACCCGGTGCTGAATGGACATGTGCATGCCGTGAAGACCTTTGCCGAAAAGCCGGACCTCGCCACGGCGCAACGATTCATCGATGCGGGCGACTTTGTCTGGAACTCGGGGATCTTTGTGGCAAAGGCGTCAACGATCCTGCATGCGGTCGACCGGCATCTTCCCGACCATGCACCGTTGTTCAGTCTGCTGGAACGACATGTTGGCAAGGAGTCGTACCACGAAATGTTGGAGAGCATCTTCCGCCAGATGCGTTCGGTGTCGTTCGACGTCGGCGTGATGGAGAAAGCCCGCAACGTGCGTGTTGTTGACGGAACGTTCGGCTGGTCGGACGTTGGCACGTGGGACGAGATCTATCGCCTTTCGATGAAGGACGGAAAGAACAACGTCATTGAAGGCAACGTGGTCACGTTGGATGCCAACAGCTGCATGGTCACCGCACAGAGTGGCCGGCTTGTTGGCATTGTCGGCATCGATAACCTCATCGTTGTCGACACGGACCAAGCCCTCATGATCTGTCGCCGCGGCAAAGCCGAGACTGTGCGCGACCTTGTGGATCTGATCAAGCGACGTCATATTGGAAATCACCTATGACGTCCGTCGTCCGTCGTCCGTCGTCCTTCGTTCTTTTTGCAAGTTCTCTTGCCTCAATTCTCATCTTGATTTCTCCTAACAGGCTACCTGCCCAGGACGCTGACTCCCTCCAGGCCGCCATCACGCGCGCCCAGGAACGCTCTGACAGTCTCTACAAGAGCTGGGAACAACTATGGAAGAAGAGCGACAGCTTGCGCGTGGAGTCGATGTTTCTGCGGATGAAGAGCGACTCACTCAAGCGCTACGCCGCGACCTTGCAGGCGACCCTGCGGGCGACCCTGCAGGCGACCTTGCAGGCGACCTTGCAGGAGACCCTTCAGGCGACCCTGCGGGATAATGTCTCGAAGACTGACTCAACGACTGACTCAACGACTAACTCAACGACTAGCTCAACGACTAACTCAACGAGTAACTCATCGACCCTTGAGTCGCATACGATGACTGCTGCCTTGGCTGTGCGCAAGCCAACCGTGAAGAAGGGGCAGACCTATAGTGACTCGATCACGGCAGACATCCTTGCCATCGAAGCCGACACTGGCATGGCCTCCTACTATGCTGAGAAGTTCCACGGTAAGAGCACCAGCAGCGGTGAGAAGTACAACATGCACGACTTCACCTGTGCCCACCGCTGGCTGCCCTATGGCACACGTCTCCGCGTGGTCAACCTCGCCAACGGTCGCGAAGTGATCGTCCGCGTCAACGACCGCGGGCCCTTCCACCACAGCCGCATGATCGACGTTTCAAAAGCCGCCGCCAAAGAGCTCGACATGATCAGAGCGGGAACGGCGAAGGTGGAGGTTAGGGTGGCGAGCCCCTGAGTGGGAACTGCGTTCTGAGAGGTTAGTTAGTGCGCCCTCGCTTCGCTCGGGGCGATGACAGCATAGTCTACCTAAGCAAGAGGAAGGTCTGTCATTCCGAGCCGAAGCGAGGAACCGCTCAGAATTTCGTTACTAGCGCCGGGAAGCTTGTCCCCCGTGCAGTCACGTCGATCTGGGTGCCGGGTTCGGCGAGGTCGATGCGGACGTAGCCCATGCCGATGCCGACGTTGTGGCCGGGCGACATGCCGCCGCTGGTGATGTGGCCGACCTGCTCGCCCCCTGACATGATGGGATAGCCACTGCGAGGGATGAGTTTTTCGGTTTGCATCACGAGGCCGACGAGCTTGCGCGTGGGGCCGGCTTCTTTGACGGCAGCGATGGCGTCGAGACCGTTGAAGGGACCCTTCTTGAGCTTGGTGATCCAGCCAAGGCCGGCTTCGATAGGATTGGTGGTCTCGTCGATGTCGTTGCCGTAGAGGCAGTAGCCCTTTTCGAGACGCAGCGTGTCGCGAGCACCAAGGCCGATCCAGCGGATGTTGGCATCGGCGCCAGCGGTAAAGAGGGCGTTGACAACGCGCGTTGCAACGTCGAGGTCGCCTTGGAAGTAGAGTTCGAAACCGATCTCGCCGGTATATCCCGTACGCGAGATGATCATCGGCGTGTCGGCCAGCGTGCCTTCAACGAAGCTGTAGAAGGGGACGTCGGCCAGGGTGACACTTGTGAGCTGTTGAAGGGTGTCGATCGACTTCGGACCTTGAACGGCGAGGAGGTGCGTGATGTCGGAGTCGTTGCGGACGGTGACGTTGGAGAACGATACTGCGTTCTCCATTACCCAGGCCCAGTCTTTGTCGATGTTGGCGCCGTTGACCACCAACATGTAATGGTTCTCTCCGCGGTGGTAGACCAAAAGGTCGTCTACGATGGTGCCGTTGTGCCGGCACATCGCTGAATATTGCGCCTTGCCAGGCTCGAGTTTAGATGCGTCGTTGATGGTGATCTTCTGGACAAGGGCCAGTGCGTCAGGACCGGTGATGTCGAACTCGCCCATGTGGGAGACATCGAAGACACCAACGCCGGTACGAACCGTTCGGTGCTCTTCAAGGATACCGGTTGGGTATTGGATCGGCATTTCAAAACCGGCGAACGAGACCATTTTGGCGCCGGCTGCCGTGTGGAACGAGTGGAAGATGGTGTGTTTCATACGTGGGTGCAAATATAGGGTTGGTATCGGTCCCTAATGGAACTTCTGATACGCTGCGCTCCCTTCGGAGGCCGTTTCTGCTTTTGGAAGGGCGTTCGGCCGAAACACCAGGTCGAGTTCGTCCTCGACGCTCCGTGTGCGGTGGAATCGTTCTTGGTCGCGAATGAAGCTTGCAAGGATCTCGATATGCCAAGGGGGCAGGAGGGTCACGTGCACATCTTCGGAAAGTTGGAAGTCGGGCTCGGAGCGCTGCATCACACCTCCGATACCGTCCATGAGGGCATGGATGAAGTCCGATGCCTGCGTCTCGACGTTGGCTAGCACCAACACGTGGATATGGTCGCGCAGGACCTGCATTTCCTGCATCGGACATTCGTACATGATGGCCGCCTGATGCGCCGCATCAATGATGGAAGCATGATGGTCTTCCGGGAACTGGTCGCCCCTTCTCATCGGCTGAATGAGGATGTGGAGGCCTATGGAGGTGTGCATACTTACTCCTGTGTTACTGGGAACTGGGAACTGGGAACTGGAACTGGGAACAGGTACCTGGCACCTGGCACCTGGCATATTGTGCGTTCAGTGGTGTGTAATGTGACATCCCCCTATTTTCCCGTATGAACAAGCGCATCGGGTATTGGATCGCCGGCGGTGTTGCGGCGTTGGTGTTGTTCGCTGTGGGAGCATATCTGCTGTATGCCGACAAGGTGCAGCAGACGATCCGAGAGGCGGCGGTGACGTATCTCAAGAACCGTGTGTCGGAAGCGGTGCATGAGGCAAGTGCAGGGAAGGTGAATGTGAACTTTGGCGAGTTCGACTATGCCTTCTTCTTGCAAGAGCTGTCGATCAACGACATCATGATCACGTATCGATCGGATGACTCGGTACGGCAGCAGCTGAAGCTAACGATCGATGCACTGACATGCTCCGGACTTTCGCCGTGGGATGTGCTGAACGGCGGTGGCCTTTCGTTGGGGACGATACAACTGCTGCATCCCGTCGCAGTGTTAGACGTGGTCGATTCAACAGGTCGACTAACCGCCGATCTTCGTGACCGTGATACATCGATCGTGCGGTTGCCGCAGATCCCGAATGTTGATTCACTGCTGGATGTGCTGGCCGTGAATGCTTTGCCGAAAGATATCTCGCCATTGTCTGTTGATGCCGTCGAGATCCTTGACGTCCACACAACAAACTCGCAGAAGAACGATACGGCATCAATGAAGGGTGTGGTGTCGGGGTTCGACCTCATCGTTCGCGACATCTATCTTGGATCTTCATCGCAGCGTCGGCACTTGCTGAACGACATCACTATAAACATCGATCGGTGGTACCGCGAATATTCCGATGGCAAAACGGTGAACGTTGAAGGAGCACTCGTTCGCATCAGCGGTAGCGACACGTCCATGTCGGTTGCTTCGGCACGGGTGATCACAGACAAACGCGATACGTATGCAGTGACCGGTGTGTTGTTCTCGTTCTCGCAACAACGTCTCACCATCGACTCCTGCCACATCGGCACCGAACTGTCCGACAAAGAATGGATCGTACGTCAGAAGCGATCCGGCGATCGGTTTCGCATCAGTGCATCACAACTGGCACTCAATGACATCGACCTCAATGCCTTGATCGCGGGAACGATGCTGGATGTTGGCGAGGTGTCGGTAGGTGCGCTCAACGTTGATGTGCTCAGTGAGTCGTTCGGCGTTCCGGGACAGAACAACGCCAAGCCCTTCCTGATGCCGCATGAGATCATCGCCCAGATCCCGTTCGTGGTGAACATCGACACGATCAACGTTGCCAACACCTCGGTGCTGTATGCAGAGCATCGTCATGGCACTCCCGGCATCGGGCGTCTTCGGTGGAACAAGGTCCACGCCTCCGTAACGGGCCTCTCTACCCGACGTGATGTGCAGTCTGGTTCGCCCCTTACCATCAAAGCCCAGGGGATCTTTATGGATCAGGCGGAGATGGCCGCTACGATGATGGTGCCACTGAACGTCTCCACCTACACCATGCATGCCGAAGGCTGGATGAAACAGTTCGATTGCACTCGGCTGAATTCGTTCCTGCCTGTGATCGAGGGGATCAAGGTCTCCAGCGGACGTTCCGACTTCGCCTCCTTCCGGTTCGATGTTAAGGGGCGAGCATGTCGTGGGATCGTCGATCCCGTCTATCAAGACCTCGCCATCGAGATCGTGGACAAGAAGACCAAGAAGGGGAGTTTCCTCACCGGATTGGTGTCGTGGGCGGTGAATTGGGTGGTGGTGGACAACGACAACCCCCGCGGCGAGGATCATAAGGTGGGGAAGATCGCCTATACCTTGCCGAAGAATGCAGCCATCATGCAGACCTTGTGGTTTCCGATCCGTGCCGGACTGGGAGAGGTAGCAGGTTTCTAAAAATTAATCTTGTTCTTATTTGGACTTAGTCTAAATAAGCATAAGTTTGTGACCATTGATCGTCCACCACACATCATTTGGTCCTATGAAATTCTCGACCTTAGTCCTCGCCGTCATGACACTGGTGCTGGTTGCCTGCGACAGCGGCACCGATCCGGTAGCTCCACTCCAGGTACCGGCTACGTATGACACCACCGGCTATTCTGCCAACACCGCGTCCGAACGCGCCATTGTGGCTAACCTCACCTCGGTGCTCAATGAAGTGAAGGCAGGGCGCACCGTTGGTACGCCGGTGAACGCTGCGGCACTGCAGGCGGCATGGGGCACGCTGTCTCCCTCGATCGATGCCACGTTTCGTCCGGAGATCGATGCGTTGATCAACGATGCCATCGAGAATGGCGGCAAGAGTTTCTTGCTTACCGACGCACCGGCTGCTACAGGTGGTGTGAGCGGTGGATACATCTTCAACGGTGTTGGACATGACGTCCAGGAGCAGATCGAAAAACGACTGTTCTCCTATCTGCTGTTCCAACGTGTGAATGCCGTACTGAGCGGACAGATCACGCAGGCATCGATCGATAACCTAGTGGTGCTCTTTGGAGCAACGCCGGCATTTGCCAACTCCGATCGTAATCCAACACATCCTGACACCTACGTTGCCAAGTATGCAGCACGTCGTGATAAGAACGACGGCACCGGTCCGTACACCAAGGCCGCCTATGCACTCCGCAAAGCCAAAGCAGCTGTGAAAGCCGGCGCTGAATACAACGCCGACCGCGACGCAGCGCTCACGGAGTTCCGCACACAATGGGAGCGAGCCCTTGCTGCAACCGTGATCAACTACATGTATGCAGCTATCGGCCGTCTCTCCGGCACAAGCGTTGACGAAGCAACGCGGGCTTCTGCGGCACATAGCTACGGCGAAGGTGTCGGCATCCTCAAGGGTATGCAGGGTATCAATGCTTCACAACGAAAACCATCAGATGCCGATCTGACCGAGATGCTTGCCAATGCATCCTATACCGCCCCCTACCTTGTGTGGAAAGAACCCGTAGCGTGGTTGCCAAAGCTTGAAGCCGTGACGAAGAAGCTGCAAGCGATCTATGGATTCACGGCTACGGAGATGGAGGATTTTAGGAAGAATTGGGTTTCTGAGCAAGCTAGATAGTCAGCTAGTCAGCTAGATAGCTAGAGGGCTAGATTGCTAGAAAGAGGTTAGAATATAGAGTGAGAGTTGTTGCTTACATAGTGCTCCTATTGATTCTTGTTTCGTGTACCGATGATGGGGGTACGCCGACGGATACGTTTGACAGGAAGGCGATGCTCACCGATGTTGCGGACAGGGTGATCATGCCATCCTACGATGTGTTGTGGGCAAATGTGAGTGCGTTGCAGGCGAAAGTGGATGCGTTTACGGCATCGCCGGATGAGGCTAATCTAGACTCCTGCAAGAAGTGGTGGGTGGCTGTTGCAACGTCGTGGCAAGATGCGGTGACGTTCAACTTTGGTCCGGCAGAGGGATTGTATGGCACGTTGGCTGAGAACGTTGCAACGTTCCCGGCGAGTGCAACAAAGATCGAGGCCTACGTTGCGGCCGGTGATACAACGCAGAACAACTTCGATCGGGATAGCCGTGGCATCTATGGAGCGGAGTATTTGCTTTACCATTCACCGGCAACGGAATACGTCGGGAGTTCGCGTGGCGCCTATTTACGCAGTGTTGTGCGGCGTCTGTTGAGTGAGATCTCCGAAGTGCGCACTGCATGGAAGAACGGCTATCGCGATGAGTTCATCTCGCGCAACGGCACCGATGCCGGCAGTGGTACAAGCTTGTTGTTCAATCATCTCAACATCAGCTTTGAGTTGCTGAAGAACTATAAGCTTGCCTTGCCACTAGGTAAACGTGCCGGGCAGACCACATCGGAGCCGACGCGTGTAGAGGCATGCTATAGCGGCATCTCCAAACAGTTGATGGACAAGCACTACGATGCCGTCATGCGCTTGTGGTATGGCAAGACCGCATCCGGTGAGAAGATCCTTGGCTTTATGGACTACTTGATGACGGTCAGCGGCGGTCAACGGTTGATCGATGACACCAAGGTGCAGGACCAAGCCATCGTGCGTGAGCTTGAAACCTTGGGTACGACGATGATCTTGAGCGAGACGATCACAACAGCACCAACAACACTTGAACCGTTATACACCGAGATGTTCAAGCTCACACGCTTCATCAAGAGCGAGATGAGTTCACTGCTTGGCATCAGCATCACCTACAGCAGCGGTGATGGCGATTGATCTAGCGATCGTCCGCATCATCTTTGGTACGGCCATGACCATCAGCACCATCCGCTTTATGTGGCTGGGCTGGATCCATGATCAGTACATCGAGCCGATGTGGCACTTTCCGTACGTCTTCTTTGAATGGGTAGTGGTCCCGCCAGAGCCATGGATCAACCTGCTCTTCGGCGTCCTTCTCGTCAGTGGTATCGGCGTCTTGCTTGGTGCTTGGTACCGTCTGTCCATCATCACATTCTTGCTCAGCTTTACCTACATCGAGCTGATGGACAAGACCTACTATCTCAACCACTACTACTTTGTAAGTCTTGTTGCGTTTCTGTTGTGTTTCGTGCCGGCAGCATCCGCATGGTCTGTTGATGCGTGGCGCAAACCCTCAACACGACGCGTCGATGTTCCAAAGTGGACCATTGACATCTTCAAACTACAGATCAGCATCGTCTACATTCACGCCGGCCTTGCCAAGATCTCTTCGGCATGGTTGATCGATGCCATGCCGCTGCGCATCTGGCTTCCGGCCCACACCGACATCCCTATTATCGGTCCACTCTTCGGTCTATCATGGGTCCCATGGGCCTTCTCCTGGGCCGGCATGTTGTACGACCTCAGCATTCCGTTCTTCCTCTACTACAAGCCCACACGCATCTATGCCTACCTCGCCGTCATCGGCTTCCACGCTGTCACCGGCCTCCTCTTCCAGATCGGCGTGTTTCCCTTGGTGATGGTGGGGATGACGTTGGTATTCTTTGTGGGGAATGGGGAATTGGGAATTGGGAATGGGGAATTCAATAGGCGATCCCCCATTCCCCATTCCCCATTCCCCATTCCCCTGTACCCCTTCTTCCTCCTCCAACTCCTCATCGCCTGGCGTTTTGTGCTCTATCCCGGTGAGTTGTTGTGGACCGAAGAGGGATATCGTTTTGGATGGCGCGTGATGTTGATGGAGAAAGCGGGAACGGCAACGTTCACCGTCACCGATACGAAGACGGGTAGGAGTGGTGTGGTAGACAACCGCGAGTTCTTGAATAGCCATCAAGAGAAGCAGATGGCCATGCAGCCCGATATGATCGCTCAGTATGCTCACATGCTCCGTGACCATTATGCGATAAGGGGCGTGCACGATCCAAAGGTGACCGCTGAAGTGTGGGTGACGTTGAACGGTGCGCCAAGCCAACTGTTGGTGGATCCAACAGTAGACCTTGGTAAAGTGACGCTCGGATTTCATCGCAATGAATGGGTGAGGGAACGTGAGTAAGACGTACAGCGTCCGACGTCCTTCGTCCCACGTCCGGCGTCCTTCGTCCCACGTCCGACGTCCTTCGTCCGGCGTCCTTCGTCTGTTGTTCGCTGCGCTTACCATCGCGACACTGAACTCTACTAGAGTACTTGCTAATGATGGACGAAGGACGTCTTCACCCGATAGCGTGCGCACCGACACCGTGCGCTTGCGACCGGTTGATGTGCAGGGTGCTCGGAACGTGGGTTCGTTGATCTCGACGGTTGACGATGTGCAGAATGGAGTGATCTATGCTGCAAAGAAGACGGAGCTGGTGCCGATCTCACAGATGACGGTGAACGCAAGCACTAACAACGCTAGGCAAGTGTTCTCGACCGTTGCGGGCTTGAACATTTGGGAGAGCGACGGTGCCGGGATTCAGCTGGGCATTGGCGGACGTGGTTTGTCGCCGGACAGAACATCGAACTTCACGACGCGACAAAATGGCTATGACATCTCAGCCGATCCGCTGGGCTATCCCGAGAGTTACTACACGCCCCCTATCGAAGCTCTGGAACGGATCGAGATCGTTAGAGGCGGCGGTGCACTGCGGTATGGTACGCAGTTTGGCGGAATGGTGAACTTCCTGTTTCGGCGGCCGACGACCGATGCGGCCGTACAGGCACGCGCACGTGTAACTGGTGGGTCATATGGATTTGCGTCGACGTTTCTTGATGTGAACGGCACCGTGGACAACGTGCAATACGATGTGTTCTACCAATTCAAACGTGGTGACGGTTGGCGTCCAAACTCTGAATTCGACATGCACACAGCGTATGCGTCGACGTTGGTTGAGGTCACCGACAAACTGCGGATCAGTGCTGACTATACCTACATGAGTTACCTCGCTCATCAACCGGGCGGACTCACCGATAAGATGTTCGAAGATGATCCATCACAATCGGTGCGAGCCCGTAATTGGTTCACGGTGAATTGGAATCTTGCGTCGCTGCGTCTCGATCTTGTGCTGAGTGAATTCACGACCATCCGCTCGTTGTTCTTCGGCAACTTGTCGTCGCGTTCCGCATTGGGCAACCTCGACCGCATCAACATGGCCGACCTTGGTGGTCCGCGTACCTTGATCGCCGGCGACTTCCACAACCTCGGCAACGAGACGACGATCACGCATGATCTCGAACTGTTTGGTCATACGTCGACGATCGTTGGCGGTATCCGACTCTTCAGCGGGAACACGACGCAACAGCAAGGTCTCGGCAGCGACAGCACGGACGCGGACTTCACGTTCACCAATCCTGATCAACTTGAGGGATCTGACTACACCTTCCCAAACAGTAACGCAGCCATCTTTGCTGAAGGACTCATCGATCTCGGCGCGGGCTTTTCCGTTGTACCCGGCATCCGCATGGAGCATATCACCACACGCGCCGACGGATGGTATCGCATCTTCCTTCGCGATCTGGCCGGCAACGTCATCGTTGACTCCATGGTGCAGGAAGAACGCAGTCGATCCCGCAACATCGTGTTAGGGGGCGTGGGGCTTTCGTACAAAGGCATCGATGGTATCGAGCTGTATGGCAATGCATCACAGAACTTCCGGTCGATCACGTTCTCAGATCTGCGCATCACCAATCCGAACCTGATCGTTGATCCGAACATCACTGACGAGCGTGGTTATACGCTCGACCTTGGAGCGCGCGGTCGGATCGGTGAAGTGATCTCTTTCGATGCGAGTCTCTTCTACTTGCGCTATAACGATCGGATCGGCGAGATCCTACGTGCTGATCAGCCCCCTCTCTATCAACCGTATCGATATCGGACGAATGTGGCCGATGCCTATACCACCGGCGTGGAGGCAGTTGTTGAGGTGGACGTTGTGGGAGTTGTTGCAGGGAGTGCAACGAGGGATTGGGGGGTGCGACTGTTGGTGAACGGATCGTTGATCGACGGACAATATCTCGCACCGGATGAACCGACGATCGATGGAAATGATGTGGAGTTTGTGCCGCCGTATACCTTGCGCACAACGTTGAACATCTGGTGGAACGATGTTTCACTATCGTTGATGTCGGCCTGGGTAGGCCAACAATTCACGGATGCATCCAATGCCGAATACACGGCCTCGGCTGTCTCGGGGATCGTGCCGGCCTATAACGTCTGGGATGTGTCGGCGTCGTGGACCTTCAACTGGCTAAGGATCGAAGCCAGTTGCAACAACATCTTCGGTGCAAGCTATTTCACACGTCGGGCCGTTTCTTATCCCGGCCCGGGCATCATCCCGGCAGAGCCACGGTCGGTGTTCCTGACGGTGCAAGTGAATGGTGACATTATCACCCGGTAATCCTGACGTTCGTCATGTTTTGAGACTGCCGAGACCGAGAAGTTGCGTGTAGGATTTACACACATCTCGTCAAGGAGATCAACATGGAACGCAAACACATCGTCATCATCGGCACAAACTTCGCCGGCTACACAGCAGCTATCGAGCTGAAAGAGTTGGTGGGTGACAACCACCGCATCACCGTTGTGGCCAACACGCACAAGTTCTTGTTCTTCCCATCGCTGATCTGGTATCCGTTCGGATTGCGGGAAGAAAAGGACATCACGTTTGACGTGCGTCCGATCTACGAAAACCACGGCATCGATTTCATCGAAGACGAAGTGTTGAACTTCGATCTCGAGAAGAATACCGTCAACCTACAGCACCACGACCCGTTGACCTATGATTACATCATGATCGGCACCGGGCCCAAGGTTGACTACGACTATATCCCCGGTCTGCGCGAGCATTCCAACTCCATCGTGGGTTTGGGTGTGGCGCAGAAGACGCGTGAAGCATGGCAGCGTTTCCTCAAAGATCCGGGTCCGATCGTGATCGCCTCGGCACAAGGCGCCGCCTGCTTTGGTGCTGCGTATGAATTCCTGTTCAACACGCGCTATCAAGTGGCCAAGAACCACCTGAAGGACAAAGCACCGATCACGTACATCACGGCAGAACCGTTCGCTGCACACTTCGGTATCGGTGGCTTTGGTAATGCGCAGAAGATGTGTGAGTGGATGTTCAACCACTATCACATCGACTACAAACTCAACTCCGTGATCAAAGAAGTAAAAGCCGATGGTGTGTTGTTAGAGAATGGCGAATTCTATCCGTCGAAGTTCACGATGGTCATGCCGCGATTCATAGGCGTCGACGCTGTGCGCAACACGCCGGGTCTGGCCAATGCCAACGGCTTTATCGAAGTGGACGACACGTATCAGCATCCAACCTATAAGAACGTCTTCGCTGCCGGTGTAGCCGTGCACGTAAAGCCGCCGATGGCTACCGAAGTGCCGTGTGGTGTGCCGAAGACGGGATGGCCGACGGAGCAGATGGCCAAGACGGCCGTGAAGAATATCGTGGCTGATATCAAGGGTCTGCCCCTTAAAGCCGAAAAATTCGACGATATGGCTGCCTACTGCATCATGGACACGGGAAACATGGGCATGATGATCGTCGGCGACCACATGCTGAGCCCTCGCGAGCATGAGTTCATTATCCCCGGTCCGGAAGCACATTGGGCAAAACTCGCGTTTGAGAAGTATTTTCTGTGGTCACGCCGTCACGCCAAGGTCTAACCACAGGAGAAAACATATGATCCGGTTTGCGAGCACTCATCGGATCTCCTTGACGACGGTCGCAGTACTTCTGGTGAGTGCTGCGACCGTTTTGTCGCAAGGAGATGACATTCATCTTTCCATCAACGGCAACGTCAACCTCTCCCAACCATCCGGCTGGCAGGTGGTCTTGTCCGAACAGTCAGGCACAACGTTCCCTTTCATCTACGAGAGTATCGAGACCATCGGCGCTTGGGGTACGGGCCTTTCCATCTCCTATCCCATCACGCCCCTTCTCGAACTTCGATCCGGTGCATGGTTCGATGTGCAGCGATACTCCATCGAGCACGTCACGTCGAGCGTGTACTTCAACGGTTCATCGTCGACCACATCAACGAACTTCGCGTCGTTGAGCACCCTTACCATTCCGCTCGAGTTTGTCCTCCGCGTACCGATCACCAACTCCAAGAGCACCGTCGTTGTGGGTGCCGGCGCGGGGTGGTATCTCCCCATGAGCTCATACGAAGGCACGAACGTCTCGCAACAGACCGATCAGGGCGGCACCTTTACCCAGACCGACAAGACGGAGATCCTTCTCGAACCCGAGTCGACCATCAACTTCACCGGTCGCTTCGGCGTCCGCACCACGTATTCGGAACGCTTCGGCATGGAGCTCGGGTTGTTGATGACCGTCTACCCACTCACTGATCACGAAATGCGCATCACCTCCACGATCTCGCACCCGCTTGTTGATCCCGCCGGCCCCACGATCCACTCCGTCAAACAGTCGTTCTCCCAGATCCGCCTCTACGCCGCCTTCGACCTGCAATTCGGTGAATGATATTGTGGTGATTCTGTCACCAACATGGATAGGGGGCGAGCACTATGTTCGTAGTGGTTAGTGGTTTGTGGTTGGTGGTTGGTGGTATCATTAACTGACTAACCGACTAACAGACTTTTTAGCACACTAGCATACTAACAGGTTAACATGCTCAACTCTCTCCTCTCCATGCTCACCGGCTCCGGCTCCAACGAAGCCGTAGCCGAAGCCATCAATAACAACGCAACGATCATCGACGTACGGTCGGTGATGGAATATCGTGGCGGTCATGTGGCCGGCTCGATGAACATCCCGCTCAACGAGCTGGGTCCGGCACTCAAGAAGTTGCCAAAGAACAAGACCATCGTCTTCTGCTGCGCCTCCGGCGCACGCAGCGGTGCCGCCACCGATATGGCGCGCAACGCGGGATTCACAGCGCATAATGGCGGGCCGTGGACGAAGGTGAATAGGATCGTTGCGGAAAAGGGGTAACTGGGAACTGGGAACTGGGAACAGGGAACTGGGAACAACAATTACTGGAGTATAAAAATGCTTTTTCGCCTTTTAGCCATTTTGCCTTTTCTCCTTTTCGCCTTTTCGTCAACAGCGTGTGCACAGACCCGCAAGGATGTTGATCCGGTCGAAGCCAAGAAGATGATCGACAAAGGACAGGTTGTGGTGATCGATGTACGGACGCCGGGTGAGTGGGATGGCGGGCATTTGAAGAATGCAAAGCTGATCGACATCAGCGGGGCAACGTTCGAGCAGCAGATCACGAAGCTTGATAAGAACAAGACGTACGTGGTCTATTGTGCTGTTGGCGGACGCTCCTCACGGGCGGCGACGCTGATGGCCGAGAAGGGTTTCAAGACCGTGTACAACATGGTCGGCGGCTACAATAAGTGGTCTGCACTTGGTTATCCTACCACCAAGTAACGGATCACGATCATGGACATCCTGGAGATCATCACCAATGCCTACACCGGCTATGCGCGGTATCTGTGGCACGAGATCACGCATCCTTCGTGGCACAACTACTTCTATTGGCTGATCGGTCTTAGCATGGTGGTGTGGATGTTCGAGATCATCATACCATGGCGTAAGAACCAGCCAGTGATCCGTAAGGATTTCTGGCTGGACGCTTGGTACATGTTCTTCAACTTTTTCGTGTTCTCCCTCATCGGCTATGCAGCCGTCTCCAACGTCGTGGTTCACTTCGTTCGGGAGGGGGCGGCCAGTCTCCTCGGGATCTGGGAATTTGAGATCTTCGACGTACGCGCATGGCCGGCGTGGGCGCAGCTGTTCACGCTCTTCATCGTCCGCGACTTTGTGCAGTGGAATGTCCACCGACTCCTGCACGCCCATCCCAAACTCTGGGAATTCCACAAGGTCCACCACAGCGTCGAACAAATGGGTTTTGCTGCCCATCTGCGCTATCATTGGATGGAGACCATCGTCTATCGCTTCATCGAGTACTTGCCGTTGGCACTCTTCGGCTTTAGCCTGACCGACTTCTTCGTAGTTCACATTTTTGCGCTTGCCATCGGCCACCTCAACCACGCCAACATCAACATTCCGATGGGTCCGCTGAAGTACATCTTCAACAACCCGCAGATGCACATCTGGCACCATGCCAAGACGCTGCCGGAGAATGTGAAAGGCGTCAACTACGGTATCACGCTCAGCATCTGGGACTATCTGTTCGGATCGGCCTATATGCCCACCAACGGACGCGACATCGCCCTCGGCTTTGATAACGTCGAGAAATATCCCGGTGGGTTCTTTTCGCAGATGATGAGGCCGTTCCGCCGTGATCGCGAATAGTTCGCTTGAACTGAATTCGTGTAGAGTTACGTTGCGTGTGAATGACACGCTCAAGTCAACGATTACCTTTGGCCTTTGCGCTATCGTTGCTGCTATGCAGTAATGTCTCTGCCAACGATGTTGGCGGTGTGATCCGCTCCGGGCCAACGATCTCATCAACGCAGCCGAACTGGCGGCTGGGGATCACATTCGACTATGCGTTCAAGCACGCCGCCGTTGGTCTTGGTGTCGATATGATGGTATCGGTCAAGCCCTACACGACTGAGAACGAGGAAGAGCTCCGCCTCACCGTCTTAGGCTTCTTCTCCGAGCTACGATTCCACGCGCTTCAGGACGAAGATTGGAAATGCAGCGTTGGTTCCACCGTTGGCGCACGATCCGTCAGCTATCAGAATGCCTCCAACAACAGCTTCAACCCAACGGACTGGGTTCCGTCCGTGCCGGACAGTCCAATAGGGTCTGCCATGCACTTCGTGTTGGGTCCATTTGTTCAATACGAACGCACCCTCTTCCCGCGGCTACAAGTTCTTGGCCGCCTCGGCTACGACATCCACATCGGACCGGACTACGTCGACCTCACGGCAGCTAGTCTCTCGGGTCCTACGATACAACTCGGGATCCGTGTACCGATCAGTTAGTCGTTCCTCACTCCGTTCGGAATGACATTCGACCATTCGGTTATATCGTTCCTCACTCCGTTCGGAATGACATTCGGTAATTCGGTAGTATCGTTCCTCACTCCGTTCGGAATGACATTCGGTTATTCGGTTATATCGTTCCTCACTCTGTTCGGAATGACATTCGACCATTCGGTTATATCGTTCCTCACTCTGTTCGGAATGACATTCGACCATTCGGTTAGTCGGTTATTCGGTTATTCGGCTATTCGGTTATTCAAAGTATCCGCCCTCTACCTTCCCCTCCACCTTCTCTGCTTCGGGTGGAATGAGCGACCATATTCTGGTTTCCATACGTTTGCTCGCCCCCTTACCGATGCGGGCGAAGTAGGCCTTGGAGTCGGAGGCGACCTGGTTGCCGTCTTTGTCGAAGAAGGTGACGCGGACCACGGGATCGACGAGGGTCTTCTTTGCGCCGTTCTTGACCGTGACGGTGACGGAAGCATCTTCACCGCGGCGTGACCATTTGACGGTGACAGAGCACTTGGCATAGTTGGCTTCGGTGTCGCCGGCCAAAACGGCAGCGACACCAAAGCACAAACAGACGATGACGATCAATGATCGCATGGGTTCACCCACATTACATTCATCTTAGAAAATGTAGCGGACGCCAACGGCACCGCCAATGTAGAAGTCGGTCTTATCGACCAACTGCAGTCCCGGCGCGACTTGTCCGAAGATCTCCCACTGTTTTGCCGGCATCCACTGCAGGCCGATCGGTAGACGAGCCGCCAGAGTGAAGGGTTCGCCGATACCGAGATCAACGCCAACTCCCAGGAACCAATCCAACTTTTTCGCAACATCGTCCTTGATCAGCCATTGGTCGGCGGTCACGTGGAAGTAGCCGTCGTTCCCGAAGTCCCATGACGCACCGATGGCGAGTTTGTCGAATCGTAGCGACAGGCCTACATTACCGGGCTCGCCGAACTGGATACCGATACCATTATCGGCCTTGAGGTAGGGGGCGGATACGACCATCACGCCGATGATCGATGCAAGAAGGCACCAACGTTTGAACATCGCTCTCTCCTGAACAGATGATTGGATGGTGCAAGATAGTCAGACGCCTAAC
Organism: uncultured Hyphomicrobiales bacterium; assembly: GCA_964467455.1. Taxonomy (GTDB): domain Bacteria; phylum Bacteroidota; class Ignavibacteria; order Kapaibacteriales; family Kapaibacteriaceae; genus OLB6. The sequence continues at coordinate 12,372 of CAYXQJ010000014.1, read as the reverse complement.
ATTGTGATAGGGACAACGTGAACACCGTCGGGACGTGTGTAGGCATAGCCCGTGCTGGTGATCACGGTGAGGGCTTTGGGTTGGCCTCGTTTGGACGTGTCGACATTCGCCATGAAGCTCATGAGTGATGCAGCAGCGGCGTCCACAGCATCATTACCCAGCTTGATCTCGAACGCCTGCCACGAACCATCGGAATGTTCAACGATGGCATCTACTTCCAGGCCGTTATTGTCGCGGTAAAAACTCACGGTTGCATCTATGTGCTGTGCATAGACCAACAAGTCGCGGATCACGAGATTCTCGAACAGTTGTCCAAGCAACGCAACGTCGGCTAACAACGATGCGGGTGTGGCACGCAGTGCAGCCACGGCGATCGATGGATCTGCGAAATACAACTTCGGAGACGTCCGCAAGATCGCCTTGGATCTCAGGTGTGTCCGCCACGAAGGTAGATGCTCTAGGATCATCACCTTCGAGATCGCTTCCATGTATGCGCTGACGGTTCTTTGAGACACCACCGTGCCGTGAAGTCCCTCCTCGCCATTGACGTCATTCGTGATCGTGGTGAACTTGATCGCCGAGCCGATTCCGCGCGAGATGGAGCGGATCACCGCAGCGATACGTTCCGGGTCTCGTGGCTTCTGTCCGGTTTCGTACGTTGCGATATCGATGCGGGTGATCTCATCGAGATACTCACGCACGCTTAGGATCGCCTCATCTCTGCTCTTCTCGATGTTTGCTGGCCAGCCCCCTCTACAGATGGCATCGACGATGTCCGTGAACGTTCGGTCAGTTGGTGGGATCGCGAATGTGGCAGTACCCGTTGCGAGTTGTTGAAGTCCTACAGCCCCGGTGGAGAGCCCTGATTCCAGACTGGTGAGGGGGCGCATCCGCAACCGACTGAACCGACCGGCTCCGGAGTGGCGAGTGGCATCGTCCGCCGGCATGGCAGAGCCAGTGAGGATGAACTGTCCTCTGGATTGACGATCATCGACGGCGTGACGGATCAGATTCCACAGCGTTGGAACCACCTGCCACTCGTCAAACAGACGCGGCGTCGGACCGGCGAGGACGATCTCTGGTGAGGTGCTCAACAATGTCCGGACGGCTGGATCGACATCGACCCGGACCTCGCTGTTGGCGACCTGTCTGGCAGTTAGCGTCTTCCCACAGGCTTTTGGACCTTCGACCACGACAGCACCCGCCCTGGCGAGTCTGTCGCTAAGTTCTTGATCTACAAGCCGGTTGACGTACGATGACATGAATGTAGCAGAAATAATGTCGTAAATATAGGAAAAATAATGACTCAAATGTGGATCACCCTACTGGCCGTATTGACGCTCGGTCCAAACCTTGACGGCATGCTGCAGGACAAGAACGGCGTCTATTGGTTTTGCAGCAACAGCAACGGAGTGTACCGATACGACGGAGCCGAGGTCACACAGTACACCACCAAACATGGACTGGTGAGCGACTACGTCATGTCCGTCCAAGAAGACTCCAAGGGGCACTTGTGGTTCACCACGAGGGACGGTATCAGTCGGTTTGACGGCAAGACGTTTACAACAGCGACGGGCTCAGTCAAAATGGCATTGCCGGGGAAGCTTATCTCAAAGCCGGGCTACGTCTACTTCAATCAACCCAATGGAATGTGCTACTTCGACGGCACAACATTCACGGCCTTCACCATTCATCCGCCATCATATGAGATCCGGACCAATACCAACAGCCGCGCGTATGGTGTCTATACCACGTTCACCGACCGTGCAGGTAATGTCTGGTTCGGTACCCAGGAGAAAGGGGTTGTCGTCTACAACGGCCTCATATTCAGCTACATCGACCAACTGGATCTTGACGGTGGAGCTGTACGAACGATCTTTCAAGACAAGAATGGCACCATGTGGTTCGGGAACAACGGCGGAGGATTGTTCCGCTATGAAGGGGGACGACTACGCAACATCACTGAAGAACAACATCTGGGCAACGAAGAATTTCTTCGCGGCAAGAAACCCGTCAACAAACCCGGTTCACTGGCGCGGGTCTTTGCCATCAATGAAGATCGTGACGGCAACATCTGGGTCGGTACTGTCGATGCCGGTGTGTGGAAGTATGACGGCAAGACGTTCAAGAACTACACAACACAGCATGGGCTTGCAGGTCTATCGGTCACTGAGATCTACAAAGACCGGAAAGGGGCATTATGGTTCGTCGTCAACGGCACGACCGTTCAACAATTCAACGGCCGCACCTTCACGAAGGTGTTGGAATGAAGCCCATCGCACGCTGGCTCTGTCTCGTCGTGTTGATCATCATCAGTGCTCACGCAGGTCGCAGCCAGACGATCCAGAAGATCGCTGTAGACCCTGCCGATAGCACCACTGGATATTACCTTGTTGTTGAACCGGAAGCCGACACCGGAGACGAAGCTGCACAACGTTGCCTATGCGAACGATCTTCTAACGGTCTTCTACGCCGGTGGCAACAAGCTCTATGCAGACTCGGCCGTCAGGTCACGCCTATCGATGGTATTGCGCGACGTGATCAAGCGGTACAACGTCAACCCGGATGCTTTTGTCCTCGGCGGATTTTCTGCCGGTGGCATGATCGCCCTGCGCTATGTAGAGCTCTGCAACCAGTTTCCGGATCGATATCCGATCAAGCCCAAGGGCGTCTTCACCGTTGATTCACCCATCGACATCTTCACCATTTACACCTTCCTTGAAGACATTGCACGCACACGGTACAACGACCTGGCCGTTGAAGAGGCCGAGCGTGCCATTGGACACATCAAGGCCGATCATGGTATCCCGAGTGAAAATGTAAACGTCTATGCCGATCTCACCGCCTTCTCCATGAACAAAGACTATGGCGAGAACGAACGTCATCTTGTCAACACGGCGGTGCGCACGTATCACGACGTTGACATCAGCTGGAGGATCATCCATCGCAATCAGACCGTCCATCTCTCCAACTACGAGGTCACCGCAGAGCTCATCAACCGTCTGGTGTTGATGGGCAACACAAGGGCAGAGTTCATGCAGTCTTTCCGCACCGGCTACCGCGCCAACGGACAGCGTCATCCCCACTCATGGTCCATCGTCGACGAAGTGGAATGTGTTCAATGGATCAAGGGTTTGGTAGGGGGCGGGTGAGCACCGTGAACCCGTATATTGGGCAATGAGAACAACAACCCTGTCGATCCTGCTGTGCTTTCTAGCAATGCCGTTGCAGGCACAGCAGGACAATGCGAGACTTTCCGCAAACCTCATGCAGTGGCTCAGCGTTCAGGGGAACGAGAAGCAAGCTGTATCGGATGCACGTCTTCAACAACGCCCGCCTATCGTCAATCTGCTCATCAAGGTGAACAGTCAGGTCGATGAAGCTCGGTTCAACGGCCTGGGTGCCATTGTTGGGACCAAGGCCGGCAACATCTGGACGATTCGGATACCGGCGACCGCAGTGAAGTCCTTCACCGAGCTGCACGGCATTGAATATTTCGAGTTGGCGCCAACGGTGCGCATGCAGATGGATTCGGCACGATACTATGCGAACGTCGACTCTGCCGCGAAGGGTATCGGGATCCCCATGCCCCTTTCCGGAAAAGGAGTGGTGATCGGTGTCCTTGACGGTGGATTTGATTTTACCAATCCGGCCTTCTATGACACGACGTATTCGACGTTGCGGATCAGTCGGGCATGGGTGCAGGATCTATCGGGGACGCCGCCGACGGGATATACGTATGGGGCAGAGTTCAAGGACTCTTTTTCCCTACTGCAGAAACAGTACGACATGGAAAACTTCGGATCACATGGAAACGCCTGTGCCGCTATTGCCGCCGGATCCGGGATCGGGAGCAAAAGTGCCAGTGCGGGGAGGGGAATTGCCTACGAATCGGAATTGGTCTTCGTCACCGTTCCAACTACCTACCTCGATTGGCGCGAGATGAACATGGCCACCATCATCGATGGTATCAACTATGTGTTCTCGTATGCAGCGTCTCAAGGTAAGCCCGCCGTGATCAATGGTAGCATGGGGTCGGTACTCGGTGCACGCGACGGCGGTTCGTTGTTTGCACAAGCATGTGATAATCTCTCGGGTCCGGGAAGGATCATCGCCTTCGGGGCGGGTAACAACCGCGCTGATAACTGTCACATCGGCAAGACGTTTTCGGCAACCGATACCATCCTGCGCACGCTGGTGCCGATCAACGAAGTGGATAGTGGTGAACACCGCAACTACATCGACGTTTGGGGAGACAGTTTGCACACGTTCTGTCTGCGGTTTGGTCGGTACAAGAACGGCGTCGTGTTGGACAGCTCAGTGGTCTACTGCATGAACAATGCAACCAAGCAGTTCTTCCTTGTGGGCTCTGACAACGATACGTGTTTCATCACGCTCACGACGAAGTCGGAAGACTACAACACACGCCCGCATGCCACGATCGACATCTTCAGCACGTCGGAGGACACGCTAGCAGTAAGTGTTTATGCCACCGGTGGTGCAGTGCACATGTGGCAGGAGTATTTCGATGAATCCTGGGTGACGTATTGGGGCGAGTTTGTTGGCAACGGCAATTGGGCTACTGCCGGTGATGGTGATCTCACCATCGGCGAGATGGGCTGTGTGAAGTCGGTGATCACAGTGGGAGCATCGGTGAGTCGAGCGTTCTGGAAGAATCTGCAGAACCAGACATTATACGCTCCACCAAACACCCAACGGGGCAAGCTTGCCAGCTATTCGAGTAGGGGGCCGACATTAGACAACAGAGTGAAGCCCGACATTGTTGCTCCGGGAGGCATGATCATTGCTGCCCAAAATTCCTTTGACGCTACGGCCGTACCGGGTGGAGGGCTCAGTCCGTTGCTCATTTCGAAGTACACATCGTCCAAGAACGGTCGGGACTATTACGACGCCATCGGTCAGGGCACCTCACTTGCAACGCCGGTGGTGTCGGGCGTTGTTGCCCTCATGCTTCAGGTGAACCCGCAGCTCACGCCGGATGAGGTCAAGAGAATTTTCTCTCGCACGGCCACGAAGGACAACTTCACCACCAGCGCTCCTGATGCATCACTGTGGGGAGTGGGCAAGTTGAATGCCTATGCGGCGATCAAGGAAACGATCGTGACGTCGAGTACGGCAGAAGTGCCAAGTAGTGAACTATCGATCTCCGTCTTCCCCAACCCCAGCCAAGGACAGTTCACGATCGACTACGTATCAGACCGCGACGGCTTCTTTTGGGTCGAGGTGACCAATGTTCTTGGTCAGACGGTCACTGAACACACGTGGCAGGTAACCAGCGGCAAGAACACCCTACCTATTGACATCAGCTCGGAGAGTCGGGGTCTGCATTTCGTCACCATCACGGGTCGTGGAGGGCAGGTGACGAAGAAGGTGGTGGTTGACTAGGTTGGATCTCTCAAGCCAATCACTTGGGCGATACGGATGAACCTACCTTGGATGTGTAGAAGGCTCAGAGCAGGTAGGCGCTTGAGTAAGAGGGTGTCGCATGCGATCACTGCGCTTCAGTCGCAAAGAGTGTCCGAAGCGATCTCATTGATAGGTGAACAAGTTGCCGAAGACGCAGCGTTGGTCTGTATGCGGTCAACGCCGATCGCCTATCACTTGATCAACATTGATCTGCTGCCTGATAAGATCAAACACATCATGCACGAATACATGCAACATCACACCAGCCAAGATCATTCACCGGATCTCGTAGCAATTCTCATTGCTTTCCAGAACGGGATGCAATATGTCGCCGTGTATGACATTGAATCCACCAGATACAGCTACGTTCATACTGAACACTTAGGATGTTGGTACCTTACAACGAGCACAATTGTGTTGTGTAGTCGAGGGAATCTCGAGTCGATATGAAAACTGTAACGAGTTGTCGCAGATTGAATTGAGTTGTGAGTGCCATCGAAACGAATATCGTAGTCAATAGACGTGGAGGAACCTCAAAATGATACGGCTGATTTACATCGCGATTGTAATTGTATTCTCCGCCTCCGCTAATCTTTCAAGTTTTCGTGCGCGTCAGGAGTGGGATGACTTACAGAAGGGAGACTCCGTTGTTGTCAGAGGAGAGATACGATTTATTGACGAAGCGGAATCTATCTCATCCTCTTCGCATTCGCTTCGTCTCTTGTTGATAGAGTTGAAGGATCAACTCAAGATTGGGGACTTTGCTTGTCCAAAGTATCTAGTGGTGAAGTCTCACAGCCACACACTTCCATCCGATCGGTTCGTTACAAACAAGGAGGCGACTTTCAGACTGCTCGTGTATCGCAAGACATCAACGGCAGGGGATGCACCTACCTTTGATTCCACTCTTGTTTGCTCATATCCTCATCTTACAGAAAACCCATTCTTCAAAGTGATGTTGCTGTCGATTGAGTATCATTAGGATCCGCAAGAACGATATTCATGATGAACCATCGTGCAATGCAGGATAGTTGACTAGGTAGAAGAAGTGCAACGGATGAACGGGCCTCTTGAGAAGGATAGGCAAACCGCGCGAAGGTCTACTGACCGTTTTACTGACGGTTTTTCGCAACTGAGGCGTGTTAAACAACAAAAAAGCCCGGTACAGCTGTACCAGGCTTCATGAAGCACACCCGTAGGGATTCGAACCCCAAACCTTCTGATCCGTAGTCAGATGCTCTATCCAGTTGAGCTACGGGTGCGTACGTTTTTCGTTGTTTAGGCGCCGAGCTTGCGAGCGTGCAGAGCCAAACGGCTCTTGTTGTTCGCTGCCGTGTTCTTCTTGATCACGCCGCGTGCCGTGGCACGGTCGAGAATGCTGAAGGCCTTGACCAGTGCCTCACGAGCCACTTCGGCCGTTGTTGCCGTACGCACAGCCTTGATGGCCTCACGCATGGCCTTTTTGTTGGCACGGTTGTACAACTTCCGCGTGCGGGAAGAACGAATGCGCTTGATCGCTGACTTATGATGAGCCATAGGGGTCTAGAGAATTGAATTCAGAAGCAAGACGACAAAGATAAGGGTCTGCCCCCTAACTTTGCAACATGTCGCTGTACGAAACCCTGGCAACCCTCACCACCGAAGCCGTCAACCCGGAAACGGTCGGGATCGATGCTGTCGGGACGGCCGACGTGGTCCGGATGCTCAATCACCAAGACCAGACGGTCGCCATGGCCGTTGAACTGGTTCTCGACGATGTGGCCACGGCCGTTGATGTCGTGGTGGAGACCCTCGCCCACGGTGGACGCCTGATCTACGTCGGCGCCGGTACCAGCGGACGCCTCGGCGTGGTGGATGCATCCGAAATGCCGCCGACCTACGGAACCCAAGCTGAGATGATACAAGGACTTATCGCCGGCGGACCCATGGCCGTCTTTAAAGCCGTCGAAGGGGCGGAAGACGATCCGGACCTGGGTGCGGCCGATGTCCTGGCCGCCATCGGCAACCAGCCGGCGGTGGTCTGCGGGATCTCGGCCAGCGGACGGACGCCGTACGTCCTGGGTGCCCTCCGGGCTGCCCATGAGGCCGGACACCGCACCGTATTCGTCAGCACCAACCGGAAAGATGTGGTAGCCGGGTTCGCCCCCTTCGCAGAGATCTTGATCTGTCCGGTCGTGGGACCCGAACCCATCGCCGGATCGACCCGCATGAAGAGCGGAACGGCACAAAAGATGGTCCTGAACATGATCACCACGGCCACCATGGTGCGCCTGGGCAAGACCTATGGCAATGTGATGGTGGACCTGCAGCTGACGAATGAAAAACTCGTCGAGCGGGCGCGGACGATCATCATGCGTCTGACCGGGGCCGACTATGAATCGGCATCACAATTGCTGGTAGAGTCGGGCGGTCATGTGAAAACGGCCTTGGTGATGCGTGCCCATCAGTGTTCGAAGGACGAAGCCCACCGACGACTTCACGCCGCCAACGGACACGTACGGATCGCCATGGAACAGCAGCATTTTGAAGGGGGCATGTGAACGTCTTCTCTGTCGTGATCGATTTCATTCTCAGGATCGATCAACATCTCACCACCATCACGGCCGAGTATGGGGCGTGGACGTATGCGATCCTCTTTCTGATCGTCTTTGCCGAGACCGGCTTGGTCGTGGCACCGTTCCTCCCCGGTGATTCACTGTTGTTTGCTGCCGGCGCCATCTGCGCCCTCGGCACCATCGATGTGACCACGATGATCGTGTTGCTTGTTGTTGCGGCCATCCTCGGTGATGGTGTGAACTACTTCATCGGCGACAAGCTCGGACACCGCATCAAGATCAAACAAGAATACCTCGACCGAACGCATGCCTTCTATGAAAAGCATGGCGGCAAGACCATCATTCTAGCGCGGTTCATGCCCATCGTGCGCACCTTCGCACCCTTCGTTGCCGGCATCGGTTCGATGAGCTATCGTAAATTTGCACTCTACAATGTTGTTGGCGCCTTGCTGTGGGTGATCAGCTTCACCCTCCTCGGCTACTTCTTCGGTAACCAACCGGTCGTCAAGAAGAATTTCACCTTGGTCGTCGGAGCCATCATCGTGATCAGCGTGTTGCCGATCGTTTATGAAACCATAAAGTTGAGATTCAGGAATAACCGAATAACCGAATAACCGAACGGTTTGAAAGGCTTGGATGGCGAAACTGGCAGACGCACGGGACTTAAAATCCCGGGCCTCGTAAGGGGCGTGCGGGTTCGATTCCCGCTCCAAGCACACCGTGTTTAGTAACCTACAGAGGTTTCGGTTGTTTTTACATCACAAGCCGATGTTCTGCATAGCACCTGCTTTCACCATTGACAGTAGACCACTGACAACAGACCACCGAAAACAGACCACAAACTTTAGTTCAATGTTCACCATTTTCAGGAGGGAATCCATGGGGTCAATACGATCGTATTCCGCCAGGTTCCTAAGTGTCATCGCGGCACTTATCATCGGCTTCGGCGCGTCGTCCGCCCAGCCCTATACCTATGTACCAACGAATACCGATGAAGCGTATACGGGGTACTATTACTTGTACGACGGCAACAACTACATCCCCAGGTTCAAGTACGTAGTGCAACACTTCGTTTGAGTTGAGAATATAGTTGATTAGGTGTTTTGAATCCAAGACGTTTGCGAGGTCGGTTGTTGAGTCGAGATTCAATCCATTCGATCTCTTGGTCTGTGACGTCCTCCAGCGGTCGAGACTTCGGGATGTACTGTCGAATGAGTCCGTTGGTGTTTTCATTGGTTCCGCGCTGCCAGGCGGCGTATGGATCAGCGAAGTAGACGGTAGCCTGTAGCCTTGCTTCTATCTGTTGATGGCCGGCGAACTCCTTGCCATTATCTGTCGTGATCGTTCGCACACACTTTTTATCGCGTTGTAGTAGCTTCACACAAGCGGCGGTTACTGCCTGTGCAGTCTTCCGTTTCACGCGCATCATGCGCACGTACCCTGTCTTGCGTTCAACGATCGTCACTATCGCTTGCCGGTGATTCTTGCCGATCATCGTATCTGCTTCCCAATGCCCAAACTGCTTCCGATCTTCCACTGCTTTGGGTCTGCTGCTGATGGGCCGGCGATGAGGGATGATGCCTCTGCTACTCTTGCTACCATAGCGCTTGCGACGCTGACGACGGCCACTCCGTAGATATCCATACAGTTTACCTCCTGTTGCCTTGTCGCTCCATACGTACTGATAGATCCGTTCTATACTCACGCATTGAATGCCATCCCTTCGGCAATCACCAGCGATCTGCTCGGGTGAATGCTCCTGCTTGAGCCTGGCATCTACCATAGCGACCACCTCAGGCGTAAACGTTCTAGGCCTCTTCTTGTATGATTGCCGTTGATCAGCCATCTGTTGTGCCTTCTTGGGACGGTACCCGCGTTTGCTGAGGTTTCGCCTCAGCTCTCGACTGATCGTTGAAGGATGCACGCCGAGCACCCCGGCGATGGCTCGCTGACTTTCACCTGAGCATCGCAATGCCCAAATCATGTACCTTTGCTCTCGGGTTACATGCTGATAACCACTGGCCATGTTTGCTCCATGGTTGGTCTCTGAAAAGAGTTAGTTGCATCAGCAAGTAACCCATTTCTTTTGACTTACCCATGTTGCACTTTGTAGTTGAATCCACCATCTATAACAACTCATATATGATGTGGTATGATTACTACTCACCGAACTATAACGAGTGGATCATCACCGCAGAGGATATGAAGAACGCGGGACTGTGTCCCGGCCCGATCGATGCTATGGGGTTGAAGTTCGTCTCCAACATTGCATCGCAGACGGCGCGGATCCGCATCTTCGTCCGCCCGATCCCAAGCTGGCAATACACGCTAACTCCGTTCCCGGAAGGAACGAACTGGAACTATCCCGACTACTACATGTATGCAGCCGAAGGCTTCGGTGATGGCAACGTGCGTCCGGGCTACAACTCCGTAGAAGTGCACGATGATCCGAACTTTGTGCTTCCGGTGATCGGTCAGAATGACACCACGTTTGTGAATTTTGAGTTCAACAAGAGCACGTTCGTGTGGGACGGCGAGAGCAATCTCGTCTTCGGCATGGAACGATGCAACGTCGGTGCGAACTGGACCTTCAACCTTGAAGGAGGAATGTTGTGGGAAGTCACGAGGCCGCCTGATGGCGAAGGGTACTTTTGGACGTATTCATTCCCATCACAAGGGCTTTACTATTGGGAAAATCAACGTACGTGTGATCAGGGGCCATATTACTACTGGAACAACTACGTCGACTCCTACATCCTCCCCAACTGGGATTGGTATCCAAAGGAAGTTCGTCCGTCAATGCAATTGCGCATTTCTGCGGGCGTAGCTCAGTCCTTCCCGGATGACGTCGACCCACGCCGCATCCTGCGCGCCGGCGACGTCTATGATGGTTCCGATGCCGCTCATCCAAGACCATCGCTGAATTTCTACCAGCAATGGGGCAAGATGTACACGATCACCTACAAGATCGTTGGCCCCCTTCCATCTACAACAGTTCGATACACGGCAACATTAGGGGGCGACCCAAATATCTATTATTACGGCGATGGCGATGGCTATACGACGTATGAATTCACGGAAGCCACCGGAGAATTTGCCGGTGCCAATGGCGAACTGGATCTGACAGATGCCGTTGGTGGCTCGTACCGTCTTGAGGCAACGTTTGCCTCGGACTGCGGTGTGCAACAATGGCGCAAGGCCTTTGTGATCGCCTTCCCGAACGACGTGGCAACGGTGGCGATCCGCTCTCCGCAGCCGCAGCCGAAAAAGAATCCGCTCAACGTGACCATGCCGCTGTCGACGCAGATCCAAAACGTTGGCTTGAACAATGTCACGAATGTTGATGTCCGCGCCATCATCAAGACCTATCCGGGCGGACAGGTACTGTTCGATCAGGAAGTGAACTGGACGGGCAACATGGCCACGGGCGATCGTGCCTCGGTGGACGTGAATAATGTGCCGTTCATCCCAACAGCTGTTGGTCTGTACACGGCCGAGTTTTGCGCGGAGCTCAAGAGTGCCGTTGATCAGCAGGCAGTGAATGACTGTTTGCCGTCGCCAGGCGAAACGCACATCTTCCAAGTCAATTACAACGAAGAAGCAAGTGCCGGCGCGATCACGGCTCCGGAGACCGCAGGTCGTTATTATGCCAATCGCCCGTTCCGTCCTTCGGGCGAAGTGGTGAACAACGGTATCCTCGACTTGTCCGACATTCCGGTGAAGATGGAGATCTATTTGTTGCCGGCTCGTACCAGGGTGTATAACGAGACCGTCATCATTCAGTCCGTCGATGCCAACTTCCCGAACAACATCACTGGTGCGTTCTTCCCATTGTTCACACCAACCGTTGCCGGCAACTATGAAGCGTGCATGACGGTCATGTATCCGGGTGACCCGGATGTCAGCAATGATGTGACCTGTCAGACCTTCAGCGTCAATGCGAATCTCTCCGGCACCTACACGATCGGTCTGAAGAATGCCGGCAAGCCGAAGAACTTTGTCTCCTTCGAACTCGCCGCGAACGAATTATTCGAAAAGGGTGTCAGCGGTCCGGTGACCTTCGAACTGACGGACGCTACCTACACGATCACGGGCAACAACCAGACGAACAACGTCGCATTCGACCTGTCGGGCTACGTTGTTGGCATGAGCGCGACGAATACGGTGACGTTCAAGCCGTCGCTGGAACGCTCGCTCTCCAAGGGTTCGATCACGATCAAGCTGAACTCGCCAAATGGAATTGGTATTCTCTTTGGTCAACAATTGCAGCCATCGAATCCTCGTGCACTGGCAAAGGAATTCCCGAACGTTCGTTCGTTCTCGAATTCTGCCGGTTATTACACGTTCGACGGTGGACAACAGAAGTCCATCAAGGTACAACTCAGCGCTT
>CAYXQJ010000013.1:70532-81831 GCA_964467455.1 uncultured Hyphomicrobiales bacterium | reverse complement strand
GGTTCAAGTCCTGCCGCCCGTGCAAAAGAAAAAACGAAAGCAAAGGACCGGCGATGCTGGCACAAGCAAAACAATTCTTTACGGACGTGAGCAAGGAGATGAAAAAGGTCTCCTGGCCCACGCGCGATCAGCTGCGTGAGAGCACGGTCGTGGTGGTCGTGACCTGTTTGGTGATCACCGGCGTTGTGTTCGTGATCGACCAAGCGATGACACAGATCATGAATCTGATCTTCTGAGGTAAAAGGCGCACGCATGATCGCAGATCCGCATCAAACACCGGTACTCGAGCCCAAGTGGTTCGCCATCCGCACCTTCACCGGCCATGAGGCAAAGGTGAAGCAGTCGATCGAGATGGAGATGACCCGCCTCGGGATGGAGAACCGTGTGTTGAGCATCGTGATCCCTCAGGAGACCGTGTATGAAGTTCGCAACGGCAAACGCCGCACCAAGGTGAAGAACTTCCTGCCCGGCTATATCCTGTTGGAGTGCACGTTGGACAAGCGCCTCAAGGAGATCATCCTGTCGCTGCCGTCCATCGTGAGCTTTGTGGGTACCAAGACGGAGCCGCAAGCCCTGCAGAAGGACGAAGTGGACCGCATCCTTGGCCGCGTGGAAGAACGCAAGGACCTTACCACCGTCGAGACGGCCTTCCGCGAAGGCGACCCGGTGAAGGTGATCGATGGTCCGTTCGCCAACTTCAACGGCACGGTTAAAGAAGTCAATCTCGAAAAGCAAAAACTGAAGGTCGAAGTCGGTATCCTGGGTCGCAAGACGCCGATCGAACTCGACTTCAACCAGGTAGAGCTCGAAAATCACTGATCAATAGAAGTGGGAGGTTCCCGGTAGCGAGTGCTTCGCGGGGGCCGTTGACCACGAAAGGAAGAAATGGCTAAAAAAGTGATGGGGAGCTTCAAGCTCCAGATCAAGGGCGGGGAAGCCACCATGGCGCCCCCAGTCGGCCCGGCATTCGGTCAGCGTGGTCTGGCCGGTATGGAATTCGTCAAGCAGTTCAACGCCAAGACCGCCAAGCAGCCGGGCATGGTCCTTCCGGTGTTGATCACCTTCTACAGCGACAAGTCGTTCACCTTCGAGGTGAAGTCGCCGCCCGCTGCCGTCCTTCTCATCAAGGCCGCCGGCATCCAAAAGGGATCGGGCGAGCCGAACAAGACGAAGGTCGCTAAGGTCAATCGCGCACAACTCGAAGAGATCGCCAAGATCAAAATGGCCGATCTCAACGCGAACGACGTGGACGCAGCCATCAGCATGATCGCCGGTACGGCGCGCTCGATGGGCATCACAGTAGAAGGCTGATCATCATAAGGAAACCAACTCATGGCACAAGGTAAACGATTCAAGAAGGCCGCGGCATCCTACGATGCCAAGCAGGTCTTTGACTTCAAGACCGCTGTTTCGATGGTCAAGAAGAATGCAACCGCCAAGTTTGACGAGTCCTTCGAAGTCTCGATGAACCTCGGCGTCGACCCCCGCAAGGCCGACCAGCTCGTCCGCGGCACGGTCGCCCTTCCCCACGGTACCGGCAAGTCCGTCCGCGTCCTCGTTGTGGCCAAGGCCCCGAAGGATAAGGAAGCTCTGGACGCAGGCGCCGACCACGCCGGCTTTTCCGAGTATATCGAAAAGCTGCAAGGGGGCTGGGCAGATATCGACATCATCATCGCCACACCGGACGTGATGGGCGAGGTCGGCAAGCTCGGCCGCGTTCTCGGTCCGCGCGGTCTGATGCCGAACCCGAAGAGCGGCACGGTGACGTTCGACGTCGCCAAGGCCGTTCAAGAGGTCAAAGCCGGTAAGATCGAATTCCGCGTCGACAAGGCCGGTAACATCCACGCTGCCGTTGGCAAGTGCTCCTTTACGCCGGAGAAGCTTGCAGAGAACGCGCAGATGTTCGTCTCCACCGTACTCCGCGCCAAGCCGGCAACGGCCAAGGGCAAGTACGTCAAGTCGCTGTTCTTCTCGTCGACCATGGGCCCGTCGGTTCGTGTTGACGAGCACTCGATCGGCGAACACTGATATCCTGACTATTACGCACGTCCGGCGTTCAGCTTCTAACCCGTCAGCAATGGCGGTTGAACAACGGACATCACATTTTATCGACATCGGAGCCGTATGGTAACGAAGGAACAAAAGAAGGTCATGGTCGCTGAACTCGTGGAGCAGATCCGCGAAGCGAACAGCCTGTACTTTGTTGACTTCACCGGCATGACCGTGGCGGAAGATCAAGCCTTCCGTCGCGAGCTGCGGGAAAAGGGCGGCGTGATGAAGGTTGCCAAGAACACCCTTCTGTTGCGTGCCCTTGCTGAAGTTGGCGAGGTAGAGATCGAAGAGAAACAACTCTTCGGCCAGACGGCGGTCATCTTTGGTGCTTCCGACGCGATCGCACCGGCCAAGATCATTCGCAAATACTTTGAGAAGAGCGATAAGCCCAAACTCAAGGTCGCAGTGGTCGAAGGTCAAGTGTTCGGTAGTAAGCAGCTCAAGGAAGTGTCGGAACTCCCGACGCGTGAAGACATGATCGCCTCGATCGTCGGCAGCATCCATGCGCCGATCTCGGGCATCCACGGAGCCATCAACGCTGTTATGCGCGATGTGGCTATGCTCGTTGAAGAAGTTGCCAAGAAACAGGCAGCTTGATCTATCATTTTTTGAACATCAATTCAAATCATCAAGGAGACAGAAATGTCTGCAATCGTTGAAGAACTTGTCGAGAAGATCGGCAACCTTACCCTGCTCGAGGCATCTGAACTCAAGAAGGCTCTCGAAGATAAGTTTGGTGTCACCGCTGCCGCTCCGGTCATGATGGCTGGTATGATGGCTCCGGGTGGCGCTGCTCCGGCCGCCGAAGAGAAGACCGAATTTGACGTTGAACTCACGGACGCTGGCGCTCAGAAGCTGAACGTGATCAAGGTCGTTCGCGAGATCACCGGCCTCGGTCTGAAGGAAGCCAAGGACCTCGTTGAAGGTGCACCGAAGATGATCAAGGAAGCCGCTCCGAAGGAAGAAGCTGATTCTCTGAAGAAGAAGCTCGAAGAAGCTGGCGCCAAGGTCACGCTGAAGTAAGTCTAACGACTTGTTAACAGCCCCGAGACGGCCATTTGTGCCGTCTCGGGCGTTGTTGTCTTTATCGGTCAGTACCGACCAAAACAATTTTTCTGAGCATTCGGGAGCCCCCTTCCCATGAACGGACCCCAGGACACCTCTCTCTACACGCTTCCTCTGCAGCGTCTACGCGAACGCGTGACGTTCGGACACGTTGCCAAGCACCACACGTATCCCGACCTGTTGGGCATCCAGATCGATTCCTTCAAGGAATTCATCCAAGAGGATGTGCCGGCAGAAGAACGTCGTATGCTCGGCCTGCAGCGCGCCTTCGAATCGAATTTTCCGATCGAAGACAACTCCGGTGTGTATGAACTGAGCTTCCTCGATTATTTCATCGAAAAGCCCAAGTACACGGAAGAAGAATGCCGTGAACGCGAGCTCACTCATGCCAAGACGCTCAAGGCGCGCCTGCGCCTGTCGTCGAAAGCTGATCCGAGCTCCGAAGACTACATCGAAGCGATCGATCAAGAAGTCTATCTTGGTCAGATCCCTGCGATGACGCCGCGAGGCACCTTCATCATCAACGGCGCCGAACGCGTGGTCGTAGCTCAGCTACACCGCTCGCCGGGCTGCTTCTTCGATGAGGCCATCCACCCCAACGGCACGAAGATCTTCTCGGCGCGCATCATCCCCTTCAAGGGTTCGTGGATCGAGTTTACGACCGATATCCACGACGTGATGTATGCCTACATCGACCGCAAGAAGAAGTTCCCGGTCACCACGCTCCTGCGTGCGTTGGGTTACTCCAGCGATGAAGACCTGTTGAACCTCTTCGAACTGACGGAAGATGTTGCCGTAGGCGAGTTCACGGAAGACCATCTCGGACGCCGCGTTGCGGCCGATGTGATCGACCTGAACACGGGTGAGATCATCGCCCAGCGCGACCACATCGTCAGCCCCGAACTCGTTGAGTTGCTCAGCGGTGCCGAGGTCGACTCCCTGAAGCTCTACCGCTACGAAAACCCGAACGATGAGCCGATCATCGCGAAGACGTTGGCCAAAGACACGGCCCGCACACGCGAAGACGCTCTCGAAACGATCTATCGTCAGCTTCGCTCCTCAGACCCGCCCGATCTTGACACGGCATGGGGTCTGCTCGAGAAGCTGTTCTTCAATCCGAAGCGCTACGACCTTGGTGTAGTAGGCCGCTACCGGATCAATGAAAAACTTGAAATGAGCGTTCCGCTCGACGTGACCACGCTGACCGTGGACGACATCGTCGAGATCGTGAAATACCTCATCGACGTCCGCGATGCCAAGCGTCCGGTCGACGACATCGACCACCTTGCCAACCGTCGCGTCCGCACGGTCGGTGAGCAGCTCGAAGCCACCTTCAACCTTGGTCTTACGCGTATGGCGCGCACGATCAAGGAGCGTCTCTCCGTTCGTGACAGCGAGAACATCACACCGTCGGAACTGGTCAACGCCCGTACCATCACGAGCGTGATCAACCAGTTCTTCGGCACGAACCAGCTGTCGCAGTTCATGGACCAGACCAACCCGCTCTCCGAGATCACGCACAAGCGTCGTACCTCGGCTCTCGGCCCCGGTGGTCTTACGCGTGAGCGCGCCGGCTTCGAAGTCCGCGACGTTCACTACACGCACTACGGCCGCCTCTGCCCGATCGAGACGCCGGAAGGTCCGAACATCGGTCTTATCTCGTCGCTGGCCATCCATGCCCGCGTCAACAAGTTCGGTTTCATCGAAACACCGTACGTCAAGGTTGTCAACGGCAGCGTCACCGACGAGCTCGAGTTCTTGCCTGCCGACAAAGAAGAAGGCATGATCATCGTTCCGGCCGGTACGGATATCGATCCGAAGGGCCGCATCGTTGGTGATACCGTGAAGGCGCGCGTCAGCGGCGACTACAAGGTCGTGCCGACGGTAGACGTGCATTACATGGAAGTCTCCACCGACCAGATCACGTCACCGGCTGCATCGCTGATCCCATTCCTCGAGCATGACGACGCTAACCGTGCGTTGATGGGTTCGAACATGCAACGCCAAGGTGTGCCGCTGCTCCGTCCGGAAGCGCCACTCGTTGGCACCGGCATGGAAGCCCGTGTTGCACGCGACTCCCGCGCCCTGATCCTCGCCGAGGATGACGGTGTGGTAGAGTACGTGTGTGCCGATTACGTGCAAGTGCGTTATGACGACAAGCGTTCGGCCGACGAGCAGATCGTATCGTTCGATAACGATCGCGTGCTTCGCTATGAACTGCTCAAGTTCTATCGCACCAACCAAGACACCGCCGTCAACCAGCGTCCTGTTGTGCGCGCCGGACAACGTGTGAAGAAGGGTACGCCCCTTATCGACGGAGCTTCAACAGACCAGGGCGAATTGGCACTGGGACGTAACGTGCTCGTGGCCTTCATGCCGTGGCGCGGATACAACTTCGAGGACGCCATCGTGATCAGCGAGAAGATGGTGGCCATGGACGTATTCACGTCCGTGCACATCGAAGAGTTCACGCTGCAGGTACGCGATACGAAACGTGGTGAAGAAGAGTTCACACGCGAGATCCCGAACGTTTCGGAAGAAGCCACGAAGGACCTCGACGATCGCGGTATCGTTGGACTTGGATCGAAGGTTCGTGAAGGCGACATCCTCATCGGTAAGATCACGCCGAAGGGCGAGACGGATCCGACGCCGGAAGAAAAACTTCTGCGCGCCATCTTCGGCGACAAGGCCGGCGATGTGAAGGACGTGTCGCTCAAGGCACCGCCAGGACTCAAGGGCACGGTGATCAACACCAAGTTGTTCGCTCGTCGTGTACTCTCGTCCGATACCGAATTCCGTCAAGAAGAAAAGAAGCGTCAGGACCTCATCACCAAGCGTGAGCAGCAGGCCCTGCGTGCACTCGACATCGATTGCGTGGAGCGCATCGGCAAGTTGTTGGACGGTGAGACGAGCACCGGTATCCGTTCTGCGAACGATACCATCGTCTTCCGTGCCGGCACGAAGCTCTCCGGCAAAGAATTCGAAGCCAAGTATGAAGCCGGCACCTTCGTTCCGTCGGCCATGAACATTGAGCAGGATTGGGTGGCCGACAAGAAGGTCATGACGCTCCTGCGCAAGTTGATGAAGAACTACGAAGAACGTCGTCAGCAGATCATGCTTGATGGCCGCATCGAGCGCAACAAGATCGCTGCCGGTGACGAGCTCCAGCCAGGCATTCTGCAGATGGCCAAGGTCTATGTGGCCAAGAAGCGCAAGCTGCAGGTGGGTGACAAGATGGCCGGCCGCCACGGTAATAAGGGTATCGTCTCCAAGATCGTTCCGATCCAAGACATGCCGTTCTTGCCGGACGGAACACCGGTCGACATCGTCCTCAACCCGCTCGGCGTGCCTTCTCGTATGAACCTCGGACAGCTCTATGAAACAGCTCTCGGTTGGGCTGCTTCCAAGCTGGGCATCCACTTTGCAACGCCGATCTTCGACGGTGCAAGCTGGGACGAGGTTGGTGGTTACCTAGAGCAGGCCGGACTGCCGCGTACCGGTAAGACGCCGTTGTATGACGGTCGTACCGGTGAAGTGTTCGAGAACGAGGTCACGGTTGGCATCATCTACATGATGAAGCTCAGCCACTTGGTGGAAGACAAGATCCACGCTCGCTCGATCGGACCATACTCACTCATTACGCAACAGCCGCTCGGTGGTAAAGCACAGTTCGGTGGTCAGCGTCTCGGTGAGATGGAAGTGTGGGCCCTCGAGGCCTACGGCGCTGCGCATACGCTGCAAGAGATGATCACCGTGAAGTCGGACGATGTCCAGGGTCGTGCAAAGATGTACGAAGCACTCGTCAAGGGCGAGAACCTGCCAACGCCGAACATCCCGGAATCATTCAACGTGCTCGTTCGCGAGCTGCAAGGTCTGTGTCTGGACGTCAAGATCGACTAACCCCATCGGAGTAACGATGCAATTCCAAAACATCCCCAAGCGTGGCTATTCGCAGATCACGATCCGCATTTCCTCGCCGGATGACATTCTCAATCGCTCACACGGCGAAGTCACCAAGCCGGAGACGATCAACTACCGCTCATTCCGTCCGGAAAAAGACGGTCTGTTCTGCGAGAAGATCTTCGGCCCGATCCGTGACTGGGAATGCGCCTGCGGTAAGTACAAGCGTATCCGCTACAAAGGCATTGTCTGCGACCGCTGCGGCGTCGAGGTCACGCAAAAGAGCGTGCGCCGCGAACGTATGGGTCACATCATGTTGGCCGTACCGGTCGTCCACATCTGGTTCCTTCGCTCGCTCCCGAGCAAGATCGCCGGTGTGATCGGCATGCCGACCAAGGACATCGAACGGATCGTCTATTACGAATCCTACGTCGTGGTCCAACCGGGTTCCACCGGCCTCCAGCCGAAGGACCTGTTGACAGAAGATCAATATCTCGAAGTGCTCGCCAGCTTGCGTCCTGAAGAACGCAACATGGACGATGAAGATCCGCGCAAGTTCATCGCCCTCATCGGCGGTGAAGCCATCAAGGAACTGCTGCGTCGCGTTGATGCCGACGAAGATTATTTCCTTCAGCGCGAGATGCTGCGTGAGCCACTCTCGCAACAAAAGCGCGCCGACTACCTCAAGCGTCTGCGCATCCTCGATGCCTTCCGCTCCGCCGAAGGTAAAGAGCCGAACCGTCCGGAATGGATGGTCCTCGACATCATCCCGGTCATCCCGCCGGACCTTCGCCCGCTTGTTCCTCTTGAAGGGGGCAGGTTTGCTACGTCCGACTTGAACGACCTCTATCGCCGCGTGATCATCCGCAACAATCGTCTCAAGCGCCTGATGGACATCAAGGCACCGGAGGTGATCCTGCGGAATGAGAAGCGCATGTTGCAAGAAGCTGTCGACGCTTTGTTCGACAACTCACGCCGCGCCGTGCGCAGCGAATCGCAACGCGCACTCAAGTCGCTCGCCGATACGCTCAAGGGCAAGACCGGCCGCTTCCGTCAGAACCTGCTCGGTAAGCGCGTCGACTATTCGGGTCGTTCGGTGATCGTCGTTGGTCCGGAACTCAAGCTGCACGAGTGCGGCCTGCCGAAGGACATGGCTGTGGAGCTGTTCAAGCCCCTTATCATTCGTAAGCTGATCGAGCGTGGACACTGCAAGACGGTCAAGAGCGCCAAGAAGCAAGTAGAGAAGAAGACAACAGAAGTGTGGGACATCCTCGATACCGTCATCGACGGTCATCCGGTCCTCCTCAACCGTGCTCCTACACTCCACCGCCTTGGTATTCAGGCCTTCCAGCCGCGTCTGATCGAAGGCAAGGCTATTCAGTTGCACCCGTTGGTCACGACGGCCTTCAACGCCGACTTCGACGGTGACCAGATGGCTGTGCACGTGCCGCTGAGCCACGAAGCTCAACTCGAAGCGCTGTTGTTGATGTTGTCAAGCCACAACATCATGCACACGCAGAACGGTGAGCCGATCGCCGTACCGTCGCAGGACATGGTCCTCGGCGTCTACTACCTCACCAAGGCCCGCGACGGTGCCAAGGGTGAAGGCAAGATCTACAGCTCGATGGAAGAAGTGATCATCGCCTTCAACAACGGCGCTACCACGATGCACACCAAGATCAAGGTGCGTATCAATGGTCAGTACATTCAGACCACGGCCGGACGCGTCCTGTTCAATCAGATCGTGCCGGTTGAGATGGGATACATGAATGAGATGCTCGGCAAGAAGCGCCTGCGTCAGGTGATCTCCGACTGCTTCCGCAAAGCCGGTCTGGCCAAGACGGTCGAATTCCTTGACAAGCTCAAGGAAGTCGGATTCACCACCGCTACGCGCGGCGGTCTGTCCGTTTCGATCGCCGACGTTGTGGTCCCGGACGAAAAAACCGTGATCATCGACAAGGCCCAGCGCGAAGTCGACAAGATCGAAGACTACTATCACTCCGGTGTGATCACCGAAGGTGAGCGCTACAACAAGATCATCGATACGTGGTCCACAGCCACGAACCGTGTGGCCGACAAGCTCTACAGCGAGATGGCTTCACACAAGCAAGGGTTCAACACCTTCTACATGATGATGGACTCGCAAGCACGGGGCTCGAAGGAGCAGATCCGTCAGCTTGCCGGTATGCGTGGTCTCATGGCTAAGCCGCAAAAGACGGCCGGCGCCAGCAGCGCAGAACTCATCGAGAATCCCATCATCTCGAACTTCAAGGAAGGTCTGACCAACCTTGAATACTTCATCTCCACGCACGGTGCTCGTAAGGGTCTTGCCGATACGGCTCTCAAGACGGCTGACGCCGGCTACCTCACGCGCCGTTTGCACGACGTTGCACAAGACGTTGTGATCTCCGAAGACGACTGCGGTACGATCCGCGGTCAGGAGATGCGTGCGTTGAAGGATGGCGAAGAAGTGAAGGAGCCGTTGAAGGAGCGCATCCTTGGTCGCGTGTCCCTCACGGACATCGTTGATCCGATCACCGAAGAAGTCTATGCGAAGAAGGGCCAGATCATTGATGAAGAGATCGCTGAAGCGATCGAAGCATCACCGATCGAAGTGGTCACCATTCGCTCCGTGCTCACGTGTGAATCCCGCCGCGGCGTTTGCGCCAAGTGCTACGGTCGTAACATGGCCACCGGCCAGATCGTGGACACGGGTGAAGCCGTCGGTACCATCGCTTCACAGTCGATCGGTGAGCCGGGTACACAGCTTACGCTGCGTACGTTCCACACCGGTGGTACGGCATCCCTCTCCATGTCGCAGAGCTCGGCCATTGCCAAGTTCGACGGTATGGTGCAGTTCGAGAACGTTCGCACGGTCATCACGCCGGGTGACACGGAAGATCAACTCATCGCCGTCTCGCGTGCCGGTGTGATCAACATCGTCGAGCCGGGTTCGAACCGCGTCGTCACGAAGTATGACGTGATCTACGGTGCCGAGCTCAAGGTGGTGGATGGACAGAAGGTCTCCAAGGGCGACATTCTGTATGAATGGGACCCGTACAACTCCGTCATCATCACGGAGAAGGCCGGCCGTGTCCGCTACCGCGACCTTGTGTCGAACTTGACCTTCAAAGAAGCCATCGACGAACAGACGGGTCACACCACGAAGATCGTGATCGACTCGCGTGACCGGACGAAGAGCCCGGCCATCGAGATCGTCGACGAAGACGGTATCTCGATCCAGTCCTACATCATTCCGACGCGAGCTCAGATCGTGGTGGATGATGCAGAGATGGTAGCGATCGGTGCCAAGCTCGTCAAGATGCCGCGCGACCTTGGTCGTCTGCGCGACATCACGGGCGGTCTGCCGCGCGTGACGGAACTCTTCGAAGCTCGCGCTCCGCAGAATCCGGCAGCCGTGACGGAGATCGACGGCATCGTGTCGATCGACAAGCCGAAGCGCGGTTCCCGCGTGATCGCTGTCACGTCGCTCGACGGTGAACTTCGCCGCGAATACTCCGTGCCGATCGGCCGCCACGTCCTCGTCCAGGAAGGCGACCTTGTCCGTGCCGGTGATCGTTTGGCTGAAGGCGCCATCAATCCGCACGACATCCTCCACATCAAGGGCATCAATGAAGTACAGTCCTATCTCGTGAACGAGATCCAGGAAGTGTACCGCATGCAGGGTGTGAAGATCAACGACAAGCACATCGAAGTGATCGTGCGCCAGATGCTCCAAAAGGTCCGCATCACGGATGCCGGCGACAGCCGCTTCCTCGAGAACGACCAGATCGACCGTCTGCGCTTCACCGATGAGAACGACTACCTTAAGAACTGCGTCGTGGTCACCGACAAGGGCGACTCCAAGCTCAAGATCGGCCAGATCCTGCCGAAGAAGCAGCTCAAGGAGATCAACGACGACTTGAAGAAGCGCGAGAAGGAAGGCGTGAAGAGTCGCAGGGCCGACCCGGCCATCGGCGAACCGTTGCTGTTGGGTATCACCACGGCATCGATCACCACCGAATCGTGGCTCTCGGCAGCGTCGTTCCAAGAGACCACCAAGGTCCTCTCGGAAGCCTCCTCCGCAGCTCGCATCGACAAGCTCCAGGGCCTCAAGGAGAACATCATCCTTGGTCAGCTCATCCCGGCCGGTACGGGTCTCCGTGCCTACCAGGACATGCTCGTCGCCTCCGACGTCGGCAATATCTTCGGCTCCGATGCCATCCTCCCGACGGTCATCGAAGATGAAGAGCCGGCGAAGAAGCCGAGCAGGAAGAAAGCC
>CAYXQJ010000013.1:0-70432 GCA_964467455.1 uncultured Hyphomicrobiales bacterium | reverse complement strand
ACCCTCAACCCTCAACCCTCAACCCTCAACCCTCAACCCTCAACCCTCAACCCTCTCCACTAAAAAACTAGCATGTGGTCTCGCGCCGGATATGGTTGCGGGACCATTTGCTTTTAACTTGTACGTTATGAAACACTTCGCCATTTGGGCGCTGCTCGTCCTTGCTGTGGGCAGTGCCGTTGCTGCTGATACCATCTACGTCCACCCCAATGCTGAGTTAGGGGGCGATGGGCGTTCCTGGAATGCCCCTTACCGAACCTTGACCATCGCATTGGCCGATGCACAGGCCGGTGATGAGATCTGGATGGCGGAGGGGACGTACCGGATGGGAGCGACGTTGGACATGAAGAACGGCGTGCGCATCTATGGTGGGTTCAATGGTGATGAAGCGCTGCGTGAACGTCGCGATTGGTTTCGAAATCCGACGATCCTTGAGCCGGCAACGAACGTGAAGACGTTGGTGCAGATGACCGATCTGGATTCGACGACGCGTCTTGATGGTCTTGTGCTGCAAGGTGCAACGGAGAGTGCTGTACTGGTGAATGGCGGTGCGCCGGTCTTCTTCAACTGTTTGTTCCGCAACAATAGCGGGATGATGGGTGGAGCGGTTCGTGCATCTCGTGTGACGCGGATCCGTTTTGAATTCTGTACGTTCACGAACAACACGGCTAAGGCCGAAGGTGGGGCGCTACATTTCAGTTCTATTGCTACGGATCCGAGCTACGCATATGGTCCGTTCATCGGCGAGACATTGTTTGACCGCAACGTTTCGGAGAGTGGCTTTGGCGGAGCGGTGATGTTCGATTCAGTTGCGTCCATTCCGCAGATCGCAAGCTGTGTGTTTCATGCGAATACGGCGTTTGGTGGAGGGGCGATGGCATCATCGCGTGCCTACGTCTACATCACCAACAGCACATTTCATCGGAACCGTCTCACAGGCCCCCTCACAACAGTCGGTCGAACGTTGTCGCTCAACGGTGGTTGGCTCCAGAACACGATCGTATGGGGCGGTGATGAAGGTGATACAACGCGACACGTGGCTGACATCGAACTTGCCGGTGACGACACCACGAAGCTCGCAGCTTCTGCCTGTCTGATCGAAGCCGACTTTGATCTTGGCTTCTGGCAGAGTAATCCGCAGTTCGAAGATGAGAATAACGTCTACGGCATTGATGGCTTCTTTGGTACTGACGATGATGGCTTACGCTTGTCGAGTTTCTCACCGGTGCGTGATGGCGGTGTGATCGACGGCTTCGTCAATCACCAGAACTGTGATGCTATCGGCAATCCGCGTCTTGTTGGACGTAAGAACGACATTGGTGCCTACGAGTCGCAACGCAGCGGACGTATGGGATATCGTGAGGTGATGAATGAACTGCGCACCGGTAAACTGGTGATGTTCTTCCGACATGCCAAGACGGATTGGGGTCAGAAAGATCCCGGACCATCGCCGGAGTGTTTCCCCGGACGCAATCTTATCTGGGAAGGACGTGAGCAATCGCGAGAGATCGGTAAACATTGGATCTCACTTGGTGTTCCGATCGGCGATGCTCTTTCAAGTCCGGTGTGCCGGTGCTGGGAGACGGCACAGTTGATGGTTGGCCGATATGAAAAGAAGAATCATTGGGCGAGTGGTGGTACAGCAAACGACTCGGCGCGATGGGCTGATCTCGAGACCATTCCGACGAATGGCAACCGATTCATGATCTCGCATGATGCCGTTGCAAACTATCTGTTCAATCCCGCCGGTGATGGCAGCATCCTCACCACGGCTGAGATCATGGAAGGTGACTGCATGATCTTCCGTCCTACCGGCGACACCATCGAAGTGCTTGCACAGTGGTGTTCCGATACGTGGGAGCGATATTACGTGCGCTTCCCCGAGGCCACGAGTGTATCCGACGGACCCAATGTTGGTGAGAAGACCCTCGGCATTCATGCTTCACCACTACCTGCGACCGATCACCTCTCCGTTATTGTGGAAGGGGGCGAAGCAGTTCGTGTTGTTGACATCATGGGTCGTACAGTGATCGAACTCCCGGCCTCAATGTCGCACACCGTTGATGTGTCGTCATGGTCGCCCGGCTTGTATCATCTCGTCGGCCTCTCCTCAGGACGTTCCACCACGGCGGTGATCACTCGGTGACAGTACTTCGGCCGATCTTGATCGGTCTTCTGCTGAGTATGGGCTCGGCATCACTTGTTGCCTCTGACACGTTGTTCGTCCGCGCTGATGCAAGTGCGAACGGCGACGGTCGCACCTGGCCCACAGCGTTTCGATCACTTCATGTTGCTCTGGCGACATCCGTACCCGGCGATGAGATCTGGGTGCGTGCCGGCACGTACGCTGTCAGCAGTGAAGTGTTGAACATCGGCAACGGCGTCAGACTTTATGGCGGCTTCAACGGTACCGAGACGCAGCGTGAGCAGCGCAACTGGGTACGCAATGAAACGGTCTTACGTGCCGAGCCGGGCGCAGGTCCGATCATCAACCTTACCGGTGTTGATAGCACCACGACGGTCGACGGTTTTACGCTCACCGGTTCGGCCTCATGTGCCATGGTGATCTTCGAGGCACAGCCGATGATCCGCAATTGCCGCTTCACCAACAACACGGCCATCGACGGTGGTGCGATCTACATCGATCGTTGTCGGCGCGCCGACATCCGCGCCTGCGTCTTCGAACGCAATGCGGCGCAACGTGGCGGTGCCATCGCCATCGTCGGGCGCGTTTCCTCGCCTACGCCCGAGCCTCACAACATCGAGGCCTGCGTCTTTGTTGAGAACACCGCATCAGTATCTGGCGGCGCCATCTATTCTGCGCTCGACGTTGGTTCGGTGACGATCTCGAGCAGCGTCTTCATCCGCAACATCGCGCAGCGCACCGGTGGTGCCATCCACTCGTTGCGTCGTCCGCTGCATCTCATCAACGCTACGTGTTATGGCAACCGAGCCACCGGCCCCTTACCACGAGCCCTTACGTTTCAGTGTGAAGGGGGCGGGTTGTTGCTCAATTCCATCATGTGGAATGGGCACGACGATCTTGCGCCGAATGTGCGCGTGGTGCCGAGTGCAATACCCTTTGAACATGAGCGCAACGTGATCGACAAGGACTATTTCTACGGCACGGTGTTCGGTGATCCGTTGTTCGCCGATACGGCCAACATGATCGGCGATGACGAGCGATGGGGAACGGCCGACGACGGTTTGCGGATCGGCGTGGCGTCGGCGGCCAACAATGTGGGTGCGCAACACGAGTTGTTGTGGCGCGTGGTCACCGACGTCACCGGTCAGCGTCGCCGATTGTATGGACGACTCGGCGCGCGGCGGGTGGATCTCGGTGCGTATGACAACTGGTGGGACAACAAGTGGGACACTTCGGGTGACACGGGGTGGGACAAGGAGTGGTTGAAGGGGAAGGTGCTGTTGATCTGTCATGCCGAGGCGCGGACGGTGCGCACGAGTGCGGATGTGACGTGCAAGGAAGTGCCGGGCTTGACGCCGCGAGGTATGGAGCGTGCAGGCGAGTTTGGGCGTGTGTTGCGTCTGCATGGCCTACAGCCATCGGAGGTCCTCACGGGTGATGCCTGCGGCATGCGCGAGACCGCTGCTGCCTTATCGGACAGCTACACACCGCAGCCGCAGTGGTTGGCCGAAGCAGAGACCGACGCAGCGCTTCGTGCCCAACGCTTCGTAGATCTCTCACGACCCACCGACGGAGGTCCGCGCTTTATTGTCACCTCGCAAGACGTCATTGCCCAAATGTGGCGCGGTGAAAAAGATCAGCTCCTGCCGCTGGATGTGC
Source organism: uncultured Hyphomicrobiales bacterium (assembly GCA_964467455.1). Taxonomy (GTDB): domain Bacteria; phylum Bacteroidota; class Ignavibacteria; order Kapaibacteriales; family Kapaibacteriaceae; genus OLB6. Next base: position 66,627 of record CAYXQJ010000013.1, on the reverse strand, counting down.
TGGTGGTGGAGCCAAGAGGAAAGCAAGGATATGCCATCGTGGCACACTTCGCCTATGAAACGCTTCGCTAATAGCTGTTGGCTTTGGCGTCGTCGAAGACGCCCTCCCATCGTGCCACCACTACCGTAGCCAAACAATTGCCCAGCAAGTTCACGCTCGTGCGGGCCATGTCCATGAATTCGTCGACGCCGAAGATCATCGCCACGGCGATCGGTCCGTAGTGTTTGAGGTCAGGTGGTAGGAAGCTCGACAACGTGGCAAGCAGGATCACGAGTGACGCCCGCGGTACGGCCGCCACACCTTTCGACGTGATCATCAGTGCCAGCATCATGCCGATCTGTTGTTCAATGCCGAACGTGAATCCTGGCGACGTGGTCGCGATCGCCTGCATCACGAACACACTGGCCATGGCCAAATACAACGTCGTCCCGTCAAGGTTGAACGAATATCCCGCCGGCATCACAAAACCCACGATACGCTTCGGCACACCAAAGGCCTCCATGCGCTCCATCGCCATCGGCAGCGCACTCTCGCTCGACGTGGTCACAAATGCCAACGTAAAAGGTTCGCGGATCGCTTTGAGAAAGGGGCGGATGGGGACTCGCGCGATCATCATCACGGCACCAAGGACGCCGACAACGAAGATGACAAGCGCGCCATACAGTGATGCGATCAACATGCCGAGGAACGTCAGTACTTCCAGACCTTGATGTCCGATCGTGGCCGCCATTGCTGCACCAATGCCGATAGGTGCATACAACATCACCAGGTTAGTGAAGCGGAACATCACTTGCGCGAGACCTTCGCACCACACAACAACGGGCTTGGCAATGTCGCCGGCAGCACTGACGGCAAAGCCGAACAACACCGAGAACGTCACGATCTGCAACACGTCGCCCTTGGCCATGGCGTCGATGATGCTGGTGGGGAAGATGTGGACGATCGTCTCGATCAATGTCTTTGGATGGTTCTCGGCGATCGATCCCAACGTACCCGGATCACCGACCAGCGTGATGCCAACTCCGGGTTGGACCACGTTCACCACGAACAAGCCCACTACTAACGCAAGTGTCGTGACGATCTCGAAGTAGATGATCGACTTCGCACCGATGGTGCCGATCGCCTTCGCACTACCGCCGCCGGCAATCCCCACGACGACCGTGGCAAAGACCAGCGGAGCGATGATGGCCTTGATCAAATGCAGGAAGATGTCGCGCAACCAGCCGATCTGCGTGCCGAACTCCGGCGCGAAGTGGCCGATGGCAACACCGAGCACCACACCAAGTAGGATCTGCGTGGTGAGGGAGAGTTTCCACCATGGACGTGTCATGGTCCGAAGATAGTACCTTTGCGACGTGAATCCACTCCTTCTCGCCCCCTTCCGATCCTTCTTGATGTTGAGATTCTTCCTCGCCGCCGGATGGCATATGCAGGCCGTGGTGGTGGCGTGGACGATCTACGACCTCACGAAGGACCCGTTGATGTTAGGCATGGTCGGTCTTGCCGAGGCGATCCCTGCCATTGGTGCGGCGTTGCCGATGGGATATGTGGTCGACAAAATGGAAAAGCGTCGTGCTATCAGAATGGCCACCTCGCTCATCATGGCCAGTGCCGTTGCAACGGGATGGTTCGTACAGCCAGGGTCGGTTCAACAACTTGGTGTGCCAACAACGGTGACGCTCATCTTGTCGATGATCGTCGTCAACGGTTTTGCGCGTGCGATGTATTCACCGGCGATGTTCAGTACACTCAGCAGCGTTATCACTCGCGACATGCTTGCCCGTGCCACGTCCATGGGCAGTGCTGTCTGGCAGGGGGCGATGGTTGGCGGTCCCATGGCTGCCGGCCTTATCTACGGTCAGTTCGGTGTCGACGCAGCGGCCATCACGACTGTTGTGCTTATGCTTATCGGTGCCATCGGTGCACTTGGACTTCCCATCATGCCGCCGATCGAAGGGGGCACGAAGGGCTCGTTGAAGGACGACGTCACGCAGGGAGTGCGTTTCATCTTTGGCAACCAGGTCATTCTCGGTGCACTGTCGCTCGATCTCTTCGCCGTCTTGTTCGGCGGTGCCGTCGCCATCCTACCCGTCTTCGCCGATCAGATCCTGCACGTCGATGCCAGCGGCCTCGGCGTCTTGCGTGCTGCTCCGTCCATCGGCTCTGTGCTCTTGATGGCCTACATGAGCGTGCATCCTCCCGAGCGCAACACCGGACGCATCTTACTGTATGCTGTTGCCGGCTTCGGCCTCTGCACCATTGCCTTTGCGCTCAGCACATCCTTCTGGCTAAGTGTTGCGTTGTTGGTCTGTGTTGGTGCCTTCGACGCCGTCAGCGTAGTGGTCCGCGCCACCATCCTTCAACTGCAGACACCGGATGAGATGAGGGGGCGGGTGGCAGCCGCCAACAGCATGTTCATCTCCAGCAGCAACGAGATCGGCTCGCTCGAAAGCGGCGTCGCTGCTAAGCTCATTGGTGCTGTACCATCGGTCGTCTTCGGCGGCATCATGACGCTGATCGTTGTCGGTACCGTCGCAAAGAAAGCACCGTTGCTGAGAAGGCTGACGTTATCTTAAGGGGAAATAACAACTCAGGCATGCCTTATGCGCTCTTCACTTTGTTGTTTGACCATGATCATCTTGACCGCGACCGTGATAGCTGTTGGTCAGGATTGGCAGCAAGTGCACTCACTCCGATCAACGCGGTTTTTCAATGCAAGCGCTGGTAGGGGAACGATCACTGAGCTGTTTATTGATACGTGTTCGTCAACCATCTATGCCTTAGCTGGTTTGAGACTGATCTCGTCAACGGATGGAGGGCGGAGCTGGGCGAGCGTGCAGCTGCCACAAGGTGAGTCTATGTATCAAGAACTAGGAATAGACGGTGATGGATGCACACTTTACATTCACTGGAGCGATCAGGCAGGATTGCGAAGGACGGCGCGAAAGATGAGTGCGGAGGCAAGTTGGGAATTTGTCGGCCCCGATACGCTACTCTTCGGAACTCTTGGTGTGCATGGTGGAGTGGTCGTGATCGGACCCAACGCCGCGGCAAGCGAAGTCTATGTATCTCGGGATTCTGGTCGCACATGGAAGACCTTCTCCTCTATACACAGTAGTTCCTTTTCCGTCAACCCCGTTATGCAGGTGATCGATGCCAACACACTGGCTGTGCTGAGTGGGAGTGCATGGTTGGAATACAGCATCTCCCTTGAAACGTTTTCTAATGTGCGCATACCTGATTCCGTCACTGCATTTGCGATCTCGTTAGATGGACACGTTGCAGTAGCAAGCAGATCGCACATCTATGACGTCGGCAAAACCTCGCGACTGTTTCTCTCTCTGGACGGTCGCTCGGCATGGTCTCTGGTCGGCGAGATCAAATTCGAGAATGCGGATACGGTGCTGTCACTAGTAACCGGTGGGAAACAAGTCTTTGAAGTCAGCGCGCTGCTCCAACATGGACAACATGTTGTTGTGATCTTGAAGTCGGGGCTCGTGTTTACCATCGATCAAGACGGTAAGTATTGGCATCGCGGTAAGCTAGCTAGAGAGTCGGGCAACAATGTCTATCGCTATGCACAAGTGTTGCGAGATGGTAGTCTTCGATTTGTTGACTGTGGCCGTGTCTACGATCTGCATCAAGATCCAACGGTGTCCGTTATACAGCGAAGCAACGACCTTCGATTGGTAGGTCAGGTCACGATGGATGACTCCATTATCATCGCCGGCGGCTTCACGGCCATGTATCGATCGACGGATAACGGGCGTACGTTTTCATCGATCAAGGTTCCCGAGGAGTTGGTGGATATCTCTGCCATTCAAGACTACGGATTCAAAGATCTGCAACTGAATCGGTTGTGTATCACCAGTGATTCGACCGTGATCTATGTCGCGGAGAAGGGGCCGATGATCGCCGAGTACAACGCCAAGTCCGGCGTTTCGCGGATCGTTCGTGTCTCGGAGTCATTGATGCGCCAGCGGGATGCTGAAAGCGATGGCAAGTTTTGCCTCTACAATCACCACCTCGAAGATGCTGCGCCTGATCGGATCGGACTTACCGCAGCCGCATTTCCCTCATGGTTGACGTATGACACGACCTCACGTTCATTGCGGTTGACGCCGAGTACCGACTATCCCGCGCGTTTTCAATGGGAGGACGGAGGTGGTTTTGCTCTCTATCAGGCGGATAGCGTTCATGTGACGTCCGATAGTGGGCGTACATGGGTCAGCACCGTGCCATTCGCCACAACAGCATCCACGTTGTGCGTTCGCAATGATGGCGCCTTGATTCTCGGTGCGCGTGGTTATCGCGAGATCGTCGGCGAGGACACCACCGTTCATGCCGGCGGAATCTGGCGATCGATCGATCACGGTGCAACATGGACCCGTGCGAGTGGCATCGATAGCATACAGACGGTTACCTACATCTTCAACGATGGCGACGTCTTGTTGGCCTCAAGTATCGATGCGATGTGGAATCGTGATCTGGATGCCTATAGCCAGAATAACGCCTACCTCTGGCGTAGTACAGATGGCGGTATCACATGGAACGCTATGTATCAAGAGTCGCGATACCGTAATGCCCATCCGGGACGCAGAAAGAGCGTGCGTCATCCGAATGGCTGGTACTTTGCCATCTCTGTTGAGAGCGGCGTCGTGGTCAGTAAGGACAGAGGTATCACGTGGAGTCAGTATGGCTCGGACGTCGCCTGGTCGCGGTTTATCACTGACATCGCCGTCCATCCAGAGATGGGTGTATGCATCACCACTGACAAAGGTTTGTATCGAGCCCCGGTGCAGTTAACAGATGTTGAGGTTGAAGAGCCCACGAGCAAGGGGGCGTTCTTAACTGTTTGGGCATATCCCACTCCAGCGACGGATAAACTTCGAATACGCATCAACAATGGCCAGATCGCAAAGTACCGCTTCGGATCGTTGCGACTCTTTGATCTCAATGGCTCCGTCGTTGAAGATCTTACTCAAGCACTCGAGTCGTCACCGCGCAGCAGCAGAATCGAATTCGATGTTGATGTTGCTCACATACCATCGGGTATCTATCTCGTCGGCCTCGATACCGGAGATGGCTTCAAGGGCGCGAAGGTCGTCCTCATAACCCGCTAGCCGACAAGAACACAGATTTCACTTGACAATTTCTGTGCGATTTGCGAAGTTTTCCAGTCACTTCTCACTAGTCATTTCACGGGAGGGTTGTATGAAGACCGCTAGTTTCATTGCGATCATTGTTTGTACGCTACTCATGTTGGGTAGCCCTGTTAGCGTCAGTGCGCAATGCGTCGGGCAGGATAGTCTTGACTGTGAATGCCTTGTCACGAGAACATGTGGCATGACGATTTGCGTGGCTGGGATGAATCACAATATCACCATTGAGTATTGCCAGCAGTTGCCCACCAGTGGCTACATCCGAAATCCTTGTACTCGACCAGTGTGTAATAGAGCGGCCGACCAGGTCACCTGGATCAAAAGGGTCTGTGTGCCGATCGCGATCCAGGGTGTAGGTGCGGAAGTCATTTATAACGGTATCATCAAGGCGACAAATCTCTGTAATGACACCTGTTTCGGAGCAACAATTCCCAATTGCAGTATGGGATCTGCGGGTCCGTGCATAGGAGGACCTGGGACAAGCCTGACCGCCTACTGCCATATCATGGCCTTTCCACGGTGCTATCGCTGGGTCGCCAATTGTCTTGAATCATGCGATGGCGACGCGTGCAATCAATATTGCTTTGCTGAATGGCGGTATTGCAATCAGAACAACAACTGTGTGCAATGTCTCATTAGCATCTGTGGCGACAATACATTCGATCAATGCGATCAAGGGTGCACTGAAGTTGACTGCGCAGATCTGAATAATAACGCTTGCGCACCATGAGACTTCAGTTGCTCATCCTGCTTCTGATGTTCGGATATCCGGTTTGTAGTGTTGCGCAAGTCGCGCAGACGATCTCCGTCCGACACATCATCAGCTCAAGACATGGCGGTATTGATGATGCTTCGATCGCCACAGATGAAACAATTGGCATCTGTGTTGCACGTAGTCTCGGCATTCTGCGATCAACGGATCGTTATCGACACTTGCAAGCTGTTCAAACACCTGAACAGGCGTCATACTTCGCAGACTTCTATGGATGTGCCTTGATCTATCCCGGTTGTTTTGTTTCCGCAGGTACATATCTAGACCAAGTTAGCCGTAGGACTGTCCTTTCTTATGATGGCGGACTAACGTGGGAACAGAACCCAACACTGGCAAATCAGGGTGTCGGCGGTGTCGAGTCGTTTCAGTTCACCGGAGGCGCCTACGGCAGACTCAACATGTATTTTACCAGAGATTCCGCTAGGAACTTCACTTATATCTACTTCCCGGATACGATTCCTTGGCAACATGACTTTTCCCGAATCCGATACATCGGTGCCGGGCGGTTTGTTGTTCGAAACGATCAGAGTAATCAGTGGTATGAGATCGACATTGAGAATGCGCGGTTTGTGAAGTCGGAGCTTCCTTCCGAATTGAATACGGTATATCAAACAACTGATGGCTCACTGGTTGGCCTCGAACAGCGCGGTCCTCGTTCGGTGTTTAGGCGGCAGACAGCACCCGACACAACGTTTGACGAGATCGTCTATCGAGGTGCAACTGGCCAGTTGCTTGATTCCATCTGGGTAAACAACTCGATCGAGCAAATCTCAGGTGGGGCACTGTTGTGTCGCCTCGGTCTTAGCAACAACAAACTGCTTGCGATCACTGGCGAGGATGCTTGGGAGATACCGCTTGACGGACACATTCCCGGTGCGACAAAATGGGGGGCGATCAGGTGCTCACATGAGAACTCGTTCTTGATCACGCTTTCTGGGTCAAACGGAACGACGCTCGGCATGGTGTTGGTCGACGTCACCAATCAGTCGGTTCGGGTGCTGCCATCCCATCAGCTTACGAGCTATAACTTCGACATGTTGACCGATAGCCTCATGATCGACTTTAACCGCGGCTCCGGAACCATAGTACGGTATGATCTTGCGACCGAGCAGGTCGAACTGATCGGAACCGTGTCCGACTCGTACGATCGACAGCAGTTCATTGCCATTGACAAGGCCGTTGTATGTGCCGATAGGCCGTTATTCTTGGACTTCAACGGTGATGTGTTCGAAGTAGACTCTTCATCACGATGCCTTCTGCTGCGGCAGGGAGCAACTGGACGAATGGGGTGGATTGAAAATCACTACTCGGCAACCATGCCATCCGGCACCAACCTGATCTGGCCTGATGCGAATACCGTGGTTACCGGTGGAAAGCAGATGCAACGGATCGCTCCCGATGGTGCTACTATGCAACTGCGACGGGACTCTACCTCGTCATGGCTTCGCACGAGCTGGGGGGATGAGTTTGCCGGACATCGGACGCTGGCACGCCGAAACTCTGACAGTGCACCGTACGATACAGTGGGTGTGCCGTGGTCGCAGAGTGTGGTGATCGGACATCTGGTGGAATGTAATGACGAATCACTGCTGGCTGGTCTGCGAGGTTTCCGACGGGAGAAGAATGGCTTCCCTGCCGACACTGTTCATGGCGGCCTCTGGCAGTCCCACGACCATGGCAGCACGTGGTCCAAGATCACGCTGCCGGTAGTGGGACAGATGATCCTATCTCTCGAACGACGAACGACCGATGGATCGCTCTGGGCGACCGTGACCGACGCTTACCGGTCGAGTTCGACCGAGACGGACAGCAACGGTGTCGAAGAAGAGGTCAGCTACGCTGCCAATATCAACAACCTCCACCTCATTCGCTCTACGGATAATGGTGCAACGTGGACGCTGGTCAGCACACAATCAATCCGCGCTTCGTGGCGCGCCAATATCAGCAATGCTGCATTCTATGGTGAGAACAATGTTGCCTGGGCCGCATGGAATCATGTGTATTGGTCCGACGACAACGGTGCGACGTGGCGTCTGGTCGAGGGCCTGCCGTTCGGAACGCTGGTGGTCTCACATGTGATGTTCGACACGCATGGCAATCTCTGGATCAGCACCAACGAAGGCATCTATCAGGTGCCGGCCTCACAGGTGAGCGTGATCAATGATCCAGGTATGGCAACCACGCCGATCTTCTGGGCCGAAACGTTTCCCAACCCAAGCGGACCCAACACCACGTTGCGCTTGCATAACCTGGATCGCCTCAAAGGTGAGATCGCCACGCTCAAGATCGTCGACATCGTCGGACGTACGGTCCTTGATCTGCGTCAATACACACAAAGCGCTCGCCCCTCCGGCATCGTAGATATTCCTATCGATCTCGGAACGGACGCTCACGGCGTCTACATGCTCGTCGCCCAGGCCCACGATCGCTCATTCACCTGGCCGATGTGCGTGGTAAAGGAGTGAACGTGTACTCGGACCTACAATCCGCTCGTCGATACAAACACACCTTGATCGGATGACAACAGGTAGAGTTTGTTCTTCTTGTCGACAACGCCATGCGTGACCATCCACGGCATCGTTGTTAGGCCGTTGATCGTGAGTGTTTGTGTTGATGTGAAGCCAACGTTGCTGATGGTGAATCCGTTGCTGCCGTTGTAGTTGATGGCGCGATTGTCGTTGGTGAACACAAAGCCCGGTGCGGGTTGCGTGACCTCGGTGAATGAAACACCGTTGTCGCTGCTGCGACGCTGCGAGACAAAGTTGTCTGTGCGTGCATAGATCGTGCCTTGGGCATCCTGCACCATCCACACGTAGTTGGTGCTTCCAACGAGCTGCGTGAGTTGTCCGCTTGGCGTGATGCGCGAGAGAATGCCGTTGGTGTGCTTGGTGAGGTCGGTGCGGAAATGCGTGAGCGAGATCAGGCAGTCACCATTCTGCAAACCCAACACCACCGGTGTTTGCACAGGACCGTTGCCAACAACAGGAATGTCGGGCATGGCAACTGCCGTCCACGTTGTTCCACCGTCTGCCGAAGCATAACTCGTGCGTGTGCCGCCCACATACATCGCTCCCGTTGGTGTTGCGGTGAACGATGTGAACGTGACCATCGACCCCATCGTCGTCCAACCCGATGTTGTGCGAGTGAACAATCCCTTGTCGGCCATCATCACGAGTCGTCCGTCCTTGTTCAGCCCGATGTTCTGCACCTGCGTCGGCTGACGCAGTCCACTCGTCACCCACTGTCCGCCGTTGTTGCGCGAGATCCCCACGCCGCCGCATCCCGTCGCACCAAAGCCCACAGCCATCGTGGCGCCGTTGGCATCAACGTCGTGACCTTGCACGAACAACACATGACGCCACGTAGCACCTCCATCCGTTGACCGCATCAACTGCGACGCACGATCGCCAATACCGCCGCTGCTGGTGAGGACCAGGGAATACAAATTCCCATCGCCCCCTTCAACGATCTTGAGATGGAAAGGGGCTGTGTTGAACGCGCTCAATGCCGTGAAGGAAGCGCCCTGGTTGCTGCTGGTATACAAGCCGCCGCCGCCGGGGACGTAGTAGAGGACGTCGCCGTTGCTGCGGGCAACAACGTCGCCGCCATAGCCGGAGATGACGGCGGGATGTTGCGTCCACGTGGTGCCGTTGTCCGTTGATGCATGGAACGCGGCGGAGCTGGACGCATACATGGTGTTGTTCGGACCAAAGGCCAGGCCGCCGTTGCCGGGAATGGTCAGTCGCGTCCACGTGGCACCGCGGTCCGTGCTGGTGTACGTGAGCATCGTGCTGGGATACTGATAGATCCGCAGATACGGTTGTCCGTTCGGACCAACCAAAATCTTAACGCTCTCCGTCTGTCCGTTCCGTTGAAACGCCGTGGTCTTGGTCGGTGCCGAACCGATCGACGAGGCAAGCCAGAGTGCATCATAGGCGAGGGCATAGACCTCGCCGCCGCCACCTACCACGGCCGTCTGGAAGGTCTCCGCGGCAGGGTAGACCGTCACCGCGCCCCCGCCTGCCGGCACCGACGCCAGCTTGCCGTCGATCACGGCCAGGATCGTCCCGTCAGGCGTCACGTCCACGCTCGTCACATCGCCGCCCACCATCGGCAGGTCCGTGATCCGCTCTACGGTGAGCGTCGTGGGGCCGTCGGGCGTGGAGGGGTCGGAGGTGGAGGAGCAGGAAGAGAGAACTGCTAGGAGAACCAGGGGGAGAACTTTTAGGAGAAATTTCATGAGAACCGCCGGGAGAACTGTTAGGAGAACTGCAGGGCAAAGGTAGTGGTGTTCGACTCTACCCTCAACCCTCTCCCCTGAGTGACTAGTCGGATGAACGTTGTTTCATTTGGGAAGCCTCGTTTTTTTACGGTATCTTTGGAGTCTTTTTCCCACGTATTGTTTGGTACGCCGCCATGGCAGATCTGTCGAAAGTCCGAAACATTGGTATCTCCGCTCACATCGACTCTGGTAAGACGACGTTGTCTGAGCGCATTCTGTTCTACACCGGTAAGATCCACTCGATCCACGAAGTGCGCGGTAAGGACGGTAAGGGCGCCACGATGGACTCGATGGACCTCGAGCGCGAAAAGGGGATCACCATCCAGTCCGCTGCTACGTATTGCACGTGGGGCGACTTCAACATCAACCTGATCGATACTCCGGGCCACGTGGACTTCACGGTGGAAGTGGAGCGCGCTCTTCGCGTGCTTGACGGCGCCGTGCTCGTGCTGTGCTCCGTTGCCGGTGTGCAGTCGCAGTCCATCACGGTGGACCGCCAGATGAAGCGCTATAGCGTTCCGCGTTTGGCCTTCATCAACAAGTGCGACCGTTCGGGTGCAAACCCGGATCGTGTTGCCGACCAGCTGCGCGAAAAGCTGCAGCACAACCCGGCCTTCGTGACGTATCCGATCGGCCTGGAAGACAAGCTTGAAGGCGTGCTCGACCTGATCACGATGGAAGCGGTGTACTTCCACGGTGACGACGGTGAAGAGATGGAACGCAAGGCCATCCCGGCCAACCTCGAAGCCAAGGCCAAGGAGTTGCGTCAGCGCCTCGTTGAAGTTGCTGCTGACTACGATGACTCCTTGATGGAGAAGTTCCTCATGGAAGAGCCGGTCACCAATGATGAATTGGTCGCCGCCATCCGTAAGGGCACATTGTCGATGCAAATGACGCCGGTGTTCTGTGGCTCTGCCTACAAGAACAAGGGTGTGCAGGTGTTGCTCGACGGTGTGACGAAGCTTCTGCCCGCCCCCTTCGATGTCAAGAACGAAGCCCTCGACCAGGACCGTAACGAAGAAAAGGTTCAACTCGAAAGCGATCCGAGCAAGCCGCTCGTGATGTTGGCGTTCAAGTTGGAAGACGGCAAGTATGGTCAGCTCACCTACATGCGTGTCTATCAAGGCACCGTGAAGAAGGGCGACTTCATCCACAACATCGCCAACGGCAAGAAGGTCAAGGTCCCGCGTCTGGTGCGTATGCACGCCGACCAGATGCACGATATCGAAGAAGCACACGCTGGTGACATCGTGGCACTCTTCGGTGTGGACTGCGCCTCGGGTGATACGTTCACCGACGGCAACGTCAACTATTCGATGACGTCGATGTTCGTTCCGGAGCCGGTGATCGAGTTGGCCGTGTCGCCGAAGGACAAGGCCGGTCAAGTGAACTTCTCCAAGGCCCTCAACCGCTTCACCAAGGAAGACCCGACGTTCCGCGTTACGCGTGATGACGAGTCCGGTGAGACGATCATCAAGGGCATGGGCGAGTTGCACCTCGACATTTACATCGAGCGCATCAAGCGCGAGTACAACACGGAAGTGATCGTCGGTCGTCCGAAGGTCGCCTTCCGCGAAGCCATCTCGCAGCGCGCCGAATTCAACTACACGCACAAGAAGCAGACCGGTGGTTCGGGTCAGTTCGGTCGGGTAGGGGGCTTTATCGAGCCACTCCCACTGGATGCCGTCGAGACCTACGAGTTTGTAGACGATATCGTTGGCGGTGTGATCCCACGTGAATACATCCCTGCCTGCGATAAGGGCTTCCGCGAAGCAATTCAAGAAGGTACGCTCATCGGCCAGAAGGTCGTCGGTGTCCGCGTGACGATCAACGACGGTGCTACACACGCCGTTGACTCCTCGGAGCAGGCGTTCAAGACGGCTGCACTCATGGCCTTCCGCGAAGTCTATGAAAAGGCCAAGCCGATCATCCTCGAGCCGATCATGAAGCTCGAAGTCAGCGTTCCCGAAGAATTCCAAGGCACGGTGATCGGTCAGATCAACCAGCGCCGCGGCGTGATCATGGGCACGGAATCGGATTCCGCCTACGTCACCGTCGTCTCCGAAGTACCGCTCTCTGAAATGTTCGGCTATTCCACGGACCTCCGTTCCGTCACCCAAGGCAAGGGCGAGTTCTCCATGGAGTTCGCCAAGTATGCCCAGGTGCCGCGTAATATCCAGGACGAAATGGCCAAGGAATACCAGAAGAAGCGCGCGGAAGGGAAGTAGGGTCACGCCACAGCGTGACCGTACGACCGAAAGCGGCGAGTAGCAAGTAGCTAGTCTCAAGCAGCGAACAGCCAGCCACTCATTGACTTGAATGGACGCTGGACACAGGACGAATAACGAAATGGGGCGTGCGCAAGCGCGCCCTTTTCTTTTTCGTCTACGTTACCTCAGATCGACTGTGAGTTCGAGTCTTGCTGTTCCTTGCGTTCCAAGTAGTACCTGAAGCTGTTGATTGCCGCTAGCTGCAAGGTCTACCGTCATGGAAGCAGTAGTACCAGTGCGCACAACACGCATTGATGGTGCGATCGGCTCTCCGCCGAACAGAGGGGGCTGCACCGGCGTTTCGGAGGTTGACGAACGCGTGCCTAGATGACGGGTCGTGATCGAGTACGAGGTGTCAACATAGAGGTCTGTGTTGCGTATGCTGAAGACGTCGAACGGAATGCGCGTGGTATCGTCGGTGACCTCGAAGCCACTGTAGGTTCGTTTGATAACAAGGTCATCCAATGTCTTCTGTTCATCGATGTTGTTTCGGGTCACTCTTACCGGAATGCGCGTGAACTCCGTTTGATCCACTACTTCGTTGGTGTTGTGAAAGAAGGTGATGGATAGGCCGTTCTCGGACTGTTCGATCGGTGCACTATTGATCAGGATGGACGAATCTTGCGGCAGAAGTCCGGATCTAAACGTGTATGCTAGAATATCAACGGGAAGAACGGGGATCATCGATCGATTGCTGAGAGAGACGATAACATCAAGTGCGATCGTGCCATCGGAATATTCAAACAATGTACACTTCGATGTCGGCAACAGAAAACAATCGGCTTCTACACCATTTACGGTGACACGCGCTTCTGTTTGCGATGTGACGTCAACAGCGCGCAATAGCGTGCGCTCTTCGTCGAGTGTGTCAACCTGCCTTGGAGTATCGATCGAAACTGCGTCCGAACACCCTGTTAGGAAGTGAACCAGTAGGATCAGAATGGCAACGATACTGTGGATCACCATGTTATACCTACACCTATCGACCAATTGAACTGTACGGATGTATTCAGAGCGTTGTTTGCAGTATACCACAAATTCCCAACCTCGGCACTGCTTGTGAGTGCTATGCGGTCAACTGGCTGCCAAGACACACCAACAATTGCCCGACCGATGATGCCGCCATTTCCCGCTCCGGCAGAAACTTGACCATAAGGAGAGACGTGATCAGCGATCGCATCGCGCAGCGTGAATCTCACCGCCGGCCCGGCCCAATAGAGTGTGGGATACTGTCTCACTCGTTCCGTGACACTGCCAGACTGCTGCTGGTACTCTTGTAAAAACGCCTGTCGTCCCAACTCGACACCAACATCGATACCTTCACCGACGTTGAACAAGGCGTTCATCGCAAGGTTCGTAAGCCCCGATCTGTCATTGGTTGAGAGGCCCGCGGCAGGAACGCCGATCGACTGGATCGTGCGCACATGCAGCGACAGTGAGGTTGATTCGATGCCCGAAGCGTGATCGGAATAGAGTGCCATGCCAGTTGGCGGGTAGATGTGAGGGTTGCGTTGAAGTGTTGTTTGCGTATGGAACGCAGTCGGCGCTTCGTTGGAGCGCGAGATGATCTCGACATTATCACGCGTGCTTATACGTGCGTCGCTCGCGGCAATGCCGTCATCCTGCACGATATGGACACTACTGACGCTAGGTGTGGATACAGCAACAACGGGAGATGCACCGATCGGTGGCGGAGGAGACGACCGTACGACCCGGGGATGCTCAAGTCCCTGGCCGATGCGGATGCCACCGACGAATACTATGCCTAGAACTACCAAGGCACTGAAGGTGAGTAGCACCGGCTTCAGTGCTGAGTGTAGCGGCCCCGCTGACGCGTGTGTATGAGATATGCGCGCAAAGACCTGTTCGGTAACGTGTGATGATGGAGCAGCGGCGATGCTCAGTAGTTGAGCAGACCTGTGAGCCCGTAGACCTGAGATGAAGTGTCGACGGAGTTCATGGTCCCCTTCGATCAGATCGAAGAGCACGCACTCATTCACTTCGGAGATCGTGCCGTCTAAGAAGTCATCTAACAGGTCGTCAAAATGTTCGGTCATCTTGATTCACCAATGTATGGTGTCAGTATTGTTCGCAACTGCTGTCGGGCACGCCATACCCTGTTGCGTAAGGTATCAACAGACTCACCCAGGAGTTGTGCCATCTCTTCGTAAGAAAAGCCCTCGGCATCGTGAAGGATGAACGCTTCGCGTGCTGCCGGTTCAAGGAACGATAGGCCAAGTTGGATAAGGTCTTGCAGCTCGAGGTCCCGTGATGGGTCGTATCCAAGGTGTGGCATCTCAACGACCGGTTCAGTCGTCACGTTGCTTCGGATCTTCCGAAGATGCATCAGGCAGGCATTGCGGGCTGAACGAAAGAGATAACTGCGAACATTGTCAACACGTGCAGACCCACTGCGAGCACGGTCGTGGACATTGACCCAGCACTCTTGGAACGCATCATCAGCGTCATCTCGACTCGCGAGAATGTGGAGACAGTAGCTGTAGATACGAACCTTGTACCGCTCATATAGCGTCCGGAAGGCCTCCAAACCATTCGGTTCGGAAACCTCTGCAAACAAGTGTTCGTCGGTATGTTGGTGTTGGGACGGCATCGCTACGTATGCTGATGCAGCAACGGGGTGTTGTGTCTCACCGGAAAAGAAAATAGTTTGTTGTCGTCCTGGCTGAGACGCAGAGGGCTCTGGCGGCATCTCAGGAATGTACCGATCTACCAATCCCAACAATCTCGGAGGATGCAATGTATCAATGGATTCTGATTCTGGTGTACACCTGCAGTGTACTGGCTGCAACCGACGTCGCCCGAGCGCAAGGACCGTCGCCGGCAGCATGGCTGAGGAGCACTTCACAAACGCCGATACCCGGTACTGACCGGTATGACGTGGTTCTCACCTGGCAGCAAGGTGTGGTCAATGATGCGCATCCGGCGTCGACGAGCTATGATGTGTATCGATCCATGGTCGGACATGGCCAAAAGCTTGACGATTATAGTCTTGTCGGAACGATCACTGTCGATCCGTTACGGTCAAACTACACCTTCACCGACGAGAGTGTGGTCCGCGGAGCGTACTACTACTACGTTAAAGGCCGCCATGAGTACGAGTCTGGAGAACCATCTCCACTTTGTATGGTCTTGGCGCCGGGTGCGTATTGTGTAAACATGTCGGACTCAACGTTGACATTCATGACCGATCCGAAGACCGTGATCGAACCCGGCTCGACATATGCGTATCACGCGTTTGCACGTCACCGTAGTGCAAGAGTGCAAGGGTTTGTCAGATATGCACTGGTGAGCGGCCCGGAAGGAATGAGTATGGATGAACTGACTGGACAACTGACCTGGTCTGTGCCAGCTGATCTTCCCGCTCCTGTCGCTGTCAAGATCCGCGCATGGTCGCTCGATGATGAAAATGCACACGCTTATCAAGAGTGGGGTATTCGTCCGGTTGAACCCTACGAAGTGATGCTCGGCTCAACAACGTCTGTACAGTTCGACGCAACCGATCACGTTGCCATGTTCCCCAATCCTGCTTCTACTACGATCCAGATCCAGCTGGAAACGGGTGCACCGGCGATGATCACCGTGATCGACCTCGCAGGACAGGTGGTCGCAGAACATCACGATGCCGACGGTGACCTAGCGCAGGTATCCGTGGCTTCCATCGTAGCAGGCCGCTATGCCGTGCTGATCCAGCAACACAATGTGACAAAGGTCTCGCCCTTGGTCGTGATCCACTAAAAAGGGCGTATTGCTGCTCCCTCACGAGATATTCGCTAACATTGCGATATCTACGGGGGGAGCAACAATTCAAGGAGGACCCCATGATCGTGGTCCGTGATATCTTTCAGTTGAAGTTCGGCAAGGCCCGCGACTTCAGAACAGCGATGGAGAACGGTAAACACCTCTTCGACGCAGCCGGCATCAACTACCGACTTCTGGCCGACCTTGTCGGTGATTCCTACACCTTCGTGTTGGAGACCACGGCCTCTAACCTTGCCGAGTGGGAA
Organism: uncultured Hyphomicrobiales bacterium; assembly: GCA_964467455.1. Taxonomy (GTDB): domain Bacteria; phylum Bacteroidota; class Ignavibacteria; order Kapaibacteriales; family Kapaibacteriaceae; genus OLB6. Next base: position 50,116 of record CAYXQJ010000013.1, on the reverse strand, counting down.
TCGAGCATGCGCGATAGCATGACCGATGAGTGGCGCCGCTGGTATCAAACAGTGACGCCGCTGTGCGAGTCGGGGAAGAGAGAGATCTTTACAGTGGTGGAATAGGGAACAGGGAACAGGGAACTGGGAACAGGGAACAGGGAACTGGGAACAGATTGATGGACGAAGGACGCCGGACGATGGACGTCGAAAGAAGGACGCGAATTGCTCCCACCCCCTCTGGTTTCCTCCACGAAGGGAATGCATTCAACTTTGTGCTGACGTGGATGTTGGCGCGGAGGATGGGTGCATCCGTTCTATTGCGCATCGATGATGTTGATCAGGAAAAGGTCCATCCGCAGTTTGTTGACGACATCTTTCAGTCGTTGGAATGGCTGGGGATCGAATACACGCAACTGCCGTCGCAGCGGCTGCGCTATGGTGCCTATTTCGCTGCGATCGATGACTTGGTTGCTAAGGGGCAGGTGTTTGCCTGTTCGTGCACGCGCGCGGAGTTGCGTGCAGCATCTGCGACGATGACGTATACGGGAACCTGTGCACACAAAGGTCTGCCGCTTGATACGCCGGAGACGTCGCTGCGGTGGAATGCGCCGGATGCGGCGATACCCTTTCCCATTGTGCGACAGAAGAACGGCGCGCCGGCCTATATGATCGCATCCGTTGTGGATGATGTGCAGTTTGGCATCACGCACATTGTACGTGGTGAAGACCTGCGCGCGGCGTCGGAGACGCAGCACATGCTGGCCGCGCACGTGGAAATGCTTGCCCCCTTCCAACAGATCGAGATCATCCATCACCCGTTGATCACGGATGCTGATGGACAGAAGTTGTCGAAGTCGCAAGGCAGTACGGATCTGCGGTCGATGCGAGAGCGCGGTGAAGGACCGCAGCGCATCATCGAGCGCGTGGAGCGTTACCTCGAGGGTTTGAGGTTCATGCCGTGAAGCCACTCAAAGACGCCGGATTGTACAACGGGGTCGAAGACGTGGGGAGATTCCATCTGTTCCAGTTTGCTGATCGTCTCTTCGATCAGTGCGCGGGCCTTGACGGCGTTTGCATCGGGCCAGCGACGGAAGAAGCTCTGGATGGCCGTGATAGAAGGTGTTGACGGCAGATGCTTCTTCACAAATCGTTCCAGCGTGCGTACACGATTGCGAATGAAGTCGCGGTCGTGCTGTTCCATCGCCGCCATCAATTCGATGATCATCGACGCCGCATGAAGGTCCGGACGTACGTCCGTTGGCTCCTGCAGCATCTGCTGCATCCAGAATGGATCCCTGAAGATCCTGATCATGCCAAAGACATTCACGATGCGCGAGTGTGCCGGAATGTTCTCGGCATGTTCACTGAAGAAGCGTTTGATCGCGTCGTGCTTCTTCGTGATGCGGTCCGTACGCGTTGACCGCAACACATATCCCACTTCCAGCGCCCATAGTCGATATCCATGTTGCACCGCATCCGCCGTGGGTTTGGTAGGGGGCGTGGGTTTCCAATATTGATCGATCATGCCGAGGAAGTCATCAAAGCGCTGCAGCTCCAGGCAGCAGTCGAGATAGAGGAAGGTGATCTGATCACGCACGTTCGGCTTGGCGGTGAAGACCTCTTCGTTCGCTTGCATGAGGTGGACCAAGGCATCGGCGTGGTCAAAGGCCTGCTGCGGGTCGGGGTGATGCAGTCGGTACCAGGCGCACAAGGCGAGGAGGCGGTTGAGCGCAGCCGAGACCGACAGGGGAGCATCGGCTGACGCCAGCAGCGGATGGGACGGTAGTGTATCGAGCCAGCGGCGTGAGTCAGCATCGCCCTTTGTGCTCATGATCAGATGATGATGCATGGCGTTGCCGAGGCCTTCATAGGCGACGGAGTTCTGATACCGTTCAAAGACGCGTTGTTGTTCGGCGCTCAGTTCGTCGATGTCGGCGCTTACGGCCGGCTGCTCGAGGACGAGCTGACGATAGCGCTTCAGCCAAGAGAGGGCGCGCAGATGAAGCGCAAACTCATCGAACGTTGCGGCCATCGTGCGGGCGCGTTCGACGCGCTTGAGTCCTGCATCGTACAGCATACGGTCCCACAACAGGTCTGCATCATCAAGCAGTTCTGCGATCTGCTTTGATGGTGTGGCTGATGACGAGTAGGAGCGTAATGCTTCGAGGACGCGTGAGGTGCAGTAGTTCTTGACTTGGGAGAGACGTGGCGCCCAGGACCGCCCCTTAACAGCAGCAGTCAGGGCTGTAGAGGAGTGGGAGGGCAAGTCAACGAGGATGTCGAACAGCTCGGCATAGTCCTGATCGGCGGCGTCGGAGTACTTCGTCCAGTACTTCTTCACGTAGCCCCGTTCCGTCGCACTCAGGGAGTGGACCAGGCGGTAGAGATCGTCGTTGACGTGGCGGGGCATGGATGTCGACTTCGAAGAATGGGCCGAAATGTGGGTGAACTCTGAACGGAGATGTGCGTCCTTCTGCAAAACTCAGAACAACTTTTCACATGGAGAGAACGCAATGTCGAAACGTACACTTTGGGCCATATTGGCCGTGATCATCTACGCTGCTGCGGCAGCGTTTGCCGGACAAGAGCGTCCGTGGACGGCGACCATGTTGCCGCCGCATGGGCTGATGAAGGACGTCGCCGCACGCGACCGATACCAGTTTTGGGCCGTAGGCGAGAGCGGCAACATCTTACATACCACGGACGGTGGTACGATCTGGACCAACATCCGTCAGGCGCAGGCGACCTCGTTCTTGAACGCAGTGTCGTATGACCTTTCCACCGGCGCCCTCGCTGTGGGTAATGGCGGTGTGGTGGTGCGCATGTTGCCTGACGCCGAGCCAACGGAACAATCGATCGACGCCAACATCTCCTTCACGGGTGTTGATGCAGAAAATCACGTTGCCATCATCGTTGGTACCGGTCTGAATGACGAGCCGGTGATCTTTCGCTCAAGTGACGGCGGTGTAGAGTTTGCGCCGGTCGATGTGGACTTTCCCGATCAGCGTGTGGTCCTCTCCGGAGTGCAGTTCGTTTCGATCTCTGACGTTGTCATCTACGGTTCGGTCGGTGGTTCGCAAGAATTTGGTTCGCCGTTGATCTATGTGTCTCACGATGCCGGACGAACCTGGTTTGAAAGTAAGATCGCAGCCCGCGATATGTTGATCACCAGCGTACAGCGAGTGGCAGGTGATTGGGTAGCGGTCGGGATGCAGATCGGTGAAGAGGTCGGCATTCTCCGCACACTCGATGCCGGCGAAACGTGGCAATTCGAAGCGCAACCAGAGATGAACATTGTGACCGATCTTGTCCGTGGCGAAGGTCTCGACCTTCTCGCCCTCGGTATACGCATGATGGAGGTAATGGGAGAGCCGGTTGCTGTGGCAGCAGAATTCCGTTCAACCGACGGTGGACGCAACTGGGGTATCGTTGATATCAGCGAACAAGGAACGATCATTCACGCCGCCCGCGGCGGTGATAAGGTGATCGCTGTTGGGTTCGCTCAAGATGTCTACACACGTTGGTACGATCGTTCACGCCCTTCAACGGGTGTCTCGCTCACAAAAAAGCACCTTGCCCTTGGTGCGATCCCTGTGGGTACTCGTATGGAGTTCACGTACGTTGGTGCGTTGCAGAACAATGGTACTTCGGTGCGCCGTATCAAGGCCATCAACATTCACGGCATGGAAGGTGTTGAGATCCTTTCGCCAAAGGCCGGCGATGTGATCCAGCCGGGAGCATTCATGGACATTCGTCTTGCCCATGAACGTCAAGAAGAAGGCGAAGCCTGGGGCGTACTTGCGGTCCGTTTTGATGATCAAGTGAGTGTCGCAATGCACGTAAGCTCATACTCGCAGATCCCGATCGCAGAGGATGGATTGCAGCTCGTCAACGACCTTGCTGACTTCGGCGACGTCACCACCACACAAATGGTCATGCAGCAATTCGACGTTGTCAGCAACGCCGGTCAATCCAACATCGAGATCACGGGTGTCAGTATGGAGGGTGGCGACCTGAACGCTTTCGCTCTTGTCGATCTTCCTGAGTTTCCTTTGACACTCGCACCGGGCGAAACGCTTCCGATCGGCGTCTTGTTCGAGCCGATCAACAAGGGTGTCTTTGCGAGTACAATGCGTGTTAGCACCTCGAACGGCACGTTGTACTTGCCGGTGATCGCCACAAGCCGTCAGGATGTGATCGACGACGTCTTCGATCTTGGCACGGTGCCGATCGGAGAGGATGCGGAGATCGACCTCTACTATCGCGCAACGCTTTGGAACGCGACGTTCGACATTACAACGGTACTCGATGTCATAGAGCCGTTCAAGGTCACCTCCACAACGCCATTGCCGATGGAAGCAGCGCCATACGATCAATTCACGGTCTCAATCGGCGTGAAGTCTGAACAGCCCGGCTATGTTGGTTCGTTTGTGACGGTGCCATATTCATACGGCTTTGAAGCCGTGATGCGATATGAGCGTAAGATCGTTCTGGCCAAGCTTGGTGATGGCGACCCGACGAGTGTGAACGAGCCCATCATCATTGATGAGCCGATCAACATCTATCCGCAGCCGGCAACATCAACGGCAACGGTGGCGCTTCCGCCGAACGTTGCGTGGACAAAGCTTTCACTTGTTGATGTTCAGGGTCGCACACTGTATAGCGGCGAAGTGCCGACCGGTGTCACGACCATGGACCTCAACGTCACAGACCTTCAACCCGGATTGTACAATGTCGTGCTCCGCAGCCCCAACGGTGTTGCGATGTCGCCTCTGATGAAAAACTAGTAGTGCAGTCTTTCACATTCTGGGTGAACTCGAGCGGTCCACGGCTCTCCATGCTGTGGGCCGTTCGGTGTTTCCCTGTAAGATGTTGCCTTGTAAGGACATAAGGGGCAAGCACGACATTCGTTCCGTCCCCCATTTGGAATTGAATAATACGTCCCGTACTTTTGTCAGCTCTACTGGCGCAAAAGCCCTCTTTTGTGCCTATTACTGTCTAAAAACGCAAAGAGAAAATGCCAACGATCAGCCAGCTTGTTCGCAAAGGCCGCAAGGTCGTGAACGTCAAGAGCAAGTCTCCAGCCTTGCAGTCCTGTCCGCAGAAGCGCGGCGTGTGCACGCGTGTGTATACCACGACACCGAAGAAGCCGAACTCGGCACTTCGCAAGGTGGCCCGTGTGCGTCTCACCAACGGTATCGAGGTCACGGCCTACATTCCGGGTGAAGGACACAACTTGCAGGAGCACTCAATTGTGTTGATCCGCGGCGGCCGTGTGAAGGACCTTCCGGGTGTGCGTTACCACATCGTTCGTGGTTCGGCTGACACGCAGGGCGTGGCCAACCGCAAGCAGGCGCGCTCCAAGTACGGCGCCAAGCGTCCGAAGCCGGGTGCACCGGCACCGGCAGTCAAGGGCAAGAAGTAATTCCAACTACGACCTACATTGAGTTCAGACCGATATGCGTAAGAAAAGATCAGACAAGCGCCGCACGATGCCGGATCCGCGTTACAACGATGTGACGTTGGCCAAGTTCGTGAACAACGTCATGGAAGAAGGCAAGAAGGCCACGGCCCGCGGGATCGTGTACGAAGCCTTCAACATCGTTGCAGAGAAGACCAAGGAAGATCCGCTTGAGGTCTTCCGCAAGGCCATGGTCAATGTAGGCCCTGCCATCGAGATCCGTCCGCGCCGCGTTGGTGGTGCAACGTATCAAGTCCCGATGGAAGTCCGCGAAGAGCGTCGCATTGCGCTGGCGATCCGTTGGATCAAGAAATACGCAGAAGACCGTCGTGATCGTTCGATGGCCCAAAAGCTTGCCAGCGAGATCATCGCTGCAGCCAACGGCGAAGGTGGAGCGATCAAGCGTCGTGACGAAATGCACCGCATGGCTGATGCCAACCGCGCGTTCTCTCACTTCCGCTGGTGATCCACCGGCGTTCTTTGACATAAGGAACATTACTCGACGACCATGCCTCGCACCGTCGCCATAGACCACGTACGAAACATCGGCATCATGGCTCACATTGATGCCGGGAAGACGACGACGACGGAGCGCATCCTGTACTATACCGGCGTCCTTCATAAGATGGGCGAGGTCCACGAAGGCACTGCCTTCACGGACTATATGGATCAGGAGAAGGAACGAGGCATTACCATTACGTCGGCCGCCGTATCGTGTGCGTGGAAGACCACCACGATCAACATTATCGACACGCCGGGCCACGTAGATTTTACCGCCGAGGTGCAGCGTTCGCTGCGAGTGTTGGATGGCGCGATCGCTTTGTTCTGCGCCGTTGCCGGTGTAGAACCGCAATCCGAGACCGTCTGGCATCAAGCGAATCAGTACCACGTGCCACGCATCGCCTTCGTGAACAAGATGGACCGTATCGGTGCCAACTTCATGCGGGTGATCGAGATGATGCGGACGCGACTGGGTGCCAACCCCGTTGCCGTGCAGATCCCTTACGGCGCCGAAGACACGTTCAAAGGCACGATCGACCTCTTGTCGATGAAGGCCATTGTGTTCGACGACGTAGAGGGCCAACATTTCGAGGTCCAGGACATCCCGGCCGAATTGTTGGAAGAAGCCACAACAGCCCGCACGCAGCTTGTAGAAGCCATTGCCGACCACGACGACTCGTTGTTGGAACGGTATTTAGGGGGCGAGCACATCACCCCTGAAGAATTGAAAGCAGGACTTCGAACGGCGACCTTGCACTCGAAGGTCACACCGGTGTTCTGCGGCTCGTCCTTCAAGAACAAAGGTGTGCAACAGCTGCTTGACGGTGTGGTTGACTATCTCCCATCGCCCCTTGACGTAGGACATGTTCATGGACACGACGTCAAGAACATTGAGCGAGAAGAGACACGTCCGCCGCAAGATGACGCACCATTTGCTGCGTTGGCGTTCAAGGTGATCACCGACCCATTCGTGGGCAGACTCACCTTCATCCGGATCTACTCCGGTACGCTGAAAGCCGGTGAACAGGTACTCAACGTCGCGAGTGAGAAGAAGGAACGGGCCGGCAAGATCATCCGCATGAGCGCGAACAAGCGCGAAGAGTTGGATGAAGTTTTTGCCGGAGACATTGTGGCCATTCCGGCGTTGCGATTCACGCGCACCGGAGACACGTTGTGCGACGCTAAACATCCCATCCTCCTGGAGAACATCAGTTTTGCTGAGCCGGTCATCAATCAGAGCATTGAGGCTAAGACGCTTGCAGATCAGGAAAAACTGACGGAATCCTTACATCGGCTCTCTGAAGAAGATCCGACGTTTCGGTTCCATACTGATGCTGAGACAGGACAGACCATTATCAGCGGTGTTGGCGAACTCCACTTGGAGATCATCGCCGACCGGTTGAAGCGAGAGTTCAACGTCCCGGTTAAAGTGGGGAAACCACAGGTTGCTTATCGAGAAACGGTCTCTTCCGTAGCGCGAGCTCAGGGTGAGTTTTCCCGGAGTGCAGCGGGGAAGAACCAATTCGGACAGGTTACCATCGAAGTCCGTCCGAACGAATCTGGAAAAGGCCTTGAGTTCGTCAACGAACTCGCACTAGAGGTACTTCCCGAGTCGTACGTAAAGAGTGTTGCAAAGGGGGCCGTCGAAGCCCTCAGAGTTGGTCCGGTCGCAGGATACCCCATGATCGATGTCATGGCCGTCCTAGTAGACGCGGCATATGATGAAGAAGACGCAACGGAGACGGCTTATACCGTCGCCGCCTCGATCGCCGCACGAGATGCGGTCCGACAGGCCAGCCCCATCATGATGGAGCCGGTCTTCGAAGTCGAGGTCGTTACGCCCGAGGAATATGTGGGTGAGGTCATTGCGGATCTCAGTTCCCGCATGGGCAGGGTAGAAGGGATCCAATCCCGAGACATCCTGCAAGTTGTGACGGCCCTGGTGCCGCTGTCGCAGCTATTCGGCTACGTGACGCAGTTGCGCTCGTTGACGCAAGGACGTGGCTCGTACACGATGAAATTTCGTCAGTACGAACCCGCCGTCCACCGTCGTTGATCCCCTTTTGGGGAATGGGCTGAAAGAGGCCCCGACGGTCGCTTAACGAAGCTACTGCTCCGGCTGGATCCCCCTTGGAAACGGCATCGGTGAACTATGCCTTTTGGTAATGTCGCCGATTCTCCGTAGCTTTGTTTTCTGTCCAAAAAACAACGACAGTCATTAGTCAACTTATCTTCAAACACTTCCCGTAACACGAGGAGTAGCATCATGGCCAAAGAGAAATTTGAGCGGAATAAGCCGCACGTGAACGTAGGAACGATCGGACACGTGGACCATGGCAAGACCACGCTCACGGCCGCAATCACAATGTGCTTGGCCGCTAAGGGTCTCGCTGAAAAGCGTTCGTTCGACTCGATCGACAACGCCCCAGAAGAAAAAGCACGTGGGATCACGATCGCCACGGCACACGTGGAGTATGAGACGGCAAATCGTCACTACGCACACGTTGACTGCCCGGGCCACGCTGACTATGTGAAGAACATGATCACGGGTGCCGCACAGATGGACGGCGCCATCCTCGTTGTTGCTGCTACGGACGGTCCGATGCCGCAGACGCGTGAGCACATCCTGCTCGCTCGCCAGGTCGGTGTACCGCGTATCGTCGTGTTCATGAACAAGATCGACATTGCTGACCCGGAACTCGTCGAGCTCGTTGAGCTTGAGATCCGTGAGCTTCTCAGCAAGTACAACTTCCCTGGCGACGAAATTCCGATCGTCAAGGGTTCGGCACTCAAGGCTCTTGACGCAGCTTCGGGCGGCGCAAGCGGCGATGATCCGGCAATGGCTAGCATCTTCGAACTGATGGACGCTGTTGACTCCTACATCCCGACGCCGACGCGTGACGTTGACAAGCCGTTCCTCATGCCGGTCGAAGACGTGTTTTCGATCACGGGTCGTGGCACGGTAGGTACCGGCCGTATCGAGCGCGGTATCATCAACGTGAACGACGAAGTTGAGATCGTTGGCTTTGGTCTTCAGAAGAAGTCCACGGTCACGGGTATCGAGATGTTCCGTAAGCTTCTCGATCAAGGCCAAGCTGGCGACAACGTTGGTCTTCTCCTTCGTGGTGTTGACAAGGAAGAACTCGAGCGCGGCATGGTTGTCGCTAAGCCGGGTTCGATCACCCCGCACCACAAGTTCAAAGCACAGGCCTACGTGCTCACCAAAGAAGAAGGCGGTCGTCACACACCGTTCTTCAACGGCTATCGCCCGCAGTTCTACTTCCGTACAACGGACGTAACGGGTGTGTTGAGCATGCCGGCAGGTGTTGAGATGATCATGCCTGGTGACAACATCGACAACCTCGAAGTTGAACTCATCACGCCGGTCGCAATGGATGAAGGTCTTCGCTTCGCTATCCGCGAAGGTGGCCGTACGGTAGGTGCAGGCGTCGTAACTGCAGTCGTAGAATAAGAATTCAATCACGAGATGAAAAGAGGGAAGGGCCCCTTCCCTCTTTTCTGTCTCAAATAAAACCTCCAACAAGGAGACAGAACGAGTGGCAACGCAACGGATTCGCATCAAGCTTCGCTCGTACGATCACAACCTGATCGATCGATCGGCGGAGCGTATCGTCCGGACGGTAAAGCAGACGGGTGCTGTGATCAGCGGCCCGATCCCGCTGCCAACCGAACGCTCCGTGTACACCGTGCTGCGCTCGCCGCACGTCGACAAGAAGTCGCGCGAGCAATTCGAGGCACGTGTCCACAAGCGTCTCATCGACATCTTCAGCTCAACGCAGAAGACGATCGATGCTCTCATGCGCCTTGAGCTTCCTGCCGGCGTGGATGTTGAAGTGAAAGTGTAAGGATCTCCCCAATGAGTGCAATCCTTGGACGCAAGCTCGGTATGACCAGCATCTTTACGGAAGACGGAAACTTTGTTCCGTGCACCGTTATTGAAGCAGGTCCGTGCCCGGTCGTGCAAGTCAAAACAAAAGACAATGACGGTTATGACGCTGTCCAGATCGGATATGAGGTCATCCCGGATCGTAAGGTCAATCGTCCGCGCGCTGGTCACTTCGCCAAGAACGGCGTAGAGCCAATGCGTCATCTCAAAGAATTCCGCCAGCTGGTCAATGCCGTGAATAGCGGCGACGTGCTGACCGTTGAATCGTTCGCCGTCGGCGATAAGATCAAGGTCACCGCTACCAGCAAGGGCAAGGGATTCCAAGGCGTCGTCCGCCGTCACCACTTCGGTGGCGTTGGTATGACCACCCACGGTCAGAGCGACCGTCCGCGTGCCCCTGGTTCGATCGGTTCGTCGTCGTACCCGTCGCGCGTATTCAAAGGCATGAGAATGGCCGGCCGCATGGGCGGTACGCGCATCACGGTGCGCAACCTGCAAGTGCTGCAAGTGATCCCGAGTGAGAATCTCCTCGTGATCAAGGGCAGTATTCCGGGTGCAATGAACGGCCTCGTTGAAATCGTAAAGCTATAAAAAGAAGACAGTCATGAACGTTGATGTACTTACGAAGGACGGCGCTAAGGCAGGCTCGATCGAGCTTCCGGCCTCGGTCTTCGGCATCGAACCGAACGAGCACGCCATGTACTTGGCCGTTCGTTCCTACCTGGCCAACCGCCGGCAGGGAACGCACAAGACCAAGACGCGCTCTGAGGTCCGCGGCGGCGGCAAAAAGCCGTTCAAGCAAAAAGGAACGGGCGGCGCACGTCGTGGCAGCAACCGTTCTCCGCTCATGCCGGGCGGCGGTACCATCCATGGTCCGCAGCCGCACGGCTACGAGGTCGAACTGCCGACCAAGATGAAGCGCCTTGCGCGCAAGTCGGCACTTGCCCTCCGTGCACAGGAGAACAATGTTGTCGTGGTGGAAGACTTCACCATCGACGCGCCGAAGACGAAGGACGTAGCGAACATGCTCAAGGCCATCAAGGTCGACGGCAAGAAGGTGCTCATCCTTCTTCCTTCAGCAGATCGCACGTTCGTGTTGTCCTCGCGGAACATTGAAGGACTGACCACGTTCCCGGCCGACAAGATCTCGGCCTACGACGTGCTCAACCACGGAAAACTCGTCATCTTCAAGAGCGCAGTCGACACGTTGGCGCGTTCCTTTGGAGACAATGGAGGTGACAAATGATCACGGTACTGAGACGCCCCCTTCTTACTGAGAAGGCAACGAAAGTTGGACATAACCGCCAGTATGTGTTCGAAGTAGAACCGTCGGCGAACAAGATCCAGATCAAAGCTGCGATCAAGGCCATGTTCGATGTGGACGCGGAGAGTATCCGCACGGTCCGCATCAAGGGCAAGGTCAAGAGCCGCTTCACACGTCGCGGGCTGCAGGTTGGCAAGACCAACTTGAAGAAGAAGGCCTATGTGACGTTGAAGGAAGGCCAAACGATCGACATCGTTTCTGGTGAAGGGGCGGAGGAATAAGACATGGCAACACGTTCACTAAAACCGATCACCCCGGGTACACGCTTTTACAGCGTGAGCACGTTCGATGAGATCACGACCTCCAAGCCGGAGAAGTCACTCATCGAGCCGATCAAGAAGTCCGGCGGTCGTAACAACACCGGTCGCGTGACCTCGCGTCACCGTGGCGGCGGACACAAGCGCATGTATCGCAAGATCGATTTCAAGCGCAACAAACTTGGTGTGCCGGCTACGGTCCTGACGATCGAGTACGACCCGAACCGCACATGCCGCATCGCTCTTCTGGAGTATGCTGACGGTGAGAAGCGCTACATCCTTGCACCGGATAAGGTGAAGGTTGGCGACAAGCTCATCAGCGGTGAAGGTGCAGAGCTTCGTGATGGTAATGCACTTCCGTTGCGTTCCATCCCGGTTGGTCTGACGGTGCACAACATTGAAATGAAGCCCGGCAAGGGCGGACAGATGGTTCGTTCGGCAGGAACGTCGGCACAATTCGTTGGTATCGACAACGGCAAGGCGCAGCTCAAGCTGCCTTCCGGTGAGATCCGCATGGTGCCGGCAGACTGTATGGCCACCTTGGGTGTGGTCAGCAACGGCTCGCACGAGAACATTCTGTATGGCAAGGCAGGCCGCAAGCGTTGGTTGGGCGTTCGCCCGCAGACGCGCGGTATGGCGATGAATCCGATCGACCACCCGAACGGTGGTGGTGAAGGTAAGTCGAAGTCGGGTGGTGGCCGCAAGCATCCACGTTCACCGTGGGGTCAGCTGGCAAAGGGCTTCAAGACCCGTGAGAAGAAGAAGGCTTCAAATGACATGATCATCCGTCGCCGTAACGGATAACGACTAGGAGAACCCAAGAATGCCACGTTCACTCAAAAAAGAACCATTTATCAGCTTCAAGCTGATGAAGAAAGTGGATGCCCTCAACGAAGCGGGCAAGAAGACCGTTGTGAAGACATGGTCGCGCGCTTCAACGATCGCACCGGACTTCGTAGGTCACACCTTCGCGGTTCATAATGGCAACAAGTTCATTCCGGTCTACGTGACGGAGAACATGGTCGGTCACAAGCTCGGTGAGTTCGCTCCAACGCGGACGTATCGCGGGCACGCAGGTAACCGGAAAGATCTGAAAACAGGCAAGAAGTAAGGACGTACGATGGAAGCTCGTGCAGTAAAGAAATACACGCGGTCCTCACCCCGCAAAATGCGGTTGGTTATTGATCTCATTCGCGGCAAGTCCGCGCAAGAAGCGCTCAATATCCTCCAGTTTTCGGACAAGGGCGCGTCGGAAATGGCTTCGCTCACGCTGAAGTCTGCGATCAGCAATCTGCAACGCAAGGATGAAGGTGTTGATCCTGAGTCTATTGTTGTGAAGGAAGCCTTCGTGGACGTTGGCCCGACGATCAAGCGCATCTCGCCCGCTCCAATGGGCCGCGCTTATCGCATCCGGAAGCGTTCGCACCATCTCACCATCGTCGTTTCATCGAATAAGTAATCGGAGCCTCACGTGGGTCAGAAGACCAACCCGATCGGATTGCGCCTTGGCATCATTCGCCAATGGGATGCTAATTGGTTCGACGAGAAGAACGTCGCGGAAAAACTTCAGGAAGACCTGATGGTCCGCAACTACATCAAGAACCGACTCAAGAAGGCGGGCGTTGCTCGCGTGATCGTTGAGCGCACGGCAAAGCAAGTGCGTATCACCATCACCACGTCACGTCCGGGCGTTATCATTGGCCGCTCTGGCAAGGACATCGCCCAGCTTGAGGAAGAGCTTCGCAAGCTCACCAAGAAGGACGTCAAGATCCTCATCAGTGAGATCAAGCGTCCGGAGCTGGATGCCCAGCTCGTGGCTGACAACATCGCATCGCAGCTCGAAGGCCGGATCTCGTTCCGCCGCGCGATGAAGAATGCGGTGAGCAGCACGATGCGAGTAGGTGCAGAAGGCGTTCGTATCATGTGCTCGGGCCGTCTCGGCGGTGCGGACATGTCGCGTACGGAACAGTACAAGGAAGGCCGTGTGCCGTTGCACACGCTGCGTTCTGACATCGACTACGCTCAGGGCCGTGCAGAGACGGTGTATGGATCCATCGGTATCAAGGTGTGGATCTGTCGCGGTGATGTGATCGGCAAACAACAGACAAAAGACCAGTAACGAAGACAGCTAGGATACGGCAATGCTTATCCCGAAGAGAGTAAAACACCGGAAGACACAGCGCGGCCGCCGTCGAGGCAAGGCCTACCGCGGATCGCAAGTGTCGTTCGGATCATACGGTCTCAAGGCCCTTGAAGGTGCTTGGATCACCAACCGCCAGATCGAATCTGCGCGTATCGCCATCAACCGCTACTTGCGTCGTGATGGTAAGGTGTGGATCCGCATCTTCCCGGACAAGCCGGTGACCAAGAAGCCGGCAGAGACCCGAATGGGTTCCGGTAAGGGCAATCCGGAGTTCTGGGTAGCCGTGGTCAAGCCTGGCCGCGTGCTGTTCGAGATCGACGGCGTGACCAAGGAGCGTGCACAGGAAGCCGTGCGTCTTGCATCGCACAAGCTTCCGATCAAGTGCAAGTTTGTTCAACGTGTTGATATGGAGGCCTAAGAGATGAAAGCACGTAAAGCCGCTGACCTCCGCAGCTTGAGCTCGCAAGAGTTGGAAGGCTTCCTTCGCGAGAGCGAAGAGAGCATCACCCGCCTGCGGTTCCAGCTTACGCTCGGACAGCTCGACAACACGTCGAACATCCGCACGTTGCGCAAGGACATTGCACGGATGAAGACGATCCTGCACGATCGCAAGCAGAACGGTAACTGAATCGGATGACAACCATGGCAGACGCAACAACAACAGCAACCACCTCGACCGGACGCAAGAAGACGCGTATTGGCAAGGTCGTCAGCAACAAGGCCGACAAGACCATCGTGGTCTCGATCGAACGTCAGGTTGCCCACCCGATCTACAAGAGGTACTTCAAGCAAACGAAGAAGATCATGGCTCACGATGAAGCCAATGAGTGCAACATCGGCGATACCGTGAAGGTCATCGAAAGCCGTCCGCTAAGCGCACGCAAGCGTTGGCGCCTTGTTGAGATCCTCGAACGCGCGAAGTAAGGAGAAGAACTCATGATCCAAGAAGAAAGCAATCTGGTCGTAGCCGACAACAGTGGTGCCCGCAAGCTGCGCTGCATCCGCGTCCTGGGTGGACACGGAAAGCGTTATGCTTCGGTCGGCGACATCATTGTCTGCTCGGTGAAAGCAGCACTGCCCCAAGGGGCCGTGAAGAAGGGCGAAGTGGTCAAGGCCGTCGTCGTCCGTACCAAAAAAGAAGTGCGTCGCCGCGATGGCTCGTTCATTCGTTTTGACGAGAACGCCGCAGTGGTGCTCAACAACAACAACGACCCGCGCGGTACGCGGATCTTCGGACCGGTAGCTCGCGAGCTCCGCGAGAAGAACTTCATGAAGATCGTATCCCTCGCTCCAGAGGTTCTCTGAGGTAGATGATGAAGCTAAAGATCAAAAAGGGCGACACCGTTCAGGTGATCGCAGGCAACAGCAAGGGCGAGACCGGCCGCGTGCTCCAGGTCAACCCGGAGAAGATGCTTGTCTTGGTGGAAGGCGTGAACATGCGTTCAAAGGCCGTCCGTCCGAGCCAGCAGAATCCGAACGGCGGCATCATCAAGATGGAAGCGCCGGTGCATTACTCGAACGTGATGCTGGTTGACAAGAGCGGCAAGCCGACGCGTATCCGTCACGAGCGTGTGACGGCGAACGGCAAGACGACCGTCAAGCGCATTGCTGTGACGACGAAGGAAGAACTGTAAAAAATCGAAGATCCCAAGGATCGAAGAATCATGGCCAAGACCGTACAAAAGAAATTCGAGTTCAAGCCGGAAGGCAAGCGGAAGGACGACATCCAGGATGTCCCCGTGCCGCCGCGTCTTCAAGCGTTCTACAAAGAGAACGTGGTTCCGGCTCTCATGAAGCGTTTCAACTACGGCACCATCATGCAGGTGCCGAAGCTGGAGAAGATCGCGATCAACATCGGTGCGGGTGAAGCTGCGCAGGACGCCAAGTACCTGCACGCTGCCGTCAACGAATTGGAGTTGATCAGCGGCCAGCGTCCGGCAGTGACGCGCGCTCGCAAGTCGATCGCCAACTTCAAGCTCCGCGAAGGTATGCCGATCGGTGCGCGCGTGACCTTGCGTCGCGCCCACATGTTCGAGTTCCTCGACCGCTTCATCAACATCGCTGCTCCGCGTATCCGCGACTTCCGCGGTTTCTCGGACAAGAGCTTCGACGGTCGTGGTAACTATACCATTGGCATCAAGGAGCAGATCATCTTCCCGGAGATCGACGTTGACAAGGTGAACCGCATCAGCGGTATGGACATCACGTTCGTCACCACGGCACGTACGGATGAAGAGGCCTATGCTCTTCTGGAAGAATTTGGTTTCCCATTCCGCAAACGAGACTAAGGTACAGGATCACGTATGGCTAAGAAGAGCATCATCGCTCGCAATCAAAAGCGAATCCGACTGACAGCAAAGTACGCTGCCAAGCGGGCTGAACTCAAGGCCGCCGGCGATATGGTCGGCTTGCAAAAGCTGCCCCGTAACAGTTCGCCGACGCGAGTTCGCCAACGTTGCTTGGTGACCGGCCGCGGCCGCGGCGTCTACCGCAAGTATGGTCTGTGCCGGAACATGTTCCGACTCTTGGCCCTTGACGGAAAGATCCCGGGGATTCGCAAGGCAAGCTGGTGATCCCACGCCCCCTTCCATTCTGAACACGACAAACGACGAAAACCATGCCAGTCACAGATACCATCGCCGACTTCCTGACGCGGATCCGCAACGCTTCCGCGGCAAAGCACAAGACCCTGAGCGTGCCGAGTTCGAAGCTCAAGATCGCGATCGCCGAGATCCTCAAGGATCAGGGCTTCATCGCTGATTACGAGAACGACAGCGAAGGAGCTCAAGGCACACTGCACGTTAAGCTGCGCTACTATTATGGGCAGCCGGTGATCCGTGAGATCCGCCGCGTGAGCAAGCCGGGGCGCCGCGTATACGCCGGTGTTGACAAGCTTCCGCGCGTCCGCAACGGTCTTGGTGTTGCCATCATCTCAACGCCGCGTGGCGTGATGACGGACAAACAAGCACGTCAGCAAAACGTTGGCGGCGAGATCCTCTGTACCATCTGGTAAAATCGAGAGCAAGGAGTACGAACTCATGTCACGTGTAGGCAAAAAGATCATCAACATCCCGGCTAACGTTCAAGTGACGTTCGCAGAAGGCGGATGCAAGGTCAAAGGACCGAAGGGCGAATTGGCCTTCGCAATGGACACGCGCATCACGCCGGTGATGGACGGCACGACGCTCACGTTCCAACGTGGTAGCGACGAAAAAAGCGAACGCGCCATGCACGGTCTGACGCGCGCTCATATCGCAAACATGGTCGAAGGTGTTTCGAACGGATTCCAGCGCAACCTTCAAGTTGAAGGTGTTGGTTTCAAGGTCGAGCTTCGCGGCAAGAACCTGATGCTGTCGCTCGGCTATTCGCACCCGATCCTGTTCGTTGCGCCGGAAGGCATCGAGTTCGCTGTGGCAACGCCGACGGCATTCTCGGTGAAGGGTATCGACAAACAACTGGTTGGCCAGGTGGCCGCTAAGGTTCGCAGCCTCCGTAAGCCGGAGCCGTATAAGGGCAAGGGTGTTCGCTACGAAGGTGAATACATCCGTCGCAAGGCCGGTAAGTCGGCAGGTAAGTAAAGAAGGAACGAACGACCATGAATCGCATCGAATCAAAACAACATCGTTACGAGCGCCGCAAGAAGCGCGTCAAGAAGCACTTCGAAGGTACGCCGACGCGCCTGCGTCTGAGCATCTACCGCTCATCGTCTCACATCTATGCGCAGATCATCGACGATGCTGCCGCAAAGACCGTGATCTCGGCGTCCACGACGGATCGCGAGATCAAGTCGCAGATCGCCGGACAGATGACGAAGGTGGACGAAAGCCGCATCGTTGGTACGGTCCTCGCACAACGTGCAAAGGCCGCCAAGATCGGTCAAGTGGCCTTCGACCGCAACGGTTTTCTCTATCACGGTCGCGTCAAGGCGCTTGCAGAAGCAGCGCGTGAAGGCGGACTGGACTTCTAACACAGAGAGCAAACGGAGTATTACGTGGCTAAGCAAAAACTATCTGACCTCAACCTGAAAGACAAGATCGTCTACGTTGGCCGTACCGCGAAGGTGGTCAAGGGCGGTCGTCGCTTCAACTTCTCTGCGATCGTGATCGTAGGTGACGAGAACGGTCATGTTGGCTATGGTCTTGGCAAGGCCGGCGAAGTGTCGGACGCCGTGACCAAGGCAACGGAAGCAGCGAAGAAGGCTGTTGTGAAGGTGCGCGTCATGGATGGCACGATCCCGCACGAAGTGATCGGCCGATTTGGTGCAGCAAAGGTCCTCATCCGTCCGGCAACGCCAGGTACGGGTGTGATCGCCGCCGGTGGCGTCCGCGCCATCCTTGAATTGGCCGGCGTGAAGGACGTGCTCACGAAGTCACAGGGTTCGTCGAACCCGCACAACACGGTCAAGGCAGCGATGAATGCACTGACGCAGCTCGAAGATGCCTCGTCGGTTGCCGCACGTCGCGGTGTTAGTCTCGAAAAGGTCCTCCACGGCTAAGCCATAGAAGGTACGAACGATGAAACTTAAGATCACCCAAATCAAGAGCGCGATCGGCGCTCTCGAGAAACACAAAGCAACGATCAAGGCCCTTGGTCTTGGACGCCCGAACTACGTGTCGATCAAGCCGAAGAATGAACAGATCCTCGGTATGATCTTCACCGTACGTCACCTTGTGAACGTAGAAGAAGTGGAAGGCTGAGGCACGCAATGAAACACATCGGAAATCTCTCGCCGGCCCCTGGGTCGCGTCATAAGAAAAAGCGCGTTGGTCGTGGTGCCGGTTCGGGCCACGGTGGTACCTCTACGCGCGGTCACAAGGGACATCAATCACGCAGCAACTTCAGCCAGAGCCCTGGATTCGAAGGCGGCCAGATGTCACTCAAGCGTCGTACGCCGAAGTTCGGCTTTACGAACATCAACCGCGTTGAACACCAAGAGGTCAATGTTGCTACGCTGCAGCGTCTTGTCGACGCCGGTAGCATCAAGGATGGCGTCGTCAATAACGACGTCCTCTACAGCGTCGGAGCAATTCGCAAGCGTTCCCTCCCCGTCAAGGTCTTGGGTAACGGCGATCTCTCCGCAAAGCTGAACATCACCGTCGACAAGGTATCAGCCGCCGCAAAGCAGAAGATCGAGTCGGCTGGAGGAGTGGTTAGCGTCAATGGCTAATTTTATTACCTCCATCAGGAACATCTTCAAGATCGAAGAGCTTCGTCAGCGCTTGCTGTTCACGCTCCTCGCTCTTGTTGCCGTCCGTATCGGATCGTTCATCACGATCCCGGGCGTCGATGTGAACCTGCTCACAGCAGCCGGTGCATCAGGCGACCAATCGGGAACGATCTTCGGCCTGTATGACATGTTCGTCGGTGGCGCATTCTCGAATGCCGCCATTTTCGCACTTGGCATCATGCCCTACATCTCGGCCAGCATCATCCTGCAGATCGCCGGTGTGGTGTTGCCCGAATTGCAAAAGCTCCAGCGTGAAGGTGAAGACGGACGTCGCAAGATCAACCAGTACACCCGTGTTCTCACCGTCCTGCTTGCCTCGTTGCAAGCATGGGGTGTCACGATCAAGATCGCCCAGACCACCGTCGGCGCCGGCGGCGTTTCCGTCGTTCCGGATGCCGGTCTGTTCTGGACCCTCTCGTCGATCCTGATCCTCACGGCCGGTACGATCTCCTTGATGTGGATCGGTGAGCAGATCACCGACCGCGGTATCGGTAACGGTATCTCGCTGATCATCATGATCGGCATCATCGCACGCTTCCCAACAGCTATCTCGCAAGAGATCACACTCATCCAGGCCGGATCCCGCAACCTCGTCATCGACGTGGTCCTGTTGGTACTCCTTGCCGGTATCATTGCTGCTGTGATCCTTGTTACTCAGGGGGCGCGCAGGATCCCCGTCCAATACGCCAAGCGCCAAGTGGGCCGCAAGGTCTATGGCGGCACAACGCAATACATCCCGCTGCGCGTCAACACCGCCGGTGTGATGCCGATCATCTTCGCTCAGTCCATCCTCTTTGTGCCGGCAACGATCGCATCGTTCTTCCCGGACAGTGTGTTCTGGCAAGATGTGGCAAGTCTCTTCAGCGAGCGATCCGTCGTCTATGCGTTGACGTATGGTCTGATGATCCTCTTCTTCACCTACTTCTATACGGCCATCGCCTTTAACCCGAAGGAAGTGGCTGACAACATGAAGAAGAACGGTGGTTTCATTCCGGGTGTTCGCCCGGGTGCCAGCACCGCTGAATACATTGAAAATATCCTTACGCGGATCACCTTGCCGGGCGCCATTTTCTTGGCGATCGTGGCCATCCTGCCGACGTTCGCGATGAACGTTCTGTTGGTGCCGCCGGTGTTCGCGTCGTTCTTTGGTGGTACAAGTCTTCTCATTATCGTAGGTGTCGCACTCGACACGCTGCAGCAGATCGAATCCTATCTCTTGATGCGTCATTACGACGGCTTCATGAAGACCGGTAAGATCCGCGGCCGTGCCGGCGTGAGCTCCTAACCAGATGATGACCGTGACCGACACAATGTCGGTGGTGCATACCGCCGATGACATCCGGAAGATCGAAGCGGCCTCGCGCGTAGTTGCCGAGACGCTCTCGCTGATGCGCAAGCATATCGCCCCGGGTGTCACCACAAAGGAGCTGGATGCGATCGCTGAAGATCACATCCGTTCCCGCGGCGGCATCCCGGCCTTCAAGGGCTACATCGTGGATGATCGGGAATTCCCGTCAACACTGTGTGTCAGCATCGATGAAGAAGTGGTGCACGGTATGCCCGGAGCACGGGCATTGAAGGAAGGTCAGATCGTATCGGTCGATTGCGGTGTGCAACTCGACGGGTTCTTCGGCGACAGCGCGTATACGTTCGCCGTCGGAGAGATCTCGACCGACAAACAGCGTCTGCTCGACGCCACGCAAGAGTCACTCATGCTTGGTATCGAACAGGCCGTGGAAGGTAATCGCATCTACGACATTGCGAAAGCCGTCCAATCGCACGTTGAAAAACAAGGATTCTCGGTGGTACGGGAACTCGTCGGACACGGCATCGGCCGTCACCTGCACGAAGAACCTCCCGTTCCCAACTTCGTACCGGGCCTGCTTCACCGCAGCCGGTATCCCAACGCCAAGCTGCGTAACGGCATGGCGCTGGCCATCGAGCCGATGGTGAACATGGGCACGTTCCATGTGCATACGGCAAGCGACGGGTGGACGGTGTACACGGCTGACGGTAAGCCGGCGGCACACTTCGAACACACGATCGTGGTCGACGGGAAGAAGCCGATGATCCTCACATTGATGGATTAACAGGTAAGGTTTATGGGTAAAGATGACGTCATACGCGTCGATGGCACGATCAAGGAAGCACTGCCCAACACACGCTTCCTCGTGACGCTGGACAATGGCCATGAGATCTTGGCACACGTATCCGGCAAGATGCGCATGAACTTCATCAAGATCTTTCGAGGAGATAAGGTTACGGTGGAAATGTCGCCGTATGACCTTTCGAAGGGTCGGATCGTCTATCGATACAAATAGGTGTTTTATGAAAGTACAAGCATCGGTCAAGAAGCGTAACCCGGACGATAAGATCGTTCGCCGTAAGGGTAAGGTCTACGTGATCAACAAAAAGAACCCACGCTTCAAGCAACGTCAAGGCTAATCGAGGAATACAACAATGGCTCGTATCGCAGGCATCGATCTGCCGAAGAACAAGCGCGGCAAGGTTGCGCTTACCTATATCTACGGCGTTGGCAACTCCGTTAGCATGGAAGTGTTGGACAAGGCCGGAATCGACCCGACGAAGCGCGTCGTGGATTGGTCGGATGATGAGATCGCTCGCATCCGTCAAGTCCTTGGCGACTACAAGACCGAAGGTCAACTTCGTTCGGAAGTCCAGCTCAACATCAAGCGTCTGATGGACATTGGTTGCTACCGCGGCCTACGTCATCGTCGGGGCTTGCCGGTGCGCGGTCAGCGTACCCGCACCAACTCCCGTACCCGTAAGGGCAAGCGGAAGACGGTCGCTGGTAAGAAGAAGGCCGCTCGTAAGTAATCTGATACTGATCGATCTCGAAAAGGTAATAACATGGCAGCAGCTAAAAAGCGCGTAAAACGGAAGATCGTCGCCGACGTACACGGCAAGGCATTCGTTCGCGCATCGTTCAACAACGTCATCGTGACGATCACAGACACCTACGGTAACACGTTGGCTTGGTCGTCCGCAGGCAAGAACGGCTTCCGCGGCTCGAAGAAGAACACACCGTATGCTTCGCAGGTGTCGGCTGATAAGGCCGCCCGCACGGCGTATGAAATGGGTCTTCGCAAGGTCGACGTGGTCGTCCGCGGTCCGGGCTCCGGTCGCGAAGCCGCCATCCGCGCCCTTACACAGGCCGGCTTGGAAGTGCTTTCGATCACGGACCGTACGCCGCTTCCGCATAACGGCTGCCGTCCGCCGAAGCGCCGTCGTGTGTAATTACCTGCCCCCTTACTCTTAGAATACTCATATCGACAACAGGAAGGCCATGAATATGCAGATGCAGATGCCCGAGAGTGTTGCCGTCGAAGAACTCGGAAGCCCGTATCACGCGAAGTTTGTCCTCAATCCACTGGAAGAGGGCTACGGAGTGACGATCGGCAACTCGTTCCGACGTGTATTGCTGTCCTCGATCCAGGGCGCTGCCATCGTTGGCGTCAAGATCAGCGATGTTCTTCACGAGTTCCAG
Organism: uncultured Hyphomicrobiales bacterium; assembly: GCA_964467455.1. Classification (GTDB taxonomy): domain Bacteria; phylum Bacteroidota; class Ignavibacteria; order Kapaibacteriales; family Kapaibacteriaceae; genus OLB6. The sequence goes on along the minus strand of CAYXQJ010000013.1, from coordinate 27,806 downwards.
ACCATTCCCGGAGTGGTCGAGGACATGTGCGAGATCATTCTCAACCTCAAGGAAGTACGTCTTCGTTTGACGGACAAGAAGGCACCGAGCCGTATCACGTTCTCCATCAAGGGTGGTGGCGTGTGGACGGCGAAGTCGATCCAGGACGCTGCGCCGGAGATCGAAGTGCTGGAGCCGAACAAGGTGATCGCTACATTGGCTGACGATGCCGACTTCGATGTGGAACTCCGCATCGGTCGCGGCAAGGGCTACGTTCCGTCAGAAGACCAGAACACCACAGATTTCCCAGTCGGCATGCTGCCGATCGACGCGATCTTCACCCCGATCAAGAATGCGGTCTATACGGTAGAGCCGTTCCGCGTTGGTCAGAAGACAGACTACGAGCGCTTGGTGCTTGAAGTAAAGACCGATGGTTCCGTCACGGCACAAGATGCCATGACGTCGGCCGCCGAGATCATGCGTCAACACGTCAACCTCTTCTTGGGCGCAAGCCCGAAGGGTGAAGAAGTGGCAAGCAGCACCAGCTCGAGCAGCGATTCCGAAGCTGAGCGTGAGCGTCAGCGCGTGCGTCGCATCCTCATCCAGCCGGTCGACGAGTTGGAGCTGAGCGTACGCGCCCACAACTGCCTCAAGGCTGCCAGCATCAAGACGCTTGCAGATCTTGTGAGTCTGCAGGAAACCGACCTGCTGAAGTTCCGCAACTTCGGTCGCAAGTCGCTGGCCGAACTCACGGATGTTGTCTATCAGAACGGTCTCTCCTTTGGTATGGACGTTTCGCCGTACTTGCAGGACGAGCCGAAGGAAAGCGAATAAAGGACTAGGATCATGAGACACAATTATGCAGGCCGCAAACTCGGCCGTACAGCAAGCCACAAGCGAGCCCTGCTCACCAACCTGGCAACATCGCTGTTCGAGCACAAGCGCGTGGTGACCACCGTCGCCAAGGCCAAGGAGCTGCGTCCATTTGCCGAACACCTGATCACCCGCGCCCGCAACGCGTACAAGGCCGAGAAGGCCGGTACGATCAGCGGTGTGGATGTGCACAGCCGTCGTATGGTTGGCCGCTTTATCCGCAACAAGGCCGTTCTACAAGAGCTGTTCGATACGATCGCTCCGCTTGTGGCAGAACGTAACGGTGGCTATACCCGCATCACCAAGCTTGGTCTCCGCCGCGGCGACAACGCTCCGGAAGCGATCATCGAACTCGTAGACTGGTCGAATCCGCAAGACGGCCGCGTGTCGGCGAAGACGCGCAAGGAGACGAAGGTCGCAAAGCCGAAGCCGCGCGCGACGCCGAAGGTTTCCAAGCCAGTCGCTGAGCCAGTCGTTGAGTCAGTCTCCGAGCCAGTCGATGAGTTAGTCTCCGAGCCAGTCGTTGAGTCAGTCTCTGAGACAGTCTCTGAGGCTCCGGTAGCTGAGGCACCGGCGGCAGAAGAACCGGCTGATGAAGCTGGCGAGACCGAAGAAAAAGCCTAAATACGCACATCGTAGAAACAACGCCGGACGTTTAGCGTTCGGCGTTTTCCTTTTTTATGGCACAGGACATCCACCTCAACGCCACCTTCATCAAGGGGGCGACGCAACCGGACCAGTTCCCGCAACTGGGAATGCCGGAGATCGCGATGATCGGACGCTCCAACGTGGGCAAGTCTTCGCTGATCAATATGCTGGTGCGACATGGTGGTCTTGCCCGCGTGTCCAATACGCCGGGGAAGACGCAAGAGATCAACTTCTTCGCTACCGACCTCGGCTTCGTCCTCGTTGACCTGCCCGGCTATGGCTATGCGAAGGTCTCCAAGACTCAGCGCGAAGAGTTCTCGCAACTGATCCGCGCCTACCTGCTCCAGCGTGATGTACTGGCCCTGACGTGCGTGCTGATCGATGCCCGACACGATCCCATGCCGATCGATATGGCGATGATCGAAGAACTCGAATTCGCCGGCCGACGTTATACCGTCGTGCTTACCAAATGTGATAAACTCAAACCACGCCAGGTTGAAGCACGCGTTCAGCAATTCCGCGATCTGTTGTCAATGTGTCAACATGTGGTAGACGTGATCCCGACCTCTGCCGAAAAAGGCGACGGCCGACACAACGTCCTCGGAATGATGAAGCGCATCTCGCAACAACCCTCTGCGGAGGCATCATGAGCTCAACATCCACTACACCCATCGTCGGTATCGTGATGGGCAGCGACTCCGACCTTCCCGTCATGCGTGAAGCGGCTGACGTGTGCGAACAATTCGGCATCCCGTACGAACTCCGCGTCGTTAGTGCTCACCGCACCCCGGCCGACATGGCCGATTACGGCACCAACGCCCATCATCGCGGCCTCAAGGTCATCATCGCCGGCGCCGGCGGTGCTGCCCACCTGCCCGGGATGTTGGCGTCCTTCTCGCCCCTTCCCGTGATCGGAGTGCCGATCCCCACCAAGCAGCTCAAAGGCCTCGACTCTCTTCTCAGCATCGTCCAGATGCCGTCGGGTGTTCCCGTTGCCACAGTAGCAGTAGGGGGCGGACGGAACGCCGGCATTCTTGCTGTTGAGATGCTCTCTACATCGAACGCCGACCTTCAAGAAAAACTCATCGCCTTCAAGCAACAGCTTGCTGATGAGTCAAGAAAAAAGAACGAAGCTCTCGAAGGATAAGCCCGTAAATTCCGCCCATGAAAGAGTGGGTGGTTGGGGTCATTGCTGTTCTCCTCGGTGTTGGTATTGCGGCGGCTCGCCCTTACCACATCATGCCGGGCCAGGTCGTTACGATCACGGCCGTCCATCACTACGTCACTCCGGCCAACGATACCGATCTGGTAAGCGTGCTCCCGCGTCTGCAGGAAGCACAGCGCACATCTCCCACCGTCAACACCGTCGCCAACGTCGGCCCCGATTCGGTATCATGGGTGAGCTTCTATGTTGTGGTCGACTCCGCCGTTGTGGAGCCGGTGCTCCGCTTCGACATTACCTACACGATCTATCTCGACGTTTGGTCGATCACAAAGAACGGTATCGACGGTCCACGACGTTCCGGCTTTGGTTACGGACGTGAGCGCCGTGATCTGAACACCACCATCCCGGCTGTTCGCTTGCTGCCGTCCGGTGCCGACACCACACTGATCGTGATCCGCATGTCGGGTGAAGGCAACAAGCTCATGGGACGTGCGCCGACGATCGAATCGCGTGACACGTTCGAGAATGAAGCGCGCTTAGCGATCTATGTGAACGGATTGTTCTTCGGCTTGGTCTTTGCCTTGTTGATGTACAACTTGTTCGTGTTCATCGCCACGCGCGAGCGTGCCTACCTTGCCTACGTTGCAAGTACGATGGCCACCTTCGCCTGGATGTTCGCCTTTGAATCACTGCCGAACGTTCTACTTCCGGAGCGATTCAGTGCGCTCACCGTACCGTTGATGTTCATCGGTGGTGGCTTTGGAACGTTGTGCGGAACGTGGTTCGTGACCACGCTGCTCAGAACACGTGAGATCATGCCGCGATACCACCGCGCCTTGGTGGCGCTGATGGTGTTGTGTGGTCTGTACGTGATAGCGTTGTTCGTGACGACCCGCCCGCCCCTTTCCGACCTTTCGAATCTGTTTGGATTTGTTCAAGCCATCATGGTCACCGTCGCCGGAGTGATCGCCTACCAACGCAAGGTGCGTGTAGCACGCTACTTCTTGTTGGCCTTCGGTGTGCTGTTGATGTCGCTGATCTATTGGAGCGGTAGCAACATCGGTTTCATTCCTCGGGTGATCGACGGATTCGCTGCGTTGCGCATCGGAACGGCCTTTGAGCTTCTTGTTCTCTCGCTGGCGTTGGCAGACCGACTCAACAGTATGCGTCGTGACAAAGAAGAAGCCGATCGCAAAGCACTCGAAGCGGAGATCCTTCGGCTGCGCACTGTGGAGCTTGAAGAAGCCCATGCACGGTCCAACCGACTCTTGCTCAACATCCTGCCCGAAGAGATCGCCGAACGGATGAAGGTGGGTGAAGAGCGCATCGCCGAATCGTATGATGATGTTGCCGTCGTCTTTGCCGACATCGCGTCGTTCACCGAATGGTCGTCGAAGCTTACGCCAACCGAGACCGTTGAATATCTCGATACGGTCTTCTCTGCGATGGACGCACTGACGGAACAGTTCGGACTGGAAAAGATCAAGACCATTGGTGATTGCTACATGGTGGTCTGCGGTGTGCCGAATCCGGTGCCCAATGCCTTGGAGCGAACGGCTGAGTATGCTCTTGCCCTTCGCGATCTTGCCGAACAACTTCCTCCGATCCCGCATACTGAGAACATGCGATTGCATCTGCGCATTGGACTCGATCACGGCTCTGTAGTTGCCGGCGTTATCGGCAAGAAGAAATTCTCCTTCGATCTCTGGGGTCACGTCGTCAACATGGCCTCACGCATGGAATCTCACGGAATGGTAGACCAGATCCGCTGCACGGAACATGTGCAACAGGCACTGTCTACGAAATTTTCGTTCTCTGAAGTTGAACTCGTAAACATCAAGGGTAAGGGGCAGGTGAACACGTATCTCTTGCTTTCGAAACTCTGACCACGCATTACACAAAGGTGAACCTATGCCACTCACAACCGCAGAAGCCCAGAAGAAATACGGCCATCGCTATCAGCGATACCTGAAGTTGCGTACGATCGGTGACCCGATGGCTGATGCCGTGGTACGATCACTCAACGGTGCTACCACACCCGAAGCACATGCCTTGATCAAGAAGGCCATCGAGCAAGGTGTTGAAGCCGTGCCCGACGCACCGCAAGAATTGAAAGACTGGATCACGTGGTCGCACGAGATCCCGTATTGGGTCGACTTCGAACTGATGGAAAAAGGTTCGGCGCTGTTCGAACGCAATCTTGCATTGATCCCGACGATCGTCAGCTGCATGGCTCTTCCCTTTGGATACAGTACACAAGCAGCAAAGACGTTGATCACGACGAAGGTGATGGCCGAGTATGCCACCAAGCGACTGCGTGAGACCAATCGCCAGATCATGGAGGTCAGCTTGATCGACGGCCTCAAGCCGGGACGACCGGGTTGGCAGACATCGCTCATGGTTCGGATGATCCATGCCATCATTCGCAACCAGATCGCGACGACCACTCCTTGGGATCATGCTACGTATGGTGCGCCCCTTAACAACGTGCACCTTTCGATGTTGACGGCTGTGATGGGGTCGTACATCGTAGAGGGTCTCAAGAAAGTGCACCGCGAAATGACGGAGGAAGAGGCAGATGGCTATGTGTCCATCTGGCGTTATGCGGGCTATCTGATGGGTGTTGACCCTGAGCTTGCCGTCACCGATCATGTTGAAGGTATGCGGCACTTGGAATTTCTCTTCGACCTGGAACTCGACCCGGGTGAAGATTCGATCGAGCTCATTCATCAGTTGTTCGAATGTGTTGGTCCGGTCGGCGAGATCACCGACCCCGCGCAATGCAAGCGCCTCACCGAGATCACGATGAGTCTTGCACGCGAGTTCATGGGCAACGACCTGGCCGACAAGCTGCGATTCCCGGCCGGTCATCCGCACTTTACGCACGCCGCATTTGTGGCGTTGATCAAGTCGCAGAATTTCATCGAGCACTTCATTCCGTCGATCGGCAAAGACATCCGCGACTATCAGTTCAAGCTCTTCCACCAGATGAGCCTGTACTCAGGAGACGATGTCCTTGATGCCTTCCCGTTGCCATCCAAGATCGGTGATAACTGATTCTTGTCTTGTGAAAAACCGGAGGGTTGTGCAGTTTCGCACTCTCTTGAACACGCTCAGCTCCATACCGTCGGGCCGCCTGGCCCCCATCCATAGGATCCGTCCGCAGAGGACGACGTCGACTAGTCTCTGAGCAGCAAGTAGCAAGCAGCAAGTCTTTTGAAGACGTCCGACGTCCAGCGTCCAGCGTCCAGCGTCCGACGTCCAGCGTCCGACGTTCCCTGTTCCCAGTTCCCAGTTCCCAGTTCCCTGTTCCCAGTTCCCTGTTCCCAGTTCCCAGTTCCCAGTTCCCTGCCATGTTCGTGATCTCCATCGCCGACGAGCGCCATTACGGTTACGCCGAGACCATCGTCGAGACCATTTTTGTTGCTGCGCAGCAGCGTGGTACCGGTATTGCCAAGCGGACGCCGGAATATGTGCAACAGAAGATGCGTGAAGGGAAGGCCATCATAGCCTTGACGGAGGACGGGACGTTTGCCGGATTTTGCTACGTCGAAACATGGCAAGACAAGCAATATGTTGCGAACTCGGGCCTGATCGTAGCGCCGGAGTTTCGAAAACATAATCTTGCACGCAGCATCAAGAAGGCAGCGTTCGAACTGTCGCGCTCACTCTATCCTGATGCCAAGATCTTTGGCATCACGACCTCTGCAGCAGTGATGAAGATCAACAGCGAGTTGGGTTATCGTCCGGTGCACTTCAGCGAGCTCACCACCGACGAAGTCTTCTGGAAGGGCTGTCAGAGCTGTCCGAACTACGACATCCTTGAACGCACCAAACGCAGCATGTGTCTTTGCACCGGCATGTTGTACGATCCGAAAGGGGGCACGCAATGAACAAGGTCTTGTTAGCATTTAGTGGTGGACTCGACACCAGTTATTGCGCCAGATACCTCGCCATCGATCTCGGCATGGAAGTTCATACGGTGATCGTCAACACCGGCGGATTCACCGATGCCGAACTGGAGCAGATCGCCTCGCGTGCACGGTCGTGCAACGTGGCCTCGCACGCCGCCCTCGACCGTACGCAGGAGTTATACGATCGTGTGCTTCGCTTCCTCATTGCCGGTAACGTCCTCAAGAACGACACGTATCCGCTCTCCGTTAGCGCTGAGCGAATCATCCAGGCGATCGCGATCGCCGAACATGCCAAGCAGATCGGCGCTACACACCTTGCCCACGGCAGTACCGGCGCCGGCAACGATCAGATCCGCTTCGATCTCATCTTCCGCATTTTGTGTCCGGAACTGCCGGTACTCACGCCCATTCGCGACAAACAACTCAGTCGCGATCAAGAGATCGACTATCTCCGTCAACACGGCGTAGAAGGGGATTGGACCAAGGCCGCCTACTCGATCAATCAAGGCATCTGGGGCACAACGATCGGTGGGAAGGAGACGTTGACGAGTGAGCTGCCGCTACCCGAACAGGCATGGTCGCCCAAGGGTGAAAGGGTGCAAGGATGCAAGGAGCGCATCACCATTGGTTTCGCGATGGGGGAGCCGACGTCGTTGAATGGTGAGGCGATGTCGCCGGTCGACGTGATCACGAAGTTGAATGAGATCGGTGCAGAGTTTGGCATCGGACGCGATATGCATGTTGGTGATACCATCATCGGTATCAAGGGTCGTGTTGCGTTCGAAGCACCTGCCCCCTTGATGATCATCAAAGCACATCATGCGTTGGAAAAACATACGCTGTCAAAATGGCAGTTGAATTTGAAGGACCAACTTGCGCTGTGGTACGGACAACTGCTGCATGAAGGGCAGTTCCTTGAGCCGGCAATGCGGAGTATGGAGGCGTTCTTTACGGATACGCAGCAGCGTGTGACAGGTGAGGTGGATCTTGAACTGTTCGATGAGCGCTTCACGGTGTTGGGTATTCGCTCGCCCCATGATCTGATGCGTTCAACGTTTGCCACGTACGGTGAGTTGAACCGCGCATGGAACGGTGATGATGCGAAAGGGTTTGCCATTATCAATGCCGTTGCTACCACCATTCACCGCTCTCTTGCAGAAGGGGGCAAGCAATGAACGTTGCGATCATCGGTGGTGCAGGATATACGGGCGGCATGCTGCTGCGTCTGTTGTTGCGTCATCCGTACGTCGGCGAAGGATCGTTGACCGTGGTGAGTAAAAGTCATGCCGGACATCCGGTGAGTGAAGCACATCCGGATCTGGCGGGACGCACAACGATGACGTTCGCCGCAGATCTGCAGCAAATCGTCGATGTCATCTTCCTCTGCACCGGCCACGGCACAGCAGCAACGTGGATGGCCGAACATCATGTGGATGCTTCGACGCTTGTGATCGATCTCTCTGCCGATCATCGTCTTGATGCGAACTGGGTCTATGGTCTACCGGAAGTGCATCGTGCGCGCATCAGCGGAGCCAAACGTATTGCCAACCCCGGATGTTTTGCCACCACCATCGAGCTTGGTTTGCTTCCGCTGGCTGAGCAGAGCATGCTTGCCGGCGGTGTGGTGGTCAATGCTACGACGGGTTCGACCGGTGCCGGACAAGCGCCGTCGGACACGACGCATTATTCGTGGCGGGCCAACAATCTCAGCGTCTACAAGGCCTTCACGCATCAGCATCTCGCCGAGATCACGGCCGTGTTGGGCGTTGCACCAACCTTCATCCCTCTGCGCGGCGCCTTCCCACGCGGCATCCTGGCCACGTCTGTTGTGAAGACCACACAGTCCCTTACCGAGATCATGACGATGTATCGTGATCGGTATGCGGAGCATCCGTTTGTATCGGTCGTTGATGACTTGCCGGACGTCAAGCGCGCCGTCGGCACCAACATGTGCTTCATCGGCATGGAGAAACACGGCGATGATCTGGTGATCGTAAGCGTCCTCGATAATTTGTTGAAGGGGGCGTCGGGACAGGCAGTGGAGAATGTGAATATCGCAATGGGCGTTGAGCAGAATGCTGGCCTCGATCTTATTGCAGCGGTATTCTAACAGCAAGTATCGAACAGCAAACAGCAAGTGACGAGCATCGAGCAACGAGTAACGAGCAACGAGATACATGAAACGTTTTACTTCCGTCCACGACCTCACCTCTTCATTACCCTTGCAGCAGGCTGTGCAGGATGGGCTTGCGTATGCTGCCGATCCGTGGAGTGATCATGGACTTGGCAAGCGCAAGACGTTGGGTCTGTTGTTCATGAATCCGTCGTTGCGGACGCGGATGAGCACACAGAAAGCTGCGACGTTGCTGGGTATAGATGTGATGGTGTTGAATGCCGGTGCGGATTCGTGGACGTTGGAGACGCGCGACGGTGTGATCATGAACGGTGCTGCAACGGAGCATATCAAGGAGGCGGCAGCGGTCATGGGTCGATACTGCGACATCCTTGGTCTGCGCACGTTCGCAAGTCTTACCGACCGTGATGCCGATTACGAAGAACGCACGCTGGAGAGTTTCATTCGATACAGCGGTGTGCCGGTGGTGAGTCTTGAAAGCGCAACGCGACATCCGCTGCAATCGTTGGCCGATCTGATCACGATCGAACAACACAAAACAACGGCGCGTCCGAAGGTTGTGCTCACCTGGGCGCCACATCCCAAAGCCCTGCCGCAAGCTGTGGCCAACAGCTTCAGTGAATGGATGCTGCAGGCCGACGTCGATCTCGTCATCACCCATCCCGAGGGTTACGACCTCGATCCCTCGTTTACGAAGGGGGCGAGCATCACGCATGATCAAGATGCTGCTTTGGCCGGTGCCGACTTCGTCTATGCCAAGAACTGGTCGAGCTACACGGACTATGGCAAGATCTTATCGACAGATACCAACTGGACCGTGACGGAAGAGAAGATGGCATTGACGAACAATGCGAAGTTCATGCACTGCTTGCCGGTGCGACGCAACATGATCGTTAGCGATGGCGTGCTTGATGGTCCATCGTCGATCGTCATTGACGAAGCGGCCAACCGCGTCGTCAGCGCACAGGTGGTGCTCAAACACATGCTCAAGGCCCTCGCATGATCCGCGTGATCAAGATCGGCGGCGCCGTGGTCGACAGCGACGAGCAACTCAACGCCGTACTCGACAGCATCACGCGCAGCACCGACTCCGTGATCCTCGTCCACGGCGGCGGCCGCTTGGCAACACAGCTTGCCGAACAACTCGGTATCCCACAGACCATGATCAACGGTCGTCGCGTCACCGACGAAGACACCCTCCGCATTGCCACCATGGTCTATGCCGGCTGGATCAACAAAAGCATCGTCGCCAAACTACAAGCCCGCGGCATCAACGCCCTCGGCGTGAGCGGAGCTGATCTGGATCTGATTCGGTCGAATAAAAGAGCGAAAGAGCCGATCGACTTCGGATTTGTCGGAGACCCAGTGAACGTAAACGGAGAACTTCTAGGAGAACTAGCAGGGGAACATGCATCCTTACACCCTTTCACCCTTGTCTTATCTCCCATAACCCACGACGGCCAAGGCACACTCTTGAACACGAATGCCGATACCATTGCAACAGAAGTGGCGCTGGCATTGGCACCGAACGTATCTCTGACGTTCGCCTTCGATCATGCCGGTGTGTTGCGGGATGTGAGCGACGCGACATCGGTGATCGAGCGCTTGTCGAGAGAAGAAGCGATGCGCCTTGTTGACGAAGGAGTGATCACGGCCGGCATGATGCCGAAGCTGGAGAATGCCTTCAAAGCTGCGGAACGCGGTGTGCAGCAGGTGCGTGTAGCACGTTACGATTCGCTGGAAGGATCAGGTGGCACATGGATCGTCTGAATGAAGCCGTAGAACTCTTGAAGCAGTTGATCGCCACGCCGTCGTTCAGCAAGGAAGAACAGCACACGGCTGATATTCTGCAGCGTTGGCTCGTGGAACGAGGTGTACGTGTGCAGCGCTTCGGTAACAACGTTGTTGCCGAACACCACACGTCGCGTGAAGATGCGCCCACGTTGCTCCTCAACTCACATCACGATACGGTGCGTCCTGGTGAAGGGTGGCAACACGCCCCCTTCCAACCTGTGATCGAGGATCTCAAGCTCTATGGTCTTGGCAGCAATGATGCCGGTGGGGCGTTGGTGACGATGCTGATGACCTTTATGCATCTGCGTCAGCACAAGGATCTGTCGCACAACATTGTCTTTGCCGCAACTGCCGAAGAAGAGATCAGTGGTGTGAACGGAATGGCCTTGTTGACCGCTGAATATTTCACCGGAGAATCGCCGTGTCTGCCGACGCTCTCGTTGGCATTGGTCGGCGAGCCCACGCAAATGAAGATGGCCGTTGCCGAGAAAGGCCTGATGGTGCTGGATTGCACATGGAAAGGCCGCACCGGACATGCAGCTCGTAATGAAGGTGTGAATGCCATCTATGCAGCGTTGCCTGATTTGGAGTGGTTCCGTACGGCGCAGTTTGATCGTGTGTCCGAGGTGTTGGGTCCGGTGAAGATGACCGTTACGCAGATCAATGCCGGCTCGCAGCACAACGTCGTGCCCGACGTGTGTACAGCCGTTGTTGATGTGCGTACCACCGACGCTTATCGTAACGAAGAGCTGCTCGACATCATCCGTCAGCATGTGACGTGCGACGTCACTCCCCGAAGTTTGCGACTGCAGCCCTCATCCATTCCACTCGACCATCCACTTCTTGATGTAGTCAGGGGGCTGGGCATGGATACGTATGCAAGTCCGACGATGAGCGACCAGTCGTTGCTTCCGGCTGGTGTGCCATCCGTCAAGATCGGTCCGGGGGATTCGGCACGTTCACACACGCCGGATGAATACATCATGATCGACGAGCTCGATCACGGCATCACGACGATGATCACGTTGATGGAAAGGTATCTGCGATGAAACTCTGGGACAAAGGCGCACCGGTCGATGCCATCATGGAGGCCTTCACCGTTGGTGCCGATCGCGACGTTGATGTGCGCCTGGCGCGCTGGGACGTTGTAGGTAGCATCGCCCACGCCAACATGCTGGCCAGTGTGGGCTTGTTGACGTCGGCGGATGCCGAGACCTTGGTAGCGGCATTGTCATCGTTGTTGGAGCAGATCGACACGGATGGCTTCGTGATCGAAGACGGTGTTGAAGACGTGCATTCGCAAGTCGAGAAGATCCTCACGTCGCAGCTTGGTGATCTAGGCAAGAAGATCCACGTTGGCCGCTCGCGCAATGACCAGGTCGCCGTCGACATGAAGATGTTCATGCGTCACGAGCTTCGTCAGATCCGCGCGCAAGTTTTGGATCTGGTGAATGTATTGTTGGTGCAAGCTGAGCAGCATCAGCATCTCCTGTTGCCGGGTTATACGCACTATCAAGTGGCCATGCCCAGCAGCTTCGGTCTCTGGTTCGGCGGCTATGCCGAAGCGTTGCTGGAAGATGTGCGCGTGATCGACATGGCCATCGACGCGGCGAACGCCAATCCCTTGGGCAGTGCTGCGGGATATGGATCGAATATGCCGTTGGATCGTGAGCAGACAACCAAGGCCTTGAACTTCGACAGGGTGCACGTCACCAGCACGTTTGCACAGATGTCGCGTGGACGCACCGAAAAGCTCGCCGCCGTCGCTATCGGACAAGTAGCGTCAACGCTCAATCGTTTCGCTGCCGACGTCGTGATGTACATGAGTCAGAACTTCGGCTTTGTCTCTTTGCCCGACGCCTTCACGACCGGTTCGAGCATCATGCCGCACAAGAAGAATCCCGACATCTTCGAGGTCTTGCGTGCGCGCTGCAACCGACTGCAAGGTGTCTCCAACGAATTCGCCTTGATGTTGAGCAACATGCCCAGCGGTTATCACCGAGATCTGCAGTTCACCAAGGACCGCATCATCAACGCTATTGATGAGATGGGGCTGTGTCTTGCCGTCTCGATCCATGTTGTTCCGCATCTGCAGCCAGCAGACAACATCATGTCGAACGACCTCTATCGCTACGCCTTCAGCGTCGACGCCGTCAATGCGCTTGTGCTCAAAGGAATGCCGTTCCGCGATGCGTATCGCGAGATAGGGAAGCAGATCGAGGCCGGAACCTTCGGCTCCGCAGTTCAGGAGCAGCGAGTCGTGAACAGCGAGTCCAAGATAGTGGGGCACATTGGTTCGGTTATGAGGCCGGGGTTGGAGATCCTAAGGGTGCGACTAGGGGAGTGTCGGAACAATCGGCCGTAGGACAGTCATGTCGAGAAAATTGTATTTTGTGTACATGTTCTGAGAACGTGTACACTGAATGTACATGACGGCAGAACATGTCGATAAATCTCTATTTTGCGTACATGAACAGCTCGCAAACGTGGTTTCCTGACGTCCCTTGGAACGATCTGCCGAGGTTGCCACCGAGCATTGACCTCCAAACACAGCCGATCTTGAAGGCATGTATTGATGCGCGGGTTGCATTGGCAGAACTTCGGCAAGCAGCGGCTTTGATGCCGAACAAGGGTGTACTGATCAATACCATCCCGCTCCTGGAAGCAAAAGGCAGCTCCGAGATCGAGAACATCGTCACTACAACTGATAGGCTGTTTCAGTTTTCAGCAGAAGACGAAAAGGCCGATACCGCAACGAAGGAAGCCCTACGATACCGAACGGCCTTGTACAAGGGGTTCAACACGCTCTCAGAACGCCCGCTGAGCACTGCAACCGCTGTGGAGGTATGCAGTATGATCAAAGGTCGTGAAATGCAGATCCGAAAAGTGCCAGGAACTGCCCTCGCAAGTGATCGTCAAGGCAGTGTGATCTACACTCCTCCTGAGGGAGAACAGCACCTTCGAGATCTACTCTCGAACTGGGAACGCTACATTCATGAGGAGACGGATCTCGATCCGTTGATACGAATGGCGGTGAGTCACTATCAATTCGAGGCGATACATCCCTTTAGCGATGGTAACGGACGAACCGGGCGAATCCTGAACATCCTCCTTCTGATCCAAGAACGACTCCTGGACGTGCCGATCCTGTATCTCAGTCGGTATATCATCGACCACAAGCAAGATTACTATAGCCTACTTCTGAACGTTACTCGGCAAGGGGCATGGAGTGAATGGGTGTTGTTCATGATCGATGCCGTCAGAGAAACGGCACAGTGGACCAAGGAAAAGATCATCTCGATCCGCGAGCTGGAAGAACGCATAGCTGAGCACGTGCGCGAACGTGTACCAAAGATCAACAGTCGTGAGTTGATCACTACCATCTTTGAACAGCCGTACTGTAGAATCGACAACGTCATCAATGCGGTCGGTGTTCAGCGTCAAACGGCATCAAAGTATCTCAAGGCGCTAGTTGACATCGGCGTACTAACAGAGCAGCGGGTAGGGAAAGAGAAGTTGTTCGTCAATCCAGCGTTGATGAAACTTCTGGCGAGTGACGACGGGAAGTCTTATCTACGCGACTGATCAGGGGATGTCGATAATTCTCCACGCACCACCACGACACCATCGCACCTAGCAGTGCACCGGCGATGACGTCGCTGAGGTAGTGGACGTTATACATGAGGCGTCCGAGGGCAATGCTGATGCCGATGAGCCACATGAGCCAGGAAAGCCGCGGCCACGTGACGCTGCCGGCAATGGCAATGGCGAGTCCTGTTGTGGCATGCCCCGAAGGGAATGAGTTCCAGAGATACTCTGTGCGAAATCCAAAGAGATCGAATGTTGCCAGCCCCTTCTCGATCAAGAGTGGGGGACGTGTTCGGCAGACGATGATCTTGATGATGTTGGCAAGAATACCCGACGCCGCAACGGCCGTGAACAAGGCGATGTGACGATGGGCAATGCTCCGCCACGAACGCCAGGCCACTGCTGCAACGATGAGGCAGTAGCCCAACACCCAGTGAGACTTACCGGCCTCTTCCAGCCACTTGCCAATAAGCCGCGTCTCTGGTGTTTGGTGCGCGTTGATCCACAACGCTAGTGGCTGATCAATGAAAAGGACAGATGTGGTCAGCAGCAATCCACTGACCACCAACCACCAACCACCGACCACAGACCACCGCACTACTTACCTTCCTTCTTCGGCGCCACCGCCGGCAACTTCAAGGCATCCACAGCGGCGTTGAACTCGGCGATCTTGGTCGTCTCGACCCAAGCGATCGTGGAGAGATAGGCATCGGCCTGACGTGACAGCTCCGTGAAGAGATCGATCGATTGCTGCGTCGGTGCGTAGTCGGCCGATGCAACAACATCGGCAAGGGATGCGATCTTGTTGTTGAGCTTCACAGGATAGTTCAAGAGGTCCTGTCCGGCCTTGGCCTTGGTCTGTACGAGTTCATTCTCGATGGACGTGAGCGTGTCGGTGATCACCTTTGCGATCTCCTTGGCGGACTTTGTAGCTGTTGTATCAAGATCCGTAAAGCGCGACGTGACGCCGCTCACTTGTTGCTTGATCGTGCGGATGCGCTTGATGGCTTTGTGCACTTCCGTTGTCTTTGCGTTGATCTTCTGGATCATGTCGAACTGCGCTTGCAGATCCGTCATCGACGTTGTGAGTCGCGGATCGGAAGCGATCGTCAACGGTACTGTGGTACTATCGGTGCCCAACTTCATCGTGACAGAATACGTGCCGGGTAGTGCTCGCGGACCCGCAGTACCGCCGCCCCACATCACCGCACCTTCGAGACGTTCTGCGTCAGGATAGCGTAGATTCCAACGGAAGGTGTTAAGACCCTTCTGTTTCGTCAACGCTTGTGGCGACGGACGATGCAGTGAATCAAGATGGAACGAAGCATCCACTTTGAACGGCTCGCCCTTTGGATCTTTATCGCTCGAGAACGTGATCACACTGTCGCCCTTTGCATCACGGATCGTCAGCGTGATCTCCTTCGATGTTGTATCCGGCAGCACGTAGTGGATCATCGCTCCGTTCGGTGCATTCTCGCCAACGTCCATGCGCGGATCGAACCACGAGCCCCCTTCGATGCGAATCACACTACGAGGAGTATGCAGGGTGAAAGGGTGAAAGGGTGTAAGGGAGAGTTGATGAAGAGGAGTGAGATCGTCGAGGATCCAGAAAGAGCGTCCGTGGGTGGCGATGACGAGATCTTTTTCACGACGTTGGATCTGCAGATCATGAATGGGGGTAAGGGGCAGGTTGAGACGCAAACGATCCCACGATGCACCGTTATCGAACGAAACGTAAAGTCCGCGTTCAGTGCCGGCGTAGAGCAGGCCCTTGCGGAATGGGTCTTCACGTACGACGTGGACGAAGGCGCCGGAAGGAATGCCGTTCGTGATGCGCGTCCATGATGCGCCGTGATCGGTGGTGCGATAGATGTATGGCTCTGTGTCGTCAAGCTTGTAACGTTTGATCGCAGCGAAGGCCGTGGCGCCGTCGTGTGGTGAAGGTTCGATGATGCTGACGAGCGCGTCGTCGCTGGTGCCGAGTTTGCTGTCGACGCCCGACTTCTTCCATGACGTTTTCGGCGTGACGTTCTTCCATGTTGTTCCGTCGTCGGTGCTGACGTGGATCAGGCCGCAGTCGCTGCCGGCCCAGAGAACACCTTTCGTGACGGGGGATTCGGCGAAGGCGAAGATGGTGTTGTATACTTCCACGCCCGTGTTGTCTTTTGTGATCGGTCCGCCTGATGCGATCTGTTTTGTGGTGTCGTTCTTGGTGAGGTCCGGACTGATCCGCGTCCACGACGCACCGTTCGTGGTGCTACGCCACACATGTTGTGATGTGGTGTACAAGACCTTTTCGTTATGGGGCGAGAACTGGATCGGAAAGGTCCATTGGAAACGTTCACCGCGTTGTTTCGCTCCCTCACCAACAGGATTGTTTGGGTAGACGCTGATGTCGCGTTCCTGATTGACGCTGCGATCTTGCCAGCCGAGGTAGCCGGAGTAGTTGCCGCCGACGGTGATGTCGGGGTTTGACGGATGTGGCACGACGTAGCCGCTTTCGAAGCCGGCGACGGGATACCAGTGTTGGAAGTCGATGGACCAGTCGCCGACAACGCGACCAGGGATGGAGCACGTGGTGTTGTCTTGTTGAGCGCCGTAGAGTCGGTAGGGGAAGTGGTTGTCGACCGTGACGTGATAGAACTGTGCCGTGGGCACGTCATCTTCGGTCCAGTGCACGCCGCCGTCAATGCTTACGGTGGCGCCGCCGTCGTTGGCAACGATCATGCGGTTCGGATCGTTCGGATCGATCCAGAGATCGTGATGATCGGCGTGGAGTGTGCCGACCACGCTGAAGGAGTTGCCACCGTTGATGCTCTTATGCATCATCACGTTGAGGACGTAGACAACGTCAGCGTCTTTCGGATCGGCGTAGACGTGTGAGAAGTACCACGGACGTTGGCGAATGTTCGCGTCGCTACTCACACGCTGCCACGTGGCGCCGGCGTTCGTGCTTTTGAAGAGTCCGCCGTTCTCATTTTCGACCATGGCCCAGACGAGGTTCTTTTGGACGCGGGAGACATCGACGCAGATCTTGCCGATGATGCCTTTGGGCATGCCGGGATTCTTTGTGAGTTCTTTCCACGTTTCGCCGCCGTCGGTGCTTTTGAAGAGTCCGGACCCCACGCCCCCTGAAGACATCGACCAACCATTGCGATAGGCCTGCCAGAGGGAGGCGTAGAGGATGCGCGGGTTGGTGGGATCCATCTTGAGCGTGAGGCCGCCGGTGGAGTCGTTGCGGAAGAGGACCTTGCGCCAGGAGGCGCCGCCGTCGGTGGTCTTGAAGACGCCGCGTTCGGCGTTGGTGCCGAAGACGTGGCCCATGGCGCTGACGAGGACGGTGTTGGGATCGTCGGGGTGGACGACGATGTCGGCGATGGCTTGCGATTCTGTCAGGCCGACGTGTGTCCACGATGCGCCGGCATCGGTGGAGCGGTAGACGCCGTCGCCCATCGAGATGTTGCCGCGGATATCGGTCTCACCCGTGCCAACGTAAAGGACGTTGGGATCGGAGGGGGCGATGGTGATCGCGCCGATGGAGGCGGTGCGGAAGTTGGTGTCGGTAACATCGAACCACGTGTCGCCGCCGTCGGTGCTCTTGAACACGCCGCCGCCGGTGGCGCCGAAGTAATACGTCATCCGGTCGCTCGGATGCGCCGCCACGGCCAGGGAGCGTCCGCCCCGGAACGGCCCGATGCAGCGGAACCGCATGGAGCGGAACTGCTGGTCGAGCTCGCCGCCCAAGAGAGGGTGAGAGGGTGCAAGGGTGAGAAGGGCGAAGAGGGAGAGCGAAACGGCGAAAGGGGCGAAAAGGGCGAGGCGGTGGGATGGGTAGTTCATACCCGAAAAATACCCACTTGCCGCCTAAAGAAGACCATCTTGCCGGGGAGCATTGCTGCCGGGTAAGCTTACCCCGCAGCAAAGCTCCCCCGCCGAGCCCGAGGCAGAGCCCGCTCGGGCGATGACGAAGGGCTTCGTGATCACCCCCTCGCCCACGTCCACCCTCGCATAGTACGTGCCATTCGGCAGCGCCGACACATCGATCACCGGTGCCGAAGACGTTGCGACCACCTCGCCTGCAGTATTGATGATCCGCACGACGCCAACATGTTCAAGAATATGCGCGTCGGTCGTGGTGATCGAAAGAGTCGATGATGTCGGATTCGGACTGACATCGATAAGATCGAACAACTCTTCTGCATCGTCGATCACACTCGAGATCGTGCAGATCTGTGCTGCGTTCGACGTGCTGCACCCTTGCGATGGCGGTCCGATCGTAAAGGCCTTGTCCGGCACACCGGAGAAGCAACGCGGGATCACCGGATAGTTCGACGTGATCACATAGTAGTACGTGCCGTTCGGATATTCGGGAGTGACGCCGTAGCGTCCGTTACATTCATCCAACTCGCAAAAGACCATCGGCACGAATTCATAGTCTTGCGTGTAGGTGCCATCGTACACGCCATTCGGTGCTGACACTCCATCACCTGGGCGCGTGCCCGACTTCAACTGATAACACGACGTAAGATCGACAACGCCGCTCGTTGCATCGTTCGCCACAGCATAGACGTAACGATAGTACACCGGATATCCATCGGCAGCATAGGCCACGATCGGTGAGTGTGCCGAAGAGGTGATGCCCATCTTCTCGATGAACTTCACCGGATCGCCGTGATAGTGATATTTGCCGTTTGGTTGAACGTGTGCATCGTTCATATCAAGGCCAAGATTCACGTTGTCCGACAGCGCATTCAGATTCCACTCACGATTCAGCTGTCCCGTTTGCGTATTGCGGAAGAACTCATTCGCGATCGGATCGAATTCGAGTCCATTCACACCAACACCGAACACCCAGAACGGACACGTGCCGCTGCCTTTATCAAGCCACGTCTTTGTATTCGCCATTCGCGGCTGCGAGCACATCGTCAGTGTGATCCTCTGCGCTCTGATCGCATTCGGATTACCCGCATTCGGAAACGTTCCCGTCTCATGATCTGGAAGTGCATTCGTATACACGGTCCTGATCGCCCCCTGCACACTGATACAAACAGAGTTCGATGTTGTGTTGGCGAACACCGTGTCGGATGCACATTGTGCACTGATGGCGATGGTGGTGCAGACAACACCAACAACAAGTGCGACGATCTTAGTGATCATGCTGCGTCCGATCATGGAAGATGTGCGTAAAACTTGTGCGTTGTGCGTTGAGCGCATACGAGACGGTCGTATCGGTCGTGATCGTCACTACATTCTCCATCTTCGGCGCAACGTCAACGAAACTATCGATCATCACACTCAACGTATCGATCTTGGAGGGGGCAAGCACAACCCGAAATTTCCAGAGCGCATCACCCCGCGTTACAGAACTACCGAGGTAGGCGAGAGGACATGCGGTGCCATTGTTCTTCATCGCGATGTGTTGAAGAAGATGTTCGGCGATGTCGGTCTTCACGTCGCGTTGAAGATGCTGGACGTCGTGGTCGTGCATCCGCACGGTCAGCGTCATCGTCGAGTCCGATGACGGCGCAAGAGTGTAATACACGCGGTCACCGCCGTGCGGGAGCAGGGCGAAAAACGACAGGGCAGCGAGGAAGAGATAGTGCGTCATTCACCACGAAGATAGCCACCTTGCCGGGGAGCGTCCGTGCCGGGTAAGTTTACCCGGCAGCGACATTGCCGGGGAAGTAAGATGCCGGGGAATGTTGCCGGGGAAGTAAGATGCCGGGGAATGTCGCTTCGCAACGGTAGATCCATGCCTGGCAGGATCTGGGCTCTCGGCGTTGTGAGCTTGCTGATGGATACCTCGTCCGAGCAGAGTCGACGGCGATGATCGCAAAAGTGTTCTCAGGAGTGATCAGCGATCGACTTGTCAAACGAAAGATGCTGGCTGTGTTCGGCTACGGACTGGCTGCCCTGAGCAAGCCGCTCTTCCCCTTGGCGAATGGTGCTGGATTGGTGCTTGCTGCACGGTTTGTAGATCGGAGCGGCAAAGGTATTCGAGGTGCGGCAGTTGGACTTCGTCAGTCGCTTGACACCATTGGTGCATTCCTAGGTCCGGTGTTGGTTATGTACGGCATGTGGTGGTTGTTGAACGACATCCGAAGTGTCCTGTGGCTTGCCGTTCTTCCAGCCTTGCTCTCGGTTGTGGTGTTGATCTACGCCGTCAAATAGCCCCCTACCCAACAACATGACGTGCGTCGTACGATCTCGATCCGTGCACTGCAGCACGTGGGGAAGGGATATTGGCGCGTCGTTGTTATCGGTGGAACGTTGTCGCTGGCGAGGTTTAGTGAAGCGTTCGTGTTGCTCAAGGCGCGTGAGATCGGCATCGCCATGATGTACGTGCCGTTAGTATTGGTGGCGATGAACATCGTGTATTCAGCCACGGCCTATCCCGCCAGAGTGGTCTCCGATCGTACGGGCCGTTCAGGTGCCAATGTTGTCCTTGGGTTTTCGACCAGTATCTGGACCCTTGTGGTGGGAGTGAGTCTATGGGGCCTGCACTTGGCCTTTACCCAAGGACAACTATCAGCGATGATCGCCGACGTAACAACGCATGAACTACGCGGATCGGCCTACGGTGTCTTCAATCTTATTAGCGGTCTGATGATGCTTGTTGCAAGCGTCGTTGCTGGCGTTGTGTGGGATGCATTTGGTTCGTCTGCGACGCTTTTTATTGGGGCATTTTTCGCAATTCTACCCCTTCTTACCCGGCAGCAATGCTCCCCGGCAGCGTTACCCGGCAGCAATGCTCCCCGGCAGCATGAGGACGATGGAGGTGGTGCCGTCGGTTAGGACGTACACCCCCGGCGCCACGCCCTCCACGCTCACCGTCGCTGTGGCGCGGTCTACGACGTTAGCGGGAGTGCTCGCCCCCTGCAGGTTGATGAGGGTGAGCGGACGTTCAGCGTTGAGCGCGGGCACCGACACCGTGGGCTGCGTGACCAAGATGGCCCGACGCTCCGTGGTGCGGTCGATGGCGTCACGGACCGACGTCAGGCGGATGTCGTAGACATTCACATTCGGTACCGGCGCGTATCCGCCCTTCTCATACGAACGCGCTACCCACAAAGCGTTCTGATAAAACGCCAACGCGTCGATCTTGGCGTCCGTCTCCAGCGTGTAGATCCACTCGCCCGTGACGGCATTCAACGCGATCACCGTGCCCGCATACGTGCTCACATACAACACGCCGTCGAACATCGTGCTCTCGCGCGGACCATCAAATCCCGACGTCGGAATGGCGAAGGTGTCAATGGCATATCGACCGTCAAGTTCGACCACCACGATGTTGTGCGAACCATTACACGTCACATATCCTGTTGAGGGGGCGTCGGGGTTCACGTAGATGTGGTTCGGAGTGTCGCCGACACCAAGCGTGAGGACGTTCGTGCCGTCCCAGAACGTCAGCGTACCGTCACCGGCGCCGTAGTTGCCTTCGTTCACCGTGATGGCGATCCGCGGAATAAAGGCACCGCGATGGCCGATCGTCATCTGCGGGTTCACTTCAACAGTTGCCGACGTTGTCGTACGGTCGATCAAATTCACGTCAACGACCGTGCCCGGATCTGTAAAGGACGTGCGCTGTGCCACATAGAGGTGGTCGTTGTCGGGATGCAGACCCAAGGCCGTTGCCGGACCAATAAACACGGGCTCGGAGGAACGTTGCTGGGTGAGCGTCGTATACGCCCACACCGTGTCGCCGACGGCGAGGTACAGCAGACCCGTTGCACGATCGATCACCGGCCGGCTAGCCCGCACCCACGTCCATGGGAACGTGAGCGTGCGGATCGTTTCATACGTTGTGGCATTCACGATCTGCCACGTGGCCTCGGAGTCGCCGTCGTCCTTGGCGCCGTTGTAGTTGAGGTCGATCTGGTCGGTCAGCACGTGCATGCGATCGCCGTCGGCGATCAAGCAGACCGGACGAGTGGCCGTGGGCACCGTCGTGATCAACGTTTGCGAAAAGAGTGAAGACGTCGCCACAATGGCGACCATCAGGCATGCGAGTATACGCATGACGGTATCCTTGTTCCCGTTGTTCAGCGCAACGGTGCAGCACATCGGCTGCAATTTGATGATGATGACACGGCAGGTCTTCCGGCTTCGGCGTCATCCTCTCTGTCACGGCCTTCCCGATGGTGCTGTGCCATCAGTGGCTGCCCCCTTCACAAAAAGTTGGTAGGGGGCGTGGACAGATCGTCTTCCGTTACGGCGGCGCGACCGCGCGGGAGTTACACCCGCTTCCCTTTTCACGCTGATCGCTCAGCGACCGGGTCATTGGTTACGGCGCGAAGATACGAGAAGGATATCTTTGCCCCATGACCTCACGCATGATGTTGTTCGTTGTGGCCTATCTGGCCATCGTCGCCGCCGGGATCTCGGGCACGTTGTTCAGCGCCTACCTGCCGGTGATCGTCAAGGATCTCACCGGAATGTCCGACCGCGAGACGATCGCTCACGTCGGATCCACGGCCGGTGCGATGTATCTGTTCGGTTGGTCGGTGGGTGCGATCCTACTCGGCGCGATCGCTGATCGCATCGGACGTCGGATGGCACTCTTTCTCAGCGTGATGGTCTGTACCATCGGCATCGTGAGTACGGCTTGGTCGCCAAATGTTGTTGTGCTGTACGTGATCCGCTTCATCACCGGTGCCGGTGCCGGCAGTATTCTTCTCCTCGGCGCAGTCTTGGTCTCGGAGGCGTGGGGCGTAGTTGGTCGGTCGCGAATGATCGGCATCCTTGCGAACGCATTTCCGGTAGGACTGATCGCCACCGGTGCGATCGGTAACGTTGTTGATGATTGGCGTCTGGCCTATCAG
Source organism: uncultured Hyphomicrobiales bacterium (assembly GCA_964467455.1). Lineage (GTDB taxonomy): Bacteria > Bacteroidota > Ignavibacteria > Kapaibacteriales > Kapaibacteriaceae > OLB6. The sequence goes on along the minus strand of CAYXQJ010000013.1, from coordinate 4,889 downwards.
ATCGGCGGTTCTACCATCGTGCTAGGGATCGCCATCCTGTTTGTTGTCAAGGAAAGTGATCGTTGGGTCATGTCCGAACAAGAACATCGTGAGCGTTCGATGGCTCGTGAACACATTGTTGACCTTGTCTATCGTCGAGATCTGATCATTGGCACAGCGCTCTTTGGTTCGATGCTCATTGGCCTATGGGCCGTCTTCGTCTGGATGCCTACATGGGTTGGCTCTATCGGACCGGCCGACGCAGCTCAAACCAACCGTGCCGCTACGACGCTTGCCCTGGGCTTGGGTAGTGTGGCGGGCGGATTCTTCAGCGGACCTCTCACCGAACGCCTCGGACGTCGCGGTGCTGCCGCCATCGGCTATATCGGCTGTCTTGCCCTCACGGCCATCATCTTTTCTTCGGCTCAGGTGCCGGGCATCTATTTGATGTCATTGGCATTTCTCCTCAGCGCCTTCATCGGCATCAACCAAGGTGTGCTCGTGGGCTATGTGCCCGAGCTCTTCCCAACACTCATTCGCGGTGCAGCCACGGGCATCTGCTTCAACGTCGGACGTCTCGTCACCACCGTCGCCGTCATCTCTGCCGGACTCCTCATCAACTGGCTCGGCGGCTACGACAAAGCCATCTTCACCTTCGGCGCCGCTTATGTTGTCGGCCTCGTCATGCTCCTTGTAGCTCGCGAAACGCGAGGTCAGGATCTCCCGGCGTAACACGCGACACCTTCATCCCCAACTGCATCGCCGCCGCACAGTTCGCCGCCGAATCATCGAACAACACACAGTCGTTCGGCGCCACCCCCTCGCGTTCACACACATACAAGAACACCTCGGGTGACGGTTTGCGGAGACCGATGCGGCAGCTGAAATAGAAATCGTCCAGGGGCACGCTAAGGCGTGCCCCGATCTGCCCCAGATGCAGCTCCGAGATATTGGACAGCATCACCACACGAGCGCCAACAAACCGCCCCCTAATATCAGAGATCACCTTTTCGATGAAGGGGAAGGGGGCGATCAGGATCGCACACCATGCACGGTCGATCTCTGCATCGGTGCAGGTGAATCCGAACTTCTCGCGCAGTGCGGCGCGGAATTCTACCGTGGTGAGTTCGCCGCGGTCGATGCGGAAGAATAACTCGTCCTGATCATCCACACCGAAGCGGATGGGCACGCCGTTGTATCCGGCAAGCGCTTCAAAGGCGCACACGGTGCGGGTGAAGTCGATGGAGTAGAGGACGTTGCCGAAGTCGAGGACGATTAGACGTCCGTCGTCCGGCGTCCGTCGTCCATTGTCAAGACGTCCGGCGTCCTTCGTCCGTCGTCCTTCTGAAGAATCGTGGTGAGTCATGTCACGTTTTTGGGTGGTGGCTGTACGTAGGCAGTATATGGGCTACAAAGATCTTGATGTGTGGGTCGCCGCGGTCGATCTTGCTGAGGCGATCCACAATGTTAACAAGCGGCTGCCGCGGGATGAGCGGTATGCGTTGATCGATCAGCTGCGACGGGCGTCGATGTCGGTGCCACTCAACATTGCGGAGGGATCGGCAAGTGCTTCGTCGCGTGAGTTTGCACGCTTCATCGACATTTCCCGCGGTTCACTGCGCGAAGTAGAAACGTGTTTAGTGTTGGCGCTGCGTTTCGGTTATCTCAAACCAGAGCAACTCGCTGACGCAAACGAACTCATCGAGCGCGTCACGCAGATGTTGAATGCACTACGAAGGAGGTTGAGGGAGTAGAGCCAGGTGCCAGGTGCCAAGTGCCAGGTGCCAGGTGCCAAGTGCCAAGTGCCATGTAACGGACGTCGGACGAAGGACGAAGGACGCTAGACGCTAGTACCGAAAATACTGCCACCTCAGATCCTCGATCTTCGCATTCTTTCTCACGGCGTTCTTCCAGGTTTCCCAGGTGTTGGCGCGTTGTTGGGCGACGAGGTCTTCGCCGCGGAGTTGGAGGTAGAGTGGATAGTCGTCGGGGTTGGGGCGGGTGATGGAGCGGATGTTGACCATGTACCAGCCGGCGTCGCCGCGGAAGGGGCCCATGAGGCCGGGGGCGGAGGCGTTGCAGACGGCGCGGGCGGCGAGGGGGTCGTAGATCTCTTGGCCCATCATGCCGGTGAGGTCGATGGTGATGTCGTTGAGGATGGTGCCGTTCTTGATGGGAGCGCCGACGAGCATGCGGCCGTCATCGAGTCGGGTGACGATACTGGTCAGCCCCTTAACATCCTTTTCCATGATCGTGCAGGCCTGCTCGCGACGGAGGTCGTCGACGATGGCGGGTTCGGCGGATTCGATGGGCATGGGGCCGGGGGCGATGCTGTCGGTGACGACGGCGAGGATGACGCCGCGGTCGGGAGCGTCGACGGGGTCGCACATGGCGGCGACTTGGGTGCGGAAGGCGACGTCGATCAACCGATACGATGCGAACAGTTGGTCGCCACGTTTGAAGAAGGGCGACATTTCGATGGGCCGGTTGAAGCCTTGGGCGAGTTCGCCGAAGGGTTTGCCGCGTTCATACATCTCCATGGCGGTGTTGACCTCGCGCAGGATGGAGTCGACCGTTTCTTGCGACGGTTCGATATCCGTGACGGCGGCTCGCACGACATACGTCTTGCCTTTGATGGAATCGATGAGCATCACGTGCACGCCGGTGGGGTGGATGATCGGGCCGACGGCGTTGCCAACCTTGGCGCCTTTGACGGCGCGATAGAATTCACGTTGGTTTGCGGAATCCGGATGCAGGCGCACAAATCCCGATGCGACCGTTTCGGCCACGGAATTCCAGATCGAATCGCGCTTCGTTTTGTTCTTATTCGTGTTGAGCAGCTCAACAAAGGCCTTCACATTCTCCAGCACGAGCGTTGAATCCACAGGCGACGCCGTCATCTTCCACGTTAGGAAGGCGATCCGCCGCAGCTCTTCATCGGTCTTGTACCGATCCGGGTGCTTCGCATACCACGCCTTGATCTCCGCCTCTGTTGGCTCTTGTTGGAAGGGGGCACATGGTACGTAGACAAGATCGGCGTGCACGGTGGTGGACGCTTCTTCGAAGCTCTTGCGCAGTTGAGCGCTGTCGATGGGGGTGAGTGCTTCGACGGACTTGCGGAGTCGTTGCAGGCGTATGAAGCTTGCCGTCCGATTGCGCAGCTCGCTCATCGACGCGCGGAGTTGATCGCTTTGTTGTTGTAGTTGTTCCGGTGTGAGGTTGCGTCCGCGGGCCTTGACGAGCGAGTCGGGCCGGGCGAGCATGGCCCAGAGCAATTCCGGGTCGAACTTCCCTTGATCATTCAGCACGCCGCGTTTGACGAAGTCGGGTGTGGCGGTGAGCAGCACGCTGTCGACGTCACGTTGTGTGACCTCGATGCCACGTCGTGCCGACTCTTGCCAGAGCAGCCGTTCATCGACCATGTCGAGCCATGTGGACTGCAGCACGTCGGACGCCGAGAGCGCCTGCGTTTGCATGTTGAGTTGGGCGCGGCGTCCGACCTCGCGGGAGTAGGACTCGAGGAAGATGGTGTCGCCGTTGACGACGCCGGCGGGCTGGGCGGCGGCGAGGGTGGGGAGAAGGAACAACACAAGGAAAAGTTGTCGGGTGAAAGTACACCCGACAACTTTCACCCGACAACTGTTGTCGGGGGTACTTTCACCCGACAACTCTAAAAAGAGGCTTTGCATAAGCGCCAAAGTTACCTCTCCCGGCGTTATACTCTCCCGGCGTCACTCCCGGCGTTATACTCTCCCGGCGTTATCTTCACGGCATGACGTTTCACGCCCGACTCCCCGTTGCCATATCCCTCCTCGCAGTGCTCCATGTTGGACTGCCCCTTCACGCCCAAGACATCAATGTCGGCCTCGACGCGCAGACCAATGCCGTGGTGCAGCTGGAGCGCGGGTTCGACGGTTCGATCTGGGGGATCACCTCCAGCTCGATGGACCTATTGCCTACCGTCGCCGGCGTCTTTGCCGTCCGCAGCACGGATGAAGGGAAGACCTGGGCGTCATCGACGATCACCGAAAACTGGTGGAGATGGGGCGCCGACATCTGCCCCCTCACATCTCAAGAAGCATGGGCGACGTTGATCCGTGACGAGGTGGAGGACACGCTGGAGGTGATGCGCACCCGCGACGGCGGGAAGAGCTGGACGGTGGTGGCGCCCGCCGACGTGAAGGTGGAGCGCATTCACAGCGTTCATTTCTTTAGCCCGAACGTCGGCATCGTGTTCGGAAGCGTCGGCCGCAAGATCGAGCACAAATGGGTGTTAAGCCGCACCACCGACGCGGGCATGACCTGGACCGTCTCGATGGCGCAAACGGCCTTCGGTCAGGAGCAGATCGCCGAACGCAACCACCGCAGCACCGCCCGTTTCGGCGATGCGCTTTGGGTGGGCATGACGAGTGGACGCATCCTCTTTTCTCAGGATCAGGGGGCGACGTGGTCCATGATCATTAGTCCGCTCGGCGGTTCGGTCAACGCCTTGGTGACGCTGCGGGACGGACGACTGCTGGCTGTGCGCACAAAGAAGGACGGCACGCCGACGGCGATGGCGACGCGTGATGGAACGTCGTGGGATCCTGTCGTGTTGCCCGCAGAACTCACGAACATTCACGGTCTGATCGCGTGCAAAGACGGATCCATCGTGACCGTTCCGTTGGAGATCACACAGACGCCGCTGCTGCGTCTAAGCGCGGATCTCACTACGGTCACGAAGGTGGCCGGCGTGGGAACGTTCGGCGTGATCGAACTCAAGAGCGGGTTGCTGCTGACGGGGACGGAGGTGGTGAGGGGGAAGGGCCTCCGCCTCGTTCGGTAGCATCACTCCCGGCGTTATACTCTCCCGGCGTCACTCCCGGCGTTATACTCTCCCGGCGTCACTCCCGGCGTTATACTCTCCCGGC
>CAYXQJ010000012.1:75510-86462 GCA_964467455.1 uncultured Hyphomicrobiales bacterium | reverse complement strand
GTTCGACAACGAAGTTCGACAACGAAGTTCGACAACGAAGTTCGACAACGAAGTTTGACAACGAAGTTCGACAACGAAGAATGCCGATGATATGGGAGGCGACGCTCTTGCCACGCGGCGATACCTGGATCGCATCACGTATTTATCCTCGACAATGCAATCCTTTGCCATCGAATCCACATTGTCTGGCCGATCCCTCTCTCAACGACTCAAGAACTGGAGAGAATCAGGATAGGTTGTACGGTTGATCTATCTGTGGGGCGTTGATATTGAAGAGACGAAACGAAGAATTCGTCGGCGTGTCCTAGAGGGTGGGCACGATATTCCAGAGATTGTTATCGATCGTCGATATGACCGCTCATACCAGAATTTTATCGAACTTTACAGCAAGTGTTGTGACACTTGGGAGCTATATGATGCAAAAACCACCACCCCGAGAGTTATTCGACTCTCTGCCGACGATCTCCCCTGAAGAAGCTATGCTCTCTGACGATCGTGAAATGCAGTTGAGAGGTGTTGCGTCAGTCCTGACGGCAAAAGAAGTCATCGAGCGCGCCAGATTGCACGGTACAACGGTCGGCTCATACATCGATGGCAAGTACGTTGCCCTTGATCCCGACTCACCCCTCCTGCCCGACATAGAGCATCTCATGTCCTTGGCAGAAAAAGTGCTCCGGAACGCCTGACCTCGTCGTCGCAGACTTAGATGTCGCAGTCTTCGATGTCGCAGTCTTCGACGTCCCAGTCTTCGACGTCCCAGTCTTCGACGCTTCTACGCGATCCCCATCGCCCGGTGCATCTCATCCCCATAATCCGTGAAGATCTCTTCGCCTTTCTTGATCTTCCGGATGGCGACGATCCACACTTCTTCGTCGTCGGAGACATATTCGGCGTTGGGGCCTTTGGCCTTGGAGCCGTGGAAGTCGCAAGCATAGCGGGCCACGCCGGCTGATGTTTTGGCAGCATCGATCACACGGTTCTCGTCAAGCGTGATCCCATACGCACCCATGGCGTCGTCGCCGTACCGCTTGTCGTATTGATCCACCGTAAGGATCTCACCGTTGTACTGGACGATGTTCTCACCCTTCTTGAAGTCGCGTTCGGCAAAGAGTCCTTTGCCGGCGCCTGGGATCGAGCTCTTCTTGACGCTGACGCCAAGCACCTTCTTGGTGTGTTTCTTGCAGTAGGGATGCGTGACGGTGGTCATTTTTTCGCAACGACCGCTCTTGCCCTTATAGGCGCAACGCTTCGTGACCTTGATGCTGTGCTTCTTCATAGGCCACGAATATACGGCACTCCACAACGGCCTCTACAGTCTAAACTCAACGGTTCCCACCAAGTTGAAGGGGGCTTGCATGAACAACGTAGGCACGACCTGATCTCCATACCATCCCGTGGCTCCGTTGGCGGCATATTCGGTACTGGTGACGTTATACAGGGCCAATTTCAAGGTCATGAAGTTCATCACGTCGTACGATGCCCGAACATCGATCACGGTGTAGGGATCCAACACCAGTTCGGCTTGGTTAGTGAGCTCCAGATACTGCTCCCCCACAAACCGGACAACTCCCTCCACAGAAAGCTTGCCATCAAGGTTCCACCGCAGCGCTACCTGCCCCATCCACTCCGGCGTCAACACGGGACGTACGTTCGTGTACACGGTGTCGACTCCAAGATTTTCCGGCGCATATTCATCGATCACGGCATTCATCCACGTACCCGACACACTCAACATCAACGGACCCTCGGAGAATCCTTCAGAGACTCCCTCAGAGACTGACTCAAAGACTGACTCAAAGACTGACACAACGTCTAACCCTAAGGCGACTTCCACGCCCTGTCGTCTACTAGTCGGCACATTCTTCCGTAGCTGCACAAACTGCTGATCGATGTACTGACCGATCGGTGCGATCTCATCGGTGAAGTGCATGCTGAAGAACGTGGCTTCGGCTGTAAGCCATGACGTGCGGTAGTTGACGCCGGCTTCGACGTCGAGGGCATATTCCGGACGCACCGTGTTGGGATTCATCAAGACGTTGATGTTGGCAGCGTTGATCTGCGTGCCCCCTAACAGATCAAAACGTGTTGGCTCGCGACCGGTATAGCCGGCAGAGACGTAGGCAGAGAAGGAAGGGTCGAAGTTGTATCGCGCACCAAGTCGAGGGTTGACGAAGAGCCAGGTGTGGGCAGGGATCGTCGTGTCGGCCATGAAGGTGAGGTCCACATAGCGCACTTGCACGTCGCCATAGAGAGCCAGGTTGCCAACGGGGATGTCGGCCTTGGCGAAGCCGCTGACCTCGAACTTGGTGGTGCTGTCGCTGTAGTAGGGCGACTTTGATTCCGGTGAAACGGTCTCCCAGTTGTGGCGGCGGAACTCGTTCACATGAACACCGAAGGTGTAGCGATCATCAAGATCAAGCGTAACAATGCCGCCTGATGATGTGTTCTTCAGCGGATAGTTGATCTGCGTCAACAGCCCGGTAGAATCGCGGAAGCCCGAATAATAGTCGCCGCCGGCAGTGGTGCCGTATAGCTGCGTCGACAACGTGACCGATGGCGAAAAGATGTGCGTCCACTCGACCTGGCCGACGTATTGTCCGAAGTCGTCGTTGTCGGTGCTGTCGTTGATGTTCGTTCTCGGATCGATCTCGGTAAGGGGCTTGGGGACGGCGTAATAGCCCAGTTCGTTCTTGGTGTTGCCGCCAACAACGGTGAGCTTGACGATGTCGTTGGCACCGAACCACCCCATCGAGATCATGCCGGAGAACGACGAAGTTGCCGTGTTGTATCGGTATCCGTCCGTGGCAAACGTACTGACCTTAGCATAGGCCGAGAAGTTGTTCTCCATCAGTCCGGTGAACACTTGCGCAGACCCGCGGCGGAGGCCGTACGAACCGAGGGTGGTCTGCAGAAGACCCGACGCTTCGCGTCCGGCCAACGACGGCGACTGCATGTTCACCGCGCCCGCATACGATGCCGTACCATTCTGACTGGTGCCCACACCGCGCAGGACCTGCACCGATCCCAAACCATTCATCAGGTCGGTGATGTTCGAGAAGAACACCCCCTGGTCGATCATGTCGTTAAGGGGCACACCATTCAACGTCACGTTGATCCGCGTCTGATCCATCCCGCGCATCCGGAACGAGCCGTAGTTCGAGAAGCTTGTGCCCGACTCGGAATAGGCGATCACGGAGGGGGCGGTGGCCTCAAGGACGTACTGCACGTCCTGACCCAACATCACGCGCCGCAAGACGGTGGTGTCGATCGTGGTCTGAGTGATCGGGTCGCCCACATCAGCGCGTGTGGAGCTTACCACGACGGCTTCGCGCACAACGGTGCGCACAGAATCTTGGGCAAAAACAGGCGCACAGAGCGCCAATAGGCAGAAGAGATAGGTTTTCATGACCGTTTTCCTACGCCGGTATTATCCGGATCAGGTGGTAAGAGTGTGATCTCAGCCGTCCACCATGGACAGCACCTCTAACGGGGCGCACGAACTTACGAACGCTATCTTTGTTCACCATGGATAAATTCATTGTCGAAGGCGGACACCGTCTTCAAGGCCACGTCAAGATCTCCGGCGCTAAAAACGCCTCACTTGCCATCATGCCAACGTGCTTGTTAGCACCCGGCATCTATCACCTCGGCAACACGCCGAACAACCGCGATGTGTGGACGTTCAGTCGGTTGCTGGGCTCGCTCGGCGTGCATGCAGAGCTGAACGACCATACGTTGTTCCTCGACTCGCGCAACATCACGAGCCACGAAGCCCCCTACGAACACGTGAAGAAGATGCGTGCGTCGATCTATGTGTTGGGACCGCTCGTTGCTCGGTACGGTGAAGCCCGTGTTTCCATGCCCGGTGGCTGCAACTTTGGTCCGCGTCCGGTCGACCTGCACTTGAAGGGTCTCGAAAAACTCGGCGCACAGATCGATCTTGAAGGCGGCTATATCATCGCCAAGAGTCCGCGTCTGCAAGGTGCCCACTTCCACTTCGACATCTCGAGCGTTGGCGCATCCGTGAACGTGTTGATGGCAGCCGTCTTGGCCAAAGGCCACACGACGCTTACGAATGTGGCCCTCGAACCCGAGGTCACCGCACTCGCCCGCATGCTTGTGAAGATGGGCGCGAAGATCGACGGCATCGGCACCACGACCTTGGAGATCGACGGCGTGGATGATCTGCATGCCGTGGATGAAGAGACGATCCCCGACCGTATCGAAGCGGCGACGTACCTGATCGCTGCAGCTGCCACCAAGGGCGATGTGACCCTGCATAACGTCAACCCCTACCATCTCGCCGCCGTCATTCAAAAGCTCGAAGATGCCGGCTGTGAACTCGACATCTCTGGCGACACGATCCGTATTGTGATGAACGACGATCCCAAACCCGTCGACATCACCACCGCCCCCTATCCCGGATATCCAACAGATTCACAAGCGCAGTGGGCGGCCTTTATGCTCAATGCAACAGGTGCATCGCAGATCAAGGACACGATCTATCCTACGCGCTTCGGCTATGTGCCCGAACTTCAGCGCCTCGGCGCACAGATCGATACCGGCGAAATGCAATGTGTGGTGAAAGGGGGCGCGCATTTGACCGGTGCTTCCGTCATGAGCAGCGACCTGCGCGCGTCAGCAAGTTTGGTGATCGCCGCCATGATGGCCGAAGGTACATCCGAGATCCTGCGCGTTTATCATATCGACCGCGGCTACGAAGCCATCGAGAAACGATTGACCGAACTCGGCGCCGTGATCAAGAGAGAGCGCACGGAGGAGTTTTGAAGACGTCCGGCGTCCTTCGTCCGGCGTCCTTCGTTCTGTTCGCCATCTTGTTCTCCGTCAGTTCTCTGTCTTCATTCGCACAAAGTTCTACGGCTGCACGGAAAGACCAACTCCGAGACCTGCGGCGATCGATCGAGCAGACGCAGAAGCAGCTGGATAAGCTGACGGCGGAAGAACGGAAGCGGACGAAGAGTCTAACGTCGGCGCAACGGCAGCGACATCAGGTGTCGGTCTTCATCACGCGTTTGGAACAAGACCTCACGCGATTGAAGGATAGCGCTGAAGTACTCAAAGGACAGATCCAGAACACGACGTCGGCATTGCAAGACGCGGAGCGATCGTATAACGCCACCGTGCAGAACATGCTCACGTATAAGAACGAACATCGTGGTCAGCCGCAATCAAAGCTGACAAATGATGTGGTCTTCCGTGAGCTGAGTCGATCCCTCAAGCGGTATCGCAACGAGATGTTGCAGTTGAAAGACTCGCTCGAAGCGGCTGAGAACTTACTCACCGACTACTCGTCAACGCAACAGCAGATCCTGAACACCAAGGCCGTCGAAGAAAAACGTCTGGCGACGACGATCTCGCGCAGCAACAAAGAACTGGAGAAGATCCGCGCCAACAAACAGTCGTTGGCTGCAGAGTTGGCGAAGAAGAAGCAGAGTGCCAACAAGCTACGCCAGATCATCAATCAGCAAGTGGCGGAGGCCCGGCGCAAGGCGCAGGCAGAGCGCGAGCGCGAAGCGCAGCGTCGCAAGCGCAGCGGCCAGGCCGGCCCGGCACCAACGCCGGAGCCCAGCGAACGCGTGGGTGGCTTCCCGCGCAACTCGCTGCCGTGGCCCACGTCGTCGCAGAAGCTGCTGCACGGCTATGGCGTCTACAAGAATCCGAGTACCGGCACGACCTTCGAAAATCCCGGTATCGATATCTCAGCACCGGTAGGATCATCGGTGAAAACGGTCGCCAGTGGAACCGTTTCATCGGTGTCGTTCTTACCCGGCTTCGGCTCGCTCGTGATCGTTGATCACGGCAATGGTGTGCGCTCGGTCTATGCCAACTTGGAGAACGTACGCGTGTCACGTGGCGCAAAAGTCAATGCCGGCTCCGTGATCGGCACGAGTGGTGAGAACCTCGACGGTCCGCTTGTGCACTTTGAGATCTGGAACGGACGGGAACGTCAGAATCCGCTTATTTACCTTCGGTAAGCTTGTTGACTTCGTTGACGTAGTTGCGCACGCGATCGGCTTGTGCGGGTTGCTTCGTCTTGCGGTATGAACGCTCCAGGGCCACACACAGACGGTCACAGTATTGACCTCGACGTTTGCGGTCGGAGATCTGCAGCCACGCACGTTGTTCGAACGGACGCTTCAGAGCGTGGATCACATTGCGCGGACGCTTTGCCGTATCGGCTTCGGCATTGGTGATGATGCGGTTGAGTCGCGCTTCGTATGTTTCTTCCGTGATCTTCACGGAGTCGAGGCCGAGCTTATGAATACGATGTTCGATCTGCTTGTTGATGGCCGTGATGTTGTCGGCATCGAAGGCATACGTCTGCATCTTCGCCACCATGGCCGGCTCGAGGCGAACCCAGATCCGTGAGGGGTCGTCTGTAAAGCCCCCTGCCTTTAATCCATCAAGGATCGTTGAACATTGATCGTAGGAGAGGTCGGTGTCAACGATCATCAAGGCCGCACGCAGGGCAAGATTGCCAAGGATCTCGTCGACATGTTTGACGTTGCGCAGCATGGCCTGTCGGATGAACTGCCCCTGGTTGTATACGCGCTGATAGTCGCCGGCACTGTAGGCCTGACGTGAGCGCAGGACGCGCAATGTTGATGGCGCGTTCTCTTTATAGCCGAGGATCTCCAGCAGACCGATCGCCTGTGAGAAACCGAACTCGACCCAATGGTGAATAGGTGCTACGCCGGTGATCTCGCTGATGGCCTTGTGATAGGCCTGACGTCCACGGTTGGCCCGCACGTTCGTGAGCTTGTTCAGATTGGTCGTGTCGTCAAAGCCGGCATCGGCATAGGTGTCGCGTGGGATCGAGATGATCTCGACGCAGCCCGAATCGATGAAGAAGCGAACCAAGTGATTCGCATCGGCATGCATCGTGTTGTCGCCGAGACGCGAGTCGACGCCCGTGACCATCACGTTGATCACACGCCCCTTTGGCTTTGGGAAGTCGTTCTTGCGGAGGGTGATGGTGGAGTCGGTCACTTCGAAGACTTCGTCTTCGGTCGTTGAGTTAGTCTGCGAGTTATTCTTTGAGGTAGTCTTTGAGTTTGTCGATGACGAGATCTCCTGCTGTGAAGAAGGGAGGTCGGCAGCGTCGTTGGTCGAGTCGCTGGAGCAGGACACGAGAACGATGCAGAACATCAACGTGAACAGAGTGATCAGCGTTCGAGTGATTTTGCTTCGTTCCACAGGACATCCATTTCTTCGAGGGACATCGAGCGGAGCTCGCGGCCTTGTTCCGTGGCGCGTCGCTCGATGTGCTGGAATCGCTTCATGAAGGTATTGATCGTGCCGTGCAGCGATTCTTCTGCAACGACACCTTCGTGACGGGAGGCATTGACGAGAGCGAACAGCACGTCGCCAAATTCTCGTTTTGTACCGTCGGCATTGCCCGCATCGATCTCGGCTTTGAGTTCGCCAAGCTCTTCGTCGACCTTGGCCCACACATCACGACGATCGTGCCAGTCAAAGCCAACGTTGGCGGCTTTCTCTTGGACGCGGTGCGCACGCAAGACTGCCGGCAACGATCTCGGAACACCGTCAAGAATTGAAGTGCGCCCTTCGTTCATCTTCAGGCGTTCCCAATTCTGGAGCACCTTCGCCTCATCAGTGGCCACTTCATCGCCAAAGATGTGCGGATGACGATTGACGAGTTTGTCGAACTCTTGACTGATCACGGTCTTCAGATCGAAGGCACCACGCTGCTCCGCCATCACGGCATGCATGACCACGTGGAGCAAGAGATCGCCAAGTTCTTTCGACAGTTCCTTGTCGTCTCGGGCTTCGATGGCCTCCAGCGTCTCATAGGCCTCTTCGATCAGCAGATGCGAGATGCTTTCATGCGTTTGCTTCATGTCCCACGGACACTGTTCGCGTAAGATCCACACCAAACGGATGAAGGCCTCGAGTTGCGAGGTCGTATCAGCCGGGTTGACGGGATATGGGATGGGCGTCGGCATGGGGAACCCGCAAGATACGGCGAAACAACGACTTACCCAGATGTTCACACCATCAGGCTTGCCAGGAGGAAGGCGCCGACCATGGCGAGAAACGAGATGCCCATGCGGATCATGAAGCCCGTATTCCCTTGGGTGAGTGCGATGCCGAGCTTGATGACCATGTTGGTCAAGACGGCGATGAAGACCAAGACGTTCATGATCCGAGCGTCGATCATGCCACGATTGAACAGGTCGGCCGAACTCAAGGTCACGGCGTCAACATCCGCTAACGACCCGATGGCGCTGGTGACATACAACGCCCCCTGGCCATACCAGGAATAAGCAACACCGCTGATCAAGGCCACACCGGCAAGGTAGATGGCAAACTTCAGCGCCGGCATCAGGCGCAGCGGATTCTGCAGATCTACATTTTGGCGCGGACCGATCACCGAGAACCGACTGATCAGGAACGAGGTCAACACACCCGCCACCATTGCCGTCATCGTCGGAATGGTAAAGGAGGGGGCGAGCGCGGGCGCCACGATCGTCACCAAGACCAAGATCCTCGGATACTGTACGGCATTGGACAGTGTGGCTGCCTGCCACGACATGTTCATTTCCGATGGATCGGTCTTCACACGTGACGCAAAAGCTGCCGTTGTCGCCGTCGTCGACACCAGTCCCCCCACCACAGCCGTCAGTCGCGCGCCAATGGTCGATCCGAAGAACTTCTCGAGGAAGTAGCCAACGAACGAAACACCGCTGACGAGGATCACACTCAGCCACAAGCCGCGAGGGGCGAAGAAGTCGTAGGGACCGAAACGACCCTCCGGGAGCAAGGGAAAGATGATGAAGATCAGCGCGAGAAAGCGGACCGTATCGGCGAATTCTTTCTCAGAGAGTGTCTCACGAAAGAACTTCTTGACGGCCGGCTTCGCGTCAAGCAACAACGTGATCCCGATCGCGAGGGCGATGGCGAGCGGCAGCAGTTCACGGCCGCCGGGACCGCTGATCGCATAACTAAGACCAAAGACAATGAACACCACGAGCTCGGTGGTAACACCGTGCGGCTCGCTCATCCGACGGTGTACGAGAAGTACCACGGCGATGGCGGCGATCAAGGAGACGGTCACCCACGGCTGGGCAAGACGTGCGCTCACCCAACCGAGAGCTGATGATAAGACGATGTCGCGGAGGCCAATGCTGGACACGGTCTTCGCCGTCTCACGCTCCGCACCGATCAAGATGCCGATGAGCAACGAGATCCCGAGCGTGATCCACGGACCGAGGTCCGTAACGGTCAACAGACCTTGCATTGATGGTGGCGTTTATGCCAGCGGCGTAACGTACTTCTTGTCGGCACGCTTGAGAGCATCGCGCACCCACTGTCCGCGTTCTTCAGCCACACGACGAACGGCCAGACGTTCAGCGTTGCACGGACCGTCGCCGTTGATCACACGCTTGAACTCGTCCCAATCCGGGTCGCCATACACCCACTGTCCACTCATCGGATCCTTACGCAATTCCGGGTCCGGAATGGTCAGACCCAATTCGAGGATCTTGGGAACATACTGGTTGAAGAACTGCTGACGCATGTCGTCGTTCGTAGCCATCTTCACCTTCCACTTGACGAGCTTCTCGGTGTGGACCGATGCTTTGTCGGGTGGACCGAAGAAGTGCATGATCGGACGCCACCAGCGATTGAGGGCTTCCTGCACCATCTGACGCTGCGTCGGTGTTCCGGTCGCCAGCGTGACCACATTGTCGTAGCCATACTTGAGGTGGAACGACTCTTCCATACAGATCCGTTCAAGGGCTCTGCAGTAGGGGGCGTATGATCCTTTTGAATTCGTCACCTGATTGATGATCGCCGAGGCGTCGATCAACCACGCGATGATGGCCGTATCGGCCCAAGTATAGGCGGGATAATTGAAGACGTTCGAATATTTCGACTTGCCGTTGAGCAGGTCGGTGATCATCGCTTCGCGCGATTTGCCGAGGGTCTCGGCGGCACTGTAAAGCAGCTGTGCGTGGCCGACCTCGTCTTGCACCTTGGCCATGAGCGCCATCTTGCGCTTGAAGCCCGGCGCACGCGTGATCCAGGTACCTTCGGGCAACGCACCGATGATCTCGGAATGAGCATGTTGTTCGATCATGCGGATCAGCTGACGGCGATACTCTGCCGGCATCCAATCATGCGGCTCGATCTTTTCACCGCGCGCGATCTTCTCTTCGAAGGCCGCAAGTTTTTCGGGATCTTCCTGGACCTGGTCGACAGGCCCTTCAACGATGCTGATGTTACCGTACATGTCTTACCTCGTGATTACCATTTACCATTTGTCGCTTTTGCATACCGGAAGTGATAATACCCCATCGGAGTATAGATATCCGGATTCGTCACAGCATCCTTGTAGATGCTTGTGAACTGGAATTTAACCATCTGCCCCTTACCGGTCTTGATCACGATCGTTTTGTCGGGGCTGGGAGAGATCGTGTGCGTGGTGATATCGTAGACAAAGACGATGTTGGAGCCGATCACATTCGGAGAGATCACCCGCGCCGCATTCGAGGTATCGTCTTGCTTGAAGAGCGAAGCATCGGGAGCCGTGGTGAGGTTCTCGTAGCGGGAGGCGACGACCGTACCGGTGACCGTGCCGATGCCGACAGTGCCGGAATTCAGCAGAACGTCGATCTGGCGTGTTGCCGCACCCGGAAGGAAGGCCATCTTGATATCCCAGGTTGTGGACGCGGCCTCCGACGGCGGAACGATACTGTCACCGTCGATCGAATAATACACCCACCCCACCGAGCTGTCGGCATGGACGTTGGAGCGTGTGATCGACGTCGTCGTGTCGGGAGTCGTCGTCCCTTCGTCGCTACAGGAAACAAGAACGCAGCAAAGTGCTGCCATCAGGATAGATCGTGTTATTTGCATCGGACTTTCTGAACAATGTACTGGCCGATCTGAGTTCCGTGTTCGTTGCC
>CAYXQJ010000012.1:48032-75410 GCA_964467455.1 uncultured Hyphomicrobiales bacterium | reverse complement strand
AGCGGCTCCCACTTCGGGTCAATGTAGCGGTTGATGTACGTCACCGGACGGATCAAGTTGGCGCGGAATTTCTCAGCCCAACAGGCCGTAAAGGCATCGAAGAGAGCGAAGGATGTTAGCGAGTACACCGCCAACGACCGATACATATCAGCCCCCTCGTTCTTGAGCTCGGTCATGGCAATATTCATCCAGTGTCCGCCCGGTGAGATCTGGCGGTGGTTGTAGATGAAGTGACCATGATATTCGGTCGCCACAGGATTGTCATTCCAATGCCAAGCGATCGACCCTTGTTCTTTGGTGAGATTTTTCCGCAACTCCATCACCTCAACTGCCCCCTTCCAAAACGAAGAGCCACGTTCTTTGGAGAATGGGGTGTTAGGGGGCACGGGGAATTGATGCATCGAGGTGAGTGCAATGGTGCGCACCTCACCGCAATACGGTGATAGCGGCTTTGCAAAGTTTGGCGGCGTGGGCTCCCAACACGAGTCACACTTCGGCCATTCCCAATCCGGTAGACCTTGCGACTTGAGGTAGTTGTCACTCTTGGCGTAGGTGTTGATCGCATTGCCAACGTCCGTGCCGAACGTGCGTGAGCGTTCAAAGACCTCGGCGGGGACCTCGCTGCGGAGAGCATCGTATTGCAAGGATGCAATGCTGTCTGTGATGTGAGTGCGGTAGACCAGTTTTTTTGTTGTGGTCTGTAGTGCTGCAATGGCGGCAACACGCCAATCATAGGCAAGATCGGCTTTCGGCAACGGACAGTTGTCGAACCCGTTCAGTTGGCCCACAAGCGACCGATAACCTTCACCGCCGTGATACGATGCTTGATAGGCGGCAAGACTGGTGTAGGCGTGGATACGCGCAGCGATGGGCGGACCAAAACCGTCCTCCATGATCACTTCGATGATGCCACGATTCCACTGATGCACGATCGTCGCACCGTCGATCGCGTGCGCCGACGTTGCTGCTGCAAGGATGCAGATAGCAAGGATGATACGTTTCATCCCGCAAATTACGACCTGATGAATTACAGACAATACCGTCTGAATTATCGGACCCTAAAGGTCTTCGCCGGACCGTCATTTGCCGTGGCAACGATGATCGTCGAGCCGTCAACACGCTTGACGATCGCCAATCGGCGCCCCATGTAGGGCATCACAAATCCCGAGGCGTCCGTGGGAAGCGCTGTGAACGCCCCCTTCCCATTTCCGAGGAGGACGCAACCCAAACCACCGTCCAGGCCGACGGCGTCGCCGTCGGGCGTACGGTCATTTTGATTCAGGATGAGGTCTTTATGTCCATCGTTGTTGAGATCTAGTACGAGGATACCGTGTACCGGCGACACTTGTGCCATGGCCGGCAATGGAGTGAAGCTGAACGACCCCTTCTCGTTGATCAGAATGCCTGTTGAGAATTCTTGCAGCGAATATCGCTGTGCCGTATCGATGGCCGACTGCGGGATGATGTCTTGCAGTGTTGCCGCGGCGTACTGATGATAGGTGTTGAACTTACGGGTCAGGACCGGCATGTGCTGTGTGAGCGACATACGACCACGGGTCGGACGTTCACGTTGCGTGGCCTTGTCGTCAACGAACGTGACGATCTGGTCAAGCGATCCATTCTCATCAAAGTCACCAACCGTCATGTAGAGCGGTGCACCGACGGAAGGCACGTAACGACAGTTCAATCCAACATTGCCGACCACAAGATCTTGGTCGCCGTCTCCATCAACATCGGCGGCAGCGATCGCGCTCCATAGACCGTGAAGAGCAGCAATGCCGACGTTCGACGTAGCATCCGTCAAACGGCCTCGTTCGTTCAAGAAGATCTTCGGACTTCCCCACTCTGTCGTCACCGCTAGATCACGGTCACCATCACCGTCGGCATCAAACCACACCGCGTCGGTGACCATTCCCACGTTGAGAAGTGCAGGTGCCACCTCCTTCGTCACATCAGTGAATCGGCCTCGATCATTCCTCAGGATATGTGATGGTTCAGCTACCGGGAATCGTCCCGGCACCGTACGCCCACCGACGAAGAGATCAAGATCGCCATCAAGATCAAGATCACCGGTGCGAACACACGTCCCGTTGGACAAGAACTTGGGCATCAAGGAATCGGCGCGTTTGAACTGCCCCTTACCATCATTGAGGTAGAGGCGATCTGCCAACTCAACATCATCTTCATCGAATTCAGTGCCACCGCTAACGACGTAACAATCAAGATCACCATCACGATCAATGTCGAACAGCGCTACGTCTACATCTTCGACATCGGCAATGTCATTCAGACCGCTCGTGGGCATTTCAATGAACGAACCATCACGCCGCTGACGGAAGGCCTTCGTCCCTGAATATTTCGCACCGGTGATCACCACGTCCTCGCGTTTATCACCGTCGATGTCGCCTACGGCGATGCCCGGACCGAACTGACTTGTACGGTATGGCACCAACCGCTCGCGCTTGAAATCATCGTAGCGGTTCTCACGATGCACATACGGCAGCACCGTATCCGACAGTACCGTCAGTAAGGGTGTGGAGGGGGCAGGAATTTCCCACTTCATACCGCCGACCTGTGGAAGACTGATGGTCTGGTCAGCATCAAAGCGACCATGACGCGTCAGCATGCCGTTCGACCAACGCACGTGAATGCTGTCCACCAGCGTGGCGGCACCAAGGCCAACGTGCATCACAGGGTCTACCGACGAGAGGTATCCGCGGGCGGCCTGCTGCTCCTGCACGATGGTACGTCCGGCCGCGAACAACGTCACCCGCGCGCCGATGCCGTAGTGATTAGGCGCCGCACCTTGCAGGTTGATGCGCAGCCAATGCCGGTCGCTGAGGTTGGACTCCACCGCAAGATTTTGATACACAAAGGCCACCGTGTCGGTGTTGTTGATCACAAGATCAAGGTCACCGTCATTATCAAGGTCCGCATAAGCCGCACCGTTGGTAATGAGACTGTCCGTCAACCCCGATGCCACAGCCCTATTCTCAAAGCTCAACTCACCGTTGCGCTGGAAGAAATAGTTCGGAAGCCGCGAGCGCGGCATCTGCAGATAGACGTCGGGAGGGATGCGGTCAGACTTGACGTTGAGATTGTACGACCAATCCTGGTCACCGATATCGCGTTTGATCCCGTTCGTGATCACGATGTCCGTCGCGCCATCATTATCAAAATCCTGGGCGAGGACCGACCACGACCAATCCGTGGCGGCCACCCCGGCCAGCCAACAGGCGTTCACGAAACGCCCGCCTCCCTGATTGATGTGGAACGTATTATGCATGCGCTGGGTGCTGTCGAAGAACGGACCGTAGATCGACATCATGCCGATCTGCGACATGCGGCGCTCGTGGTTCTCCGGAAGCATATCCACCGACATAATGTCTAGTCGACCATCGCCGTTGAGGTCGGCGACCTCACTACCCATCGACGCCCACGACATATTCTGCAAGGCCAAACGGGCCTGTTGGGTAAACGTGCCGTTGCGATTATTGATCCACAAGTGGTCGCGACCTTCGAAGTCGTTGGCGACGTAGATGTCGGGCCAACCGTCGTCATTGACGTCGCCGATGGCAGCACTTAGCCCGTACCCACTGTCGGCGATGCCGACGGCTTCCGTTACATTGCGCCACGTGCCGTTGCCGCGATTTTCGAGCAACGCATCGTGTTCGCCGGGATTGAGATATCCCTTGCGTCGCGGTTCACCATTGGTGCAGACGAACAGATCAAGGTCGCCATCGCGATCGTGATCGATGGGATAGAATTGCGTGTTGAATTTATTGACTGCGAATCCGGCATCCTTGCTGATCTCGCGGAAGGTGCCGTCACCTTGATTTACGTAGAACAAAGCCGGGTCGTATCGACGGCTGATGACGATATCTGCGCGGCCGTCGCCGGTGAGGTCGGTCACCAGCACGCCATTGCACATCGCCACCGACGACGTCGGTAGTCCCGAGAGCTGCGTGACATCTTTGAATGTGAGTCCGCCAAGATTTCGGTAGACGCGCGGAGGAGACTGCGTGGCGGTGAAGACGAGGTCCATCAGACCATCACCGTCCAGGTCACCGACTCCCACGCCCCCTCCATTATAGGCGTAGAAATCACGGATCACGTTGAACGTGTCCGACTCTTCGATGCGATTCTCGAAGGTAATACCGCTGGTTCTCGCGGGAACAGAGCGGAACAGTTGTGCAGACAGCTGTGGAGCTGTGAGCGCTGCGGCCATCAAGGCAAACAGCGCCAGGCGATGTCTCATGACGTCCCTTATCGACGATGGAGCAGTAGGTTCGCTATGGCCAGGAGGGCGAATACTCCGTTCGCACTCCAACCTACAAGTATAGGGGAAAGTTGGAGAGATGTACCTACAGCAAGACTGATCTCTGAAAAGACGATATAGGCGAAGGCCAGGACCATCGCTGCGGCGATGTTGACGGCAATGCCACCCTTACGCCGGACGGCGGCAAAGGGGACGGCGATGAGGATGACGATGACGTTGGCAAACGGGAAGGCCCAGCCCGAGGCCGCATCGGCTTCCTGACGCCGGGTGTCTTTGCCCCCGGCCCGTAGCGTGGCGATGTAGTCCGGGATCTCGGTGAAGGTCAGCTCCGACTGTTCACGCTGTAGACTGACGATCTGATCGTGGCGGATCGTAAAGGGAAGTTCGACCTTGTGTAGGTGATCGATCAGCACAGAGTCTTCGCGAAATGTTCGCCGCGTGGCGGAGTCGGCTACCCAACAGACGCGCGCAGAATCCCACCGCATGGTCGGCGCATCGATGCGCCATTGCAGCCGTGGCTGACTGACAGAACCATACTCTTCAATGGCCACGGTCCGCGCCGTCTTCAATTCACGGTCGTAATATTCGATGATGACGTTGCGCGACGGTGAGTCGCGGAAATACAGATTGAACAGTGACCCGCCCGACGCCTCCTGCAAGACCTTACGTTCAAGGTCGAGTTTGATGGTCTCGGCGCGCGGGACGATCCATCCATTGAAGTAAAGTTGACCACCACTGATCAACACTGCCACCAACATGTAGGGCATCAGGAACAAGACCGTGCTTTGTCCGGCGGCGCGCATGGCCACAACTTCGTTGTTGGTCGACATTCGTCCCACGCTGAAGAGTGTGGCTAACAGCGATGCCACGGGGATAACGAGCTTCGCGATAGACGGGAGGTAGACCAGGTAATACGTGACGATGGCATCTGCCGGAACACCTCGGTCGATATACTTATCGATGTTCTCGAACAGGTGGATGATCACGAAGAGCAGACATAAGGCGAGCAACGTGAACGAGAATGTCGCCAGAAATTGTCGTAGGACGTACCGGATCAAGATCATCGCTGCACCCGCAGGGCATGGGCGCGTCTCGCGATCACGAGTGACTGCCAGAGCGAGACGATGATGCCGACAGCACCCAGGCCGCCAACGATCAGCATCACCTCGTCCGGCCGCACTGCGGCAAACCATGGCACACGTTCCAGCACCGGGCCGGCTGCGCCGGCGACAAGAGCCGAGGCAAGGCCGAGGCCTAGGGCGCCGGCAACAAGACTGACCAAGATGTGTGGCATGGCCGTCCACCACAGCGATGCACCCAAGATCGCCCCCACGCGAAGGTCGTCACCAGCTGCGTGGATCTCGGCTCTGAATGCATATGCCACGGCCAACATGAACATGATCAGACTGAGCGCACCGGCGATGATGGCGAGGATCATCACGTCGTTGCGACGCGAGTCTAACAACCGCACGTACTCTCGTGGCCACGTAGCGTTGTGCACCACATCGCCATAGCGCGTCAAGATCGCCGACGTCATCAGCGTCAACTGCGACATCGTTGCTGCATCACTGTTTGGGATGATGCGGATGAATCGCGGCATCGTCACCACAGCACGCAGATCTTCTTCGGCACCGACATCGTTCGAGAATTCACGCCAGACCTCATTCTCACGAACGAAGCGGACGAGGTCGGCCGACGGTAACTCGCGGATCTCTTCAACGGCCTCGCGCACGGCCGAGTCCGACGCTTCGGAGCGCACCAACAGGTCAATACGGACATCTCCGGCTACACGATCGATATCCCTCCAGGTAGCCAAAAACCACGAACCACCCACTACAGACCACAACGTCCCGATCATCGCCACGGTCACCATGCGTACCACGGGACCTTTGCGTCGACGCAGCAGCCCTCCTGCAGAGCGAACATGAAACCACAGACTCATGCTCGCCCCCTACCGGAGATGACGTGTTTGAGATCGTCGACGGCGCGCAAGACCGAGCGCAAGGGGAAGTGGATCGCCCGGCGCACATAGGAGGTCGAGAGCAGGCCAACAACGATGGTATTGGCAACAAGACCTAGGCCGACCGCCCATTCGAGTCCAAGGATGGAGATGGCGAACAGCGTCGACATCCCGACGACCAAGCCGACGGCAGAATATCTCACAACGGTCGTGCTATGTCCCATGGCATTGATCACCGACGTCATCAACAAGAATGGCATGCCCACTGCGGCAACGATCAGGACGTTGAAGTGGCCGACGGCACCGGCATACTTCTCACCCAACAACATCGTGATGATGTTACTGCCGCCGAGTTCCAACACCAACACGCCGATGATCGTAGGGATGAGCGTCACGCTAATGGCCTTGGTGATGAGGATCTGTAGGTCTTCACGACGATCCTGCACCATCATGCGCACTGCGGCGGGATAGAGCAAGGTCTGTACAGCATCGAATGCTTGTTCAAAAAAGCGGAAGAGGTTCTTGGCGAGATTGTAGACACCGACCGTACCGACGCCGAAGTAGGCAGCGATCACCAACACATCTAGCTGGCGCGGTGTGCTGTTGAGCGCCGTTGCAAAGGCCAAAGGCACGCCGTAGCGCAGGTAGTTCCGGACCGAGATCTTGCCCTCCCAGCCAAAGACCATCTCTTTACGCGTGAACCACAACGCTGCAAGTGAACTGGCACCCATGCCGGCAAAGTCGATCTGTATGATGTCTTCCAACGTCAGATGACCATCCACGGACAATGCCCAGAACGTCATCGCCGTCCGTACACCGAACCACACAAGATCGATCACGAACAGATCGCGCATGCGCATCTCGCGATAGACCAGCTTGAGACAGAACATCCGCGGCAAGGTGAGCAAGCAGTATATCGGCAACATCGTGGCGACCGTTACGAATCGCGGCTCGTTGAAGAGTGTTGTCAAGGGGGCTTGCAGTGCGTAGATCACCAGCGCACCTACAGCAACAATGCTGGCATGGATCACCATGGCCAGTGAGTTCACACGTCGACGTTCCGACGCTTCCGTACCGAACTGAATGATACCCGTCAACGCCGACCCGTCGCTCACGATCATGATCCACGTGTTCAAGGCGACCAAGAGTGAGAACACACCGTACACATCGGGCGACATGGCATTGACCTGCAAGAGCTGGACAAGGCCATAGCCGACGTAGAGTCCTTTGTCCGCAAGGGACCAGGAGATCTTGCCGAGATGAGCGGTGAGTTTCATTCCACAAAGTTAGTGGTTGGTGGTTGGTGGCCTACCACGAGAGGTTCCAACTCACTGATGACGTGTTCATCGTAAGTACGAGGCGCTTCGTGGGGACGTTTACGAGATACGCAGGTGCGATGTTCATGGGCACGATCGATGCGTCGGCATCGGACCAGCGCAGTTCCACGACGCTGTCGTTGACGGTCAAGTGTGCTGTATTCTCTGCGAGTGAGATCTGAACGTTTGGACCAAGAGGAAAGGCAATGCTCGCCAGACGCTGATCCCCTTCAACTGTATCAACGACTGTGATCTCGCGCTTGCCGATCTCCATGCTGCGTGTATGCGTCTTGATGCGGCCACGCCACGAAGTTGTTGTGGCAACGTCAACAGCCGATTGAGTTCGGTCTTCCAACAACCAGAACAGTCCTTCACCGACATCTTCCGGCCACCACGCTTGCTCAACACCAACGTCAACGGTAGCGTGCACCGCCGTCGATCGGTCGATGTTGCGTCGAACCGGATCCATCATGTAGCAATACGATCCCGGATCAACGATGACCTGCTCGCCCCCTACCGAAAGCGTGATGGAATTTTGGTCGTTATGGGCATGTCCGCCCTTTCCATACTGTCCCACCGGACCATTCCGCGCCGTCAACACGGCATCATCAAGATGCCAGATCCACAACCCAAACTTCTCAAACGCTACTAACTCCCTTCCACCCTTCCACCCTTCCACCCTTGCACCCTTGACGACGACTCCATCATCATTATCCCCCACCAACGGCATGCCTGCGCGCTCAAGTTCGTTCAGCGCATCAACGGCCCTACCGATCCGTTCGAACAGCTTCGGTGATGCAGTGCTCATCAACTCCGGCGTATTGCGGATCAACACTTCTGCCTGTTCAAGAATGTCGACCACCTGACGATGATAGCCCGTGCTCGCTTCAAACGACATCCCATCATCCAGGACCTGTCGCTCCACCTCTCTCTCGAACTGCTTCAGGACGTCGGACGTCGGACGAAGGACGAAGGACGCATGGACGATCTGACCAAGCAAGCCCCCTAACAAATGCGACGTCCCCATGCCCCCTGACGTCTCCAACGTTGCCATCAACGCAACATGATGTTCTGCTGCGGTCTTCTTCACCAACGTATCCACGGCATCTGAGCGCCGTCCTTGCTGCATGAACCAATCCCACGCCACCAGAATATTGAACAGACGAATGCCCGTATCCATCCCCACTGCCCACATCGGACCGGTAAGGGGCGGGTGGTTCGTGATGAATGACCGAAGGTCTTGCTCGAATTCGGCGAACCAATCGCGCGTGTGATCTTGGACCGATGCCAGCGCATAGGCCGTGAACTGATGACATCGCGCCAGTTCGATCGTCGTGCGCGGATCCGGCGCATCGATGGAAAACCGATCACGATCCCAGCGCTCTGCACCAAAGGCATTGAAGAAACCATCGGCCATCGCATTGGCATAGTCGAGGTCCGGTGCAAACTCCGGCAGCGGATAGACATTGGTGCGCAGCTCGAGATCGGCAGCAACGCCTCGTTGCAATTGTGCACGTGCCGACCGCAGATTGAATGGTCGGACAAGCGCTTCGCGCACCTTGGAAAGGATGAACGGACGCACCGGCCCTATCAACAATCGAAGTTTCGTGCGAGCGTCCATGGGGCCGAAGTTAACTTTGTGTCAGCGAAAATGTGTGGAATACTTGCCATAGCAGACCAACGGATGTCCGGCGCGGAACTGACCGAGCTGGGGATGCGGATGTTGGGGATCACGGAACACCGTGGACCGGACCACACAGGGTCGTGGTGTACGCCGCCGTTATTCCTTGGGCATAACCGTCTGAGCATCATCGATCTCTCTTCGGCGAGCCATCAGCCGATGGCGGCGCATGGGGCGACGATCGTCTTCAATGGCGAGATCTACAACTACGTTGAATTGCGCCGCGAGCTTGAACGCGATGGCGCTGTGTTTGCAACGTCGGGCGATACCGAAGTGATCCTCGCGGCTTACCGTCGGTGGGGACAAGACTGCGTGCAGCACTTCATCGGCATGTGGGCCTTTGTCATCTGGGATGAAGCGAACCGCACGTTGTTCTGTTCACGCGACCGATTCGGGATCAAACCCTTCCACTATGTGCTGCGCGATGGACGACTGCATATCTCTAGTGAGATGAAGGCACTCAAGGCCTCGCCGCTCTTTCGCGGCGGCATCAATGAATCGCAGGTGGCACGCGGACTCTACCTCGGCTGGATGCAGCATTGGGACGAGACGTACTTCAGTGATATCAAGGCCCTTCCCGCGGCCCACAACCTGACGTGGAAAGACGGCGAGGTGCGCATCTGGTCGTATGCCGACATCGATACCCACACCACCAGCCCCCTATCGTTTGATGAACATGCCGAACAGTTTCGAGAATTGTTCATCGACAGTATACGGCTGACGTCGCGGCGTGATGTGCCGATGGGTGTGTGTTTGAGCGGCGGACTCGACTCGACGTCGATCGCCAGCGTCTTGGCCTCGAGCACGGATGAACACGACGTCAAGACCTTCACGGCCTACTACACCGGAACGGGTGATGTTGACGAGCGACCGTACATCGACCATGTGTTGAAGCGGTATCCGCAGATCCATGCCACGTATACTTCGCCGACGGATAGTGATGTTGCGCAGGCACTGGACCGTATCGTATGGATGATGGATGCACCAATGCCGTCGTCGTCCTACATCTCACAATACTTCGTGATGCAGCTCGCGGCACAGAACGGTGTCAAGGTCGTGCTTGACGGACAAGGCAGCGACGAGATCATGGGCGGCTACATGCACTCGTTGTACCGTGTGATCGCCGACGACATGCGACAGGGTGCCGTTGGAGAAGCACTGTCGGAATGGAATGCCCACAGTTCGCGCCAGCACTACGGAATGGGCAAGAAGTGGAACGTCCTAGCGAAGAGCGTACTCACCATGGCTCGCGACGAACCGTCGTTATACCGCCTCGAGTTTGAACGTACCGCACCATGGGTCTTACGTGCTCCGTCGTCAGCAACATCATTGCGTCTGGAGATGCCGCGTGGTTCTCGGTTGAATGCTTTTTTGTACAACTTGATGCGGGTAACGCTGCTGCCGACGTTGTTGCACACCGAAGACCTCAATTCCATGGCCTTCAGCATTGAAAGTCGTGTGCCCTTCCTCGATCATCGGTTGGTACAGCTCTGCTTCTCGATGCCCAACGAGCACAAGGTCTATCGCGGCGAAACAAAACGTGTCCTGCGAAAGGCCATGCGCGGGATCGTTCCCGATGAAGTGCTCGACCGCAAAGACAAGACCGGCTTCATCACGCCGGGCCATATCAAATGGTTGCGCGGTGACCTCAAGTTCTTACTCGAAGGACCGTGGACAGAGCTTGACGGTATCATCGACGTGAGCGCTGTGAAGGGTGTTCTCGATCGTTACCATCGCGGCGACGACCGACACGCCCTCTTTGTATGGCGTCTGGCCATGCTGCGTCATTTCCTGCGCATTCACGCCTAACGCATCACCAGACCTGACCACGTCGGCGTTACGACGTGATAGATCCCCGGCGACAACGGCTCACGCACGACGCGTCCCAACATGTCGTGGATCAACGCCTCTTGCAATTCGCCTTCACTTGTGATCCGCACGCCGCATCGCGTCACCCACTCGGTCTCGCGGCCAAACACCTTGACGAAGAACGTAATGTCGCCACACGGATCGGTGATCAATGCCTTGTCAGAATGTTCACCCGGTGTCACCGGATCTCCAATAATGGTCAAGGGGCGTGTGGTTCGTGCCGGGATCGTAAGCGGGAATTGTGACAGCGGGAAGGAAAATCGCACGTTCGTGCTCAACGTTGCAAAGTTCAATGTGACCGTCGTGTCGGTGTTGTTTTGAAGCGTCAACACGCGCGACGAGATCTCCCCTGCCGTGACCGTGGGCAGTTCGATGTAGATGTCGTTGGTCGGGACTTCGATAATCGAAAGCGGTCGCGTCGCCTTGTGATGGACAACAACAGTGTCCGCCCCCTCACAACCTTCTATCGTACGTACCGTGCAGTAATAGGCACCACTGTCCTTTGTGGAGATCGATGGAGAGGTCGCACCGGTAGACCACAGGTACTCTGCGTATCCAGGAGGTGCGGTCAGCGTCACGGGGATCGATGGGCACGTCTCGACGTCCGGCCCGAGGTCGATCGTCGGTGGTGGTTCGGCTGTGACCGTTACGCGTGCCGTGTCCCAACACGACGTACTGTATCGCGCCAACACCGTATACGTCACGGTCGTATCCACAACGTGTGTGATCGACGTTGTCGTTGCTACCGTATCGTCGTTGATCATCCATACTGCACTTAGTGCGCCGTCCACTTCAAGTGCCACGCTTGCTCCTTGGCAGAGCGTCGTATCAGCGGGGTAGACGACAGACGCCGGACGAAAGACGCTGGTCGACTTGTTGATCGTGACGTTATAGTACAATCCTCCCGAGCAGCCGTCATAGGCCGAGCCACGTTGACTTGCACCTCCGCCGTAGGCACTTGGATTGAGATTGAGTGGCGAGATGGTACCCAGTCTGATGGCGCCGCCACCACCGCCGCCATTCACCGCATCGCCGCCGCGCACGGACAGTTCGGGAATGTTGATCAATGAGGACGCCGTGATCAGCAGCGCACCACCGGCTGCTCCTCCGTCGCCCCTGCTGCCGTCGCTACTGATGATGCCCTTGCCGGAGCCCACGATGACGGGTGCGTCGATGATGACGATGCCTCCGCCGGAGGCAGTGGCGCCGCCGCCCATAAAGAGCCAGTTGACGCCGGCACTGTACGACAGTGCCTGTCCGGCTGCAGGGCATGACCCTGACGATGTCTCTCCTCCGCAGCCCACGTGGGCAGCGCCGCTTGTGCCACCGGCACCATTAGCCATACGGCGCATCACGTCGGCGGAAGGACCGGCCACACCTTCATGCGCACGAAATCCCGAACCGGAGGCCGTGATCGAACTGTCGAGGTACAGGGTATCGCGCACACTCAAGGCCAGCACGCCGCCCCTGTTCCCATCCCACGGCATTGGACGAAGGACGTCGGACGTCCGGACGACATCATACTGAGGCATGGTGACAAGTTGTGTTGCGCCATTCGGATCATATGACGTCAACAACGTGTAGCGAAAGAAGACCGTATCGCCGCTTACGCGTTCCACGGTATTCTGTTCAAAACGTCCGGCCGTACCCATCGACGTGATCAAACCACATTGGTCAGTGCTCGCCCCCTGCATCTGAATGATGATGACCAACGAGTCGCGTTCGAGAACTTGAGATGTATCGGCGGTGCGGATGAAGTTGCGGCAACGGTCGACCTCGACCACGGACATGTAGCGATTCACCACGCCTTGGAGCGAAGTGATCAGAACGAGCAGGGCCATTGACATCGACATGCCAAAAGATAGGCAAAGCCGGTGCCATCTTAGTCACGATCGTGACGTCGGCTCCCATGGATCTGCAAAAACCTGAAAAGTGTATCGCGGTAGGATTCCGAGACATCGACCTCGGCGCCGTTGGACAGTTCGATGATCGGCGACTTGCCGCGTCGAACGCGCCGGATGTGGTCTACGTTCACCATGTGCGACCGATGCACGCGCACCAGGCCGGCGTCGGACAGCGTCACCTCATATTCACCGATCGGCCGTGACATGAGCATCGGCGGATCTTCGGCCAGCACGATGCGGGTGTAGTTACCCTCGCCGTGGGCGCTGACGACCTCTTCGCGGGTGCGGATCTCAATGCCCGTAGCATGTGGCAATGCCACCACTTTTGGCGTGAAGGGGGCTTGCCATTCCCGGGCCGGCGTCCCATTCGGTCCGCCGCGGTCATAGCGCAGCAGCCGCACGGCGGCGCGGCGCACCGCTTCGGCAAGCGTGGCATCGACCTGGTCGAGCATCACATAGTGGACGGCGCCGGCGGCAAAGGCATCGACGGCATAGCGGTCGGACGTGGACGCACAGACCAGCACCGGGATCACGCCGACGTAGGATCGCCATAAAGCGAGGGTCGCCCCTTGATCGATCTCCGGATCGAGGATCACGAGGTCGGGGTTGTGGCTTCGGATCACGGAGAGGAGGTCGGTGGTGGACGAAGAGCTGAGGGCCACGACAACCCGGTGCTCGGTCAGCGTCGACGTTGCGTGTAGCAGCGAGCCAACGTGTTCATCACGGCTGATGATGATAGTTGAGATGTTCATGTTGCAAACGTCGGTCGTGCGCACAACCGATACAGGTACATTCTGCCCCCTTCTGTTACATGCGTAGTTTGCATTATGGTCAGTGTATTCGTGACATTGTTCTTGCTTATTGGTGCTGGGATCGCCTACCGTTTCATTCCGGGCATTCCGCCGCCGGACGTGGTTCGTCGGTCCATCGGCAGCGTCGTCCTCAACGTCTTTCTCCCTGCGCTCACTTTCCGTGTGTTATCTACGGCGCCGATCGGCAGTGATCTCTGGGCGGTGCCGTTGATCGCAGTTGTGACGATCATCGTCAGCTTTGTGATCGCTTGGCTTGTCTATGCCCGCTTGTTGCAGCGACATCTTACGGCACCGTCCATCGGTGCACTCATCATCGCATCGGTATGGTGCAATGCCACCTACCTTGGTCTGCCTGTTGTGACCGCCGTGGTAGGCGTTGACTACCAGCGCATTCCCATGGTCTTTGACCTGTTGGCGATGTCGCCCATGTTGTTCACGTTGGGCACGCTGATCTGTGTGGAGTACGGCACCCGTGGGGACCGGCACACCGTGGGCGAAGGACTTTTGCAGGCCGCCAAGCTTCCGCCCTTGATCGCGGCAGTTGTGGGGCTCAGCGTCAACCTCGTCCACCTCACCGTTCCCGACTTCATCATGGACGCCTGCACCACGGCTGGCAACATTGTCGCCCCGGCCATGTTGTTCAGCATCGGCCTTGCGCTGCGTCCGCCGCAATGGCATCGGTTGGGTCTGCTCGCCCCCTCCCTTTTGATCAAGTTGGTGGTAGCACCATTTGTGGCGTGGTTGATGATCGGGATGTTGATCAGCGACGTCCAGATCGCCCGTGCGACGTTGCTCGAAGCCGCCATGCCCACGATGGTCCTGACGATGGTTTTTGCAGAACGCTACGGCCTGGACGAGGATCTCCTCGCCCAGGCCATTGTTTTCAGCACGGTTGTAGCAATGGTGACTTTGCCGATGGTGGCCGGGTTAGTGTAAGACGGTCCACAAGATCGACTGTGAGCGATCACGGCTTACGAGACGCACAACGTAGGTTCCCGAGATCAGCGACTGCGACGGTAGTTGCACAGACTGCTGACCATCGTCAAGTGTGAAACGAAGTACTTCTTGTCCACTGAGCGTTGAAACGACCACGTAACCGTCGGTAACGGGCACATCAACCTCCAACATCGCCAAGTCATGTGTCGGCTGCGGCACGATGCGCAGTGGAGACGTCGTGGTTGGTGTTGTCTCGTCGACCCCAACAAGGATCGGATCGCATGAATTGATCGCCCACGACATCAGCTCATGTCGCTCCGTCGAGAAACCCGTTGCCGACGTGACGCCCATCCAGGCGCGTCCATCAGCTCCAAGGCCCAATTCTTTGGCGATATCGATCCCAACTTCGATCAACGGAGTGATGAACTCGCCTGTCTTGTCGCACCACACACGAAGGATCGCACCATCGTATTCGACCTTTGCGTGATACGTTGATCCATCCGCCACAAGTGGCGGCATCTTCTCCCACGTCATCGCCTTAAGGTAAGGGGCAGTGTGGCTCGCTTTGAGTTTCATTCCGTCACCGACCTGCACTGCTGCATGCGCACCGGCAGCATCACCGTAGGCGCCATTGAGGTAGCTATCAAATTCTACGGCTAGTCCATGGGGCAGGCCGTGATAACCGATCCCCATCCCGGCATCACCGACTCCGCTCGGTACTTCATTTTGGATCACCAGGGCAACACCGTCAGCACCCTGCGGTCCTCCGTCCTTCAGCTCATGATCGTTCCCATCGGACAGACGAAACATAAAGGTGGTTGAGTAGGTTGTCGCGACAGCTACTTTACTTCCGATCCATGCAGCACCAGCACTAAAGGATACAGTGTCTGTTAACAAAATCGAACTGCCATTGAACCTGGCCTGTCCGTTATATCTCACATTCTTGAGGGCAAGAACATCTGTCACCCCACCCTCGCATTCATTGCTGGCCTCCAAAATCTCGATCGTGAATGTGCCTCGATCATTGAAAGCCTCGGCCGCTCCCCCGATAGCAAATGTTGCACGACGATTGGTGATCGTATCCTCGAGTGATACGGCACGTGTGTATCGCCGAGCGATATTAAGTCTCGGGCCGGGTGTGACCACACCAGTCGTTGGGTTGACGAAGGTACATGCAGCGGTAGAGGTTAAATCCGACAGCCAGCCTCCAACCACGAAGACCTCGCCCTTACGGTGTTCAGCGACACCACAATATGTTACGCCGTATCCGATATTGCCGGCCAACGAGAACTCGCCGTCGCGCTCAACAATCACTTCACCGGTAAAGATGACCGGTCCCGACTCCTGGAACGAGCCACCCGCGATCACGAACGAACCATCATCCATCTGTCCACTCATCGGCGCTTCACGTCCTTGCCTCATGCTTCCGACTTGTGTCCACTCTTTGTTGTCATCATCATAGGTGTAGATACCTGGGATTCGTTCATCATTAGGCCCACCATCTCTACCTCCCGCGACAACGCCAACCCCCTCGCTAGTGAGGCCCGCGACGCCACCGTTGATCGGCAGCGGGTAGTTCGTGATCAAACGCGACTTGCCGGTCCAGATATCGAAGATCTCTGCGGTAGCCATCGTGGACAAATCCGCGTAGCGTCCTCCCACAACCAGGAACTCATGATCACTGAATCGATAAGCGACATGTTGTCGGCGCCCAACGATGAGCGATCCAATCGTTCGCCAGCTGTTCGTTCTGACAGAATAGGCATCGACCGTGGATGATACTCCACTTCCATTGTATCCGCCAATGGCGACGATCAGCGTATCTTCAAAGTTTACCACTGGGAATTCAACGTGACCAGTTGGCATGTCAGGCAGTGAGGTATACTTTGCCTTACCGTTGACATACTCGATCTGAGCCACACTTTTTGAAGAACCTCGCCACAGTCGTTCTTGGTATCCCCCAAGAATGATCGCTTTGCTGCTTCCGATCTTTGAAACTGCCGGATAAACGACCTGGCTATTGAGTTCGGTAAAAATCTCCCATTTTTCTTGAGCCAGCACTGTCGCTAGGTTGAGGAATGCGACCAAAAGAGCAACTACATGCTTCATAGCTACCACCGATTGAGTTGAAAGAATCGTCAAAACACAGATTTTCGACCTGTCGTCCATCCAGATTTTAATAAGTTGCCATCTAACGTCATCAAAAAAAAACAATGAATCCAGCGAAACTCATTTCCAAGATACCATTTCTTCGTCCCGTTGCGCGAAAGTTTTGGAAGCTTCACAACATATTGATTTTCGAGTCAATTGAAAAGCAAGCACGATCTCACACCGGAAACACGGTGACGAAGGGGCCATTTCGTGGCATGATATACCCCGAACTTGCCCATGGAAACATTCACGCATCTACAACACCGAAACTCTTCGGAATCTATGAACAAGAACTGTATCCGTCTATCGAAGAACTACTGAATAAGCATCACTACAACCGAGTGATCGTTATTGGAGCCGCTGAGGGATACTACGCTGTTGGACTTGCACTAAAGCAAGCTAACATCAACGTCATTGCTTTCGAAGCAGATCAACAGCTTCAGTCAGACCTAAGAGCCGTGGCTTCAATAAACGGGGTTCTCGATAGGATTGAGGTTAAGGGTTTTTGTGATGCTGCTTCTCTTTCCAAGTTATCACGGGAAGATAGAACATTGATCATTTGCGACTGCGAGGGAGGAGAGGTTGACTTGATCAGAAAAGAAATCCTCTCAAATCTTGGTGATACCGACCTGATCATTGAATGCCACGATATGATCGTACCCAACTGCACGGATGTCGTGATTGGAAACCTGTCCAGCACGCACGACTACGAATTGATCACCAGTAATGAACGAACACTCTCTGACATTCCGTCAACAGCTCTGCACTCACTAGTTGGAAGTGCAGAGGAGATCGAATGGTCGATCCGAGAGCATCGACATTATCGAATGAACTGGATCGTCGCCAGTCAGAAAAATTAGTATCCTCTTACTTGATCAACCTTGTACTCGTGAGCGTGCCTGAGGTCGTCTGTGCAATAAAGTAGTAAACACCACTTGGCAGATCACCAAGGTCCAGGGCTACTTCAACGCCGTCAGACGTGCCCTTTAGAAGTCTTCTTCCCAGGCCGTCACATACCATCCAGTTACCCATCGGCCCCGAATGGGATGTGCGGACGACCAGACTGGATCCAACTCTCAATACAGTTAGCAAGGATCGGTTGTTCTTGACTTCGCTATTGTCGGAGACCTTTACCAGGATCGGTTGACACGCTGTCATCGTCCAAGATTCGAGCTCATGAAGTTGAATTGCATTCCCCGTTGCCGAGGTCAAGCCAAAATAGGCGGCACGATCGCTTGAGCTGGGGAATATGGAGTTGAGATCTAATGGCAGCTCGATCACAGGAGACTCGAACGCACCGTTCGTATCAACCCAAACACGCATGATCCCTTCGGCGTACTGTACCCTTGCGAAGTATCGCCGACCGTCTGCAACAAAGCGCGGCACGTTGTTAACTGATAGTGCCTTCATAAATGGAGCTGCGTGCTGCGAACTGAGAAAGATCCCATTGCCGACCTGTATGGCCACATGATCCGCGTCTGGATCGTTTGCCAAATCGTTGTGGTATGAATCGAACTCGACGGCCAACCCGTGCGGGAGACCATCATATCCGATCCCTAATCCAATTACACCAGTTAGCGCTGGCGCTTCAGACTGAATCACCATGGCGATACCGTCAGCGCCAACTGACCCTCCGTCAGGAGAATTACGATCATCGCCTTCCGACAAGCGGAACACGAAGGTTGAGACGAACCCATTGTCATAGGAGATCTTCCCCTTCATCCAGATCGATCCTGCTGACCGTGTATCGGGACCAGAGATTACCACATTCGGACCGGAATATCTGGCTGCACCATGTAATGTGACCCGCGAAGAATCCAACCGGGTTATGGTGGCACCGTTGATGCAGTCGTCTAACAGCATTTCGACAACGTCGGTGTAGCCGCCTTCTGAATCACCACCCGCCACGATAGCGGTTCTCCGTCCGAAGTAGTCCAATCCTGCTACACATGCCTTGGCGTGCGCGGTCAGACACGCTGGACCGATCATACTCGTGCCGTTTCGAGGATCGATCAACTCTGTTGAGCGTTGAGCCCCACCAGTTTCTACCGATCCGCCGATCACGATGACCATTGAGTCAGAAAGTGAGACGCCACCATGCCAAACTCGGTCGACGATCATCGATCCTCTCGCAACAAAACTCGTTCCTTGCAGTCGGCCGATCGTGTTTTTGAAGTCTTGCGGGCCATTCGACTCCCGAAACGAGCCACCCGTCCAGAGATACTCTCTTTCCGGAAGCTCAGTGATCGTTGGTAGCCACACGCTGTCGGCAACTCTGCCAACAACGAGCCACTTCTCCGTTGCTGGATCAAATTGGTGTATGATCGCTGCGCGAAACGAACCCGGCCCCCCGGACCTGCCCGAGAATGCCAATATGTTGTTATCGATCGTACGGATCAATCGTGAGTGACTGGTCTCATACGGAAAACTGGGCAAGATCTTCATAGCGCCGATTCGGGGATAGAAGATCTCACAACGATTGGTGACGTTCGTGATCCCTTCACGACCTCCAACAACTAATACACTTTCAGAGTCGAGAACGATCGCAGAAAGTTGTCCCCGAGGCATAGATAAGTGACCAGCGATCCGAAACGCATTACTTCCCGGTTCCAACACCTCCACGACATCGGTGCTTTTCTCGTAGCCGTCGGTGTAGCCACCAAGAACAACAACTGCGCCGTTCGGCATCGTCACACTTGCAAAGTCGGCTCTTGCCACGTTCATTTCCGGGCCACGCACAACCGAACGCCTCTCCGCATCAATGATGTCCGTCGACGCCGTGGTCGCTGGCCACTGCGTCCATCCACCCATCACGATCATGCTCGTGATCGACAATCGTTCGGGCTGCGCTGTTGTGCGCGGCACCTGCATTCGACCAAGCTCGATCCAGCGAAGTTGTGCGGTCAGGGAAATCGCTGACAGAGGCACCACACAAGCAAACATTAACCACTTCATGAGGATCACCCGTTTATTCATGGTCGCAATATGTCGGCTGAATCGCTTTGTCGCACCTTAACAAAACCTTAATTGCTATCGAACGAGTGAGCGGAGTACATCCCCCCGATGCTCGGATCGGAAACGTAGAGCGAATTGCCGCGATCGCTCTCGCTCTTCTTGTGTAGCAGAGAGTGTAGATCGAATTGCTGAAGACAATGTCTCAAGATTATCCATCGAATAGCCGGGACCGCCTGTGACCTCGGGCAAGGCGCCACCGTCCGATGTGACAGGGATACAGCCACATAACATCGACTCGACAACCGCCATGCCGAAGGTCTCCTCATAACTCAACTGGCAGTAGCACGATGCTTCGAGATAGGCCGGAACGATCACATCTGGCAATGATACAAAGCCCGGGACGATCTCGAGATTCACGATGCCCGCTCCCTTGATGCGCGCTTGTTCCAAGGCAGGTCCTGTCGGGCCGATCAAACGAAAAGTGAACTCGGGAACATGTCGTGCCAAGGCGATGAACACGTCAAGTCGTTTACGTCGATACTCGGTGATGGAATCTCCCTGCGACACGGTCACCGCTACGGCTCTTCGTGGCGTCGAGATCTGCGTTGGGAATCGCTCCGTAAGCACACCATTGTAGACGACCTTCGCTGGCGCGTGATCACCATGCGTGAGCAGGTCGAGCTGACGCAGCGCATACTCACTCACGGGCATGACCAGGCTTGCATACTTGAAGGTGTTGTGCGCACAGAACCAACGGGCAGGACGCATGCGAGCACCGTAATTCAACTCGGGAAGATATCCGACATCGTATCCGCCCGCAACAACAAAGACCTTCTTGCCGAATAGCCGGAAAAGGATCGTCGGCACAAACGTGTGATAGTCAGCAAACCAACAATAGAGCGCATCCGCCCTTGGCATGGCGACCATCGATCGAAGTGTGAGTAGGATCAAGGTGAGCAGACCACGTGCCCCCTTCCCCAAGATGGTGTCGATCGGAACGATCTGATGTGACCTGCCGAGTTCTGTGATGTCGGTCTGCACGAAGGTCGATCGTAGCGGACCCAGCAAGACGATCCGCATCGCTACCTCAACAAGTCGCTGCTCTGCAGCCGACGGTAGGCGTCGAAATTGGTGAGCTCGTAATGGATGGGAGTGATGGCCGCCCAGCCGTTGGCGACGGCGATGTCGTCGGCGTCATCAACTTCGGCGACACTGACGAACTCGCCGGTGAGCCAGAAATATTCGCGACCCTGCGGGTCGCGCCGACGCTCGTAATAGTCCTTCCACACGGAATGTCCTTGACGCGTCACACGCAGCCCCTTGAACGCGTCACGAGCTACGTCCGGGATGTTGACGTTCAACAACGTGCCCTGCGGAAGATCCAGTGATCGGAGTTGCGATGCGATCTTCGTTGCCACCTCACCCGCGAGCGACATGTCGGCACGATGGTCAAAGCTGACATGCGAGACAGCCATCGAAGGAATACCCATCAAGGTGCCCTCCGTAGCTGCACTCACGGTGCCGGAATAGATGGCGTTCACACTGGTGTTGCTGCCGTGATTGATGCCGCTGACAACAATATCCGGTCGGTGCTCCAACAAGGTGCTGACGGCTAACTTGACACAGTCCGCCGGCGTGCCGTTGATGGCCCAACCGAACATTTCACCGTCGCGATGGAAGGGCGTTGCCCGTAACGGACTCGACACGGTGAGCGCATGCCCGACCGCACTCTGCTGTCGGTCCGGCGCCACGACGATCACATCGCCTACCTCGCGCATGGCCTTCACCAAGGCAAGAATGCCGGGTGAATCGATGCCGTCGTCATTGGTGACCAAGATCCTCATCGCGTCAGGTCCAAATAGAAGACAAAGGCCATCAAGAGCAGCAACAACACAAAACCGATCTGCTGCACACGGATCTTGAACTGCGTCGGCAACTCACGCCGGATCACGGCTTCGATACCAACGAACAACAAGTGCCCGCCATCAAGACCCGGCAGTGGCAAGAGATTCATCACCGCAAGCGAGATGCTGATCAAGGCCATAAATCGTAAGAAGGGTTCGGCACCGGCATCCATGCTTTGTGACGCCATCTTGGCGATCTGCATAGGACCGCCAAAACTCTGACGAACAGAGGCATCTCCTCTGATCACATGCATCACCGATGCGCCGATCAAACCCACTGTACGCCAAACGTCTTCAATGGCTGTCGTGAGCGATTCGATCACGCCGAATTCTTCAACAATCCGCTTGCCAACATATTCCTGTCCTGGCTGGATACCAATCGTAGAATCACTACTAACTCTGATGTTAAGGGGCATGGTGGTGTCGCCACGTTCGATATGCACCGTCACCGCCTTGCCCGCAAGTGGACGCAGCACACGCGGCAGTTGCGACGCAGCATTGATCGGTGTGGAGTCTACCGCCAGAATGACGTCGCCCGGCTTGATACCGGCCTTGTCGGCCGGCGCATAAGAGACCACAGAGCCAACGTACACGCGCCAACCGTCCGGATAGATTCCAATTCCGCGAGAGGTGGCGAGTTCACGGACGATGTCGCGACTCGACATGGTCTTGGTTTGCTGTTGGCCGCTACGCTTGACCACGATCGTTCGTGATCCGGTTTGCTCATCAAGACTCAGGGCACGAGGGATATCAGACCACACCTTCATAGGTCTACCGTCTATCTCGAGGATCTGGTCGCCCCTTAACAACCCCGATCCAGAGGCCAACGAACCGGGGTCTACGTAGCCGATTGTTGTCGTGGCCATGTCCTCATGTCCATATGTGAAAAGCACAGCCCAGAAGACAGCAATGGCAAGCAGGATGTTCATGACGACACCGGCAACAAGGACGATGGCCTTCTGCCAATTCTTCTTGGAGCGGAATTCCCACGGCTGTGCTTCTTTGCCGACGAATTCTGTGTCGAACGACTCGTCGATCATGCCGAGGATCTTGACGTAGCCGCCAACAGGGAACGCACAAATGCGATAGTCTGTGTCGGGACCGAGATCGAGATCTGCAGGAAGTTTGCCAAACGTGAAGCCGGTGTGGCGATTCCAACCAAACAGTCGCGGGCCCATGCCGAGAGCAAACACGTCGGCACGCATACCCGTCCACTTGGCGGTGAGAAAGTGTCCCAACTCGTGCACAAAGACAAGGATGCCGATGACGAGGAGGAAGGAGCCGATTGTACCCAGTACTTCCATTTTAGTGTGCTAGTATGCTAGACAGCTAGAATATGTCGTGTTATTGAATCGAGATGTAGAATGTCGGGGAGTGACGGATGAGGGAGGTGTTCAATGTGAGCGAGGGCAAACTCGATACGTTTTGGGATGTCGGTAAAGCGGATGGTGCCGTTGAGGAATTGTTGGACGGCGACTTCGTTGGCGGCGTTGACGACACATCCTGCTGAGCCCCCTAACCGAAGAGCTTCGTAGGCAAGTTCCAAACAGGGGAACCGTGTTAGGTCGGGTGGCTCGAACGTGAGCGAGCCGATGGCGGCGAGGTCCATGCGCGGAATGTCGAGACGCTGACGATGCGGGAAGGTGAGCGCATATTGGATCGGCACCAGCATCGTGGGCAGACCCATCTGGGCTTTCACGGAGCCGTCGACGAATTCGACCATGGAATGGATGATGGACTGGGGGTGGACGACGACGTCGATACGATCTGCATCCAGATCGAATAGCCACCGCGCTTCCATGACTTCGAAGCCCTTGTTCATCAACGTTGCTGAGTCGATGGTGATCTTTGATCCCATCGACCAGTTGGGATGTTTCAATGCTTGTGCGGACGTGACGTGTTCAAGATCGGACATCGGCGTTGTGCGGAAGGGACCGCCGGAGGCCGTGATGATGAACCGTGCGATGTCGGCCGTACGCTCACCGACAACACACTGCAAGATGGCGCTGTGTTCGGAGTCGACGGCAATGAGTGTCGCCCCGTGCTTGTTAACGGCAGACTTGATGATCTCACCGGCGCTGACGAGGGTCTCTTTGTTGGCGAGTCCGACGATCTTTCCGGCGTTGATCGCAGCCAACGTCGGCACCACGCCGCTGAAGCCGACCATGGCCGACATCACGACATCATTGGCAGGGTCGCCGGCTGCTTCGATGAGTCCTTCTTCACCACACAACACCGGACCGGTAAAGTCGGGCAAGGCTTGCTTGAAGGCCTTCCATGCTTCTTCTTCACGGATGGCCACACCATAGGGTTTGTGGGTGCGCACTTGCGTTGCAAGATCCTCCCACTTCGTATTGCAGGTGATCCAACGCAGGCGATAGTCATCGCCCAAACGCGAGAGGATATCGAGAGTTTGTGTACCGATCGACCCGGTCGAGCCGAGGATCGAGATCGTACGTCCAGATGACTGCATTACAGGTACTGCTTGGTGATATCCTTGCCGGACCTGTTCAGGCACCGAAACTCTGCTGCTTCAAGATCATCGTCCTCTTTGTAGCGCACCCACAAGAAGTAGCCGCGAAGCCACTTCCAGAAGGTCTTGCGTCGGTTGCGCTGCATGTAGTGCACCACGTATGGATGCGCTTCGATCGTGGTGACCAGCTTCCAGGTTCGCGCACGGTAGTTGCGCAACAATCGGTCGATCGCGGCAACGGTCGTCGCCGGCGATTGCACCTTGCCGGTGCCGAAGCACAACGGACAATCTTCGCTGCTGCGTTCGGCCATGCTTTGGCGTATGCGCTGACGCGTGATCTGCATCAAGCCGAGTTGCGAGATGGGATAGACAACGGTCTTGGCACGGTCGCGCGCGACGGCTTGCTTCATCTCGGCAAGCAGCTTGCGTCGGTTGTCTTCGTGTTGCATGTCGATGAAGTCGACCACGATCATGCCGCCGATGTCGCGCAGCCGCATTTGTTTTGCCACTTCGCGCGCCGCTTCGAAGTTCGTCTTAACGGCGTTGGCTTCTTGCGAGCGTTCGCCGGAAGCACGACCGCTGTTGACGTCGACCACGACCATGGCCTCGGTATGATCCATCACGATGGAGCCGCCGCTCTTGAGGTTCACACGACGTTGATGTGTGGCGTGCACTTCTTTTTCGATGCCATAGACATCGAAGATGGGGCGCGTGTCGGCAAAGAGCTCGATCTTACCGTGGAGATGCGGTGCCGTGCGCTCCACATAGGCCTTGATGTCGCGATACATCTTGCGATCATCGACCACCACTTGTGCCACGTCATCTTTGAAGAGGTCTCGGATCACGCTGTGAGCGATGCCGGCTTCTTCATGGATCAGGCCCGGTGCTTTTGCCGCACGCACTTCTTGTTCGATCTCTTTCCAATCATCAAGCAGCGATTCGAAGTCGCGGCGTACATCTTCTTCAGGAAGCCCAGCGGCCGCCGTACGGATGATGCAGCCCATGCCTTCCGGCAGAATGCTGCGGGCGATCATGCGCAGACGCTTGCGCTCACGGGCCGAGAAGATCTTGCGGGAGACGCCGATGCTGTCATCAAACGGCAGGAGGACGACGTTGCGTCCAGGCATGCCGACCTTCGTGGTCACACGAACGCCCTTTTGATGATAGGCCTCGCGCGTGACCTGTACGATCACCATCTGCTTTTGCTGGATGTTGATCGTGACCTGTCCGCTGCGCTTGGTAGAGAACGTCGGGAGTTTCTTTTTCGACACGGCCTTGGCCGTTCGCAGGGCGACGTCGGTCGATTCTACGGCAGTCGTCGTTGGCCGCACATCATCATCGTCGTCGTCATCGGTGGCCATTTCCTCCATCGACGAATCCACGTCGCTGAAGTGCAGAAAGGCATCTTGTTCCAGGCCGATGTCGATGAAGGCGGCATTCATCCCTTGCAAGATCTTGTTGACCTTGCCGAGGTAGATATTCCCGACGTGATGTTCACGATCGGGGGCTTCGGTGAACAACTCCGCCAACTGTCCATCCTCCGTGATCGCGATCCGGAGGTGTGTTGGCGTGACGTTGATCAGTATGCGGCGTACCATGTGTTAAATACAAAAGCCAAGTTGACCGTAGCACCTTGCACACAAACTGACCGTTGCTTCCTTCCGGACCTGGCGGGGTTGGGTTCGGCACAACCGCACGGGACTTGGCTGAACAACAAACTTACGGAATCTGATGGAATTGGGGAACACACCTGCCCCTTAACCCTTGAATTCGGGGTCGAGACCTTGCCAACACTCCCAATAATCGTTCTGAAGCTGCGAGCAGTCCATGGCGAACTTGGTGGGCTTGACCACAAAACGTGTTTCGAACATAAAGGCCAGCGTGCCTTCGAGCTTCACCGGCTTGAGTTCGATCTCCGTCATGCGCTTGTAGGTGTCGGCATCGGGTCCGTGACCGCTCATGCAATTGTGCAACGACGATCCACCCGGCACAAATCCGCCGCCTTCTTTGGCATCGTAGACACCGAGGATCAGGCCCATGAATTCGTTCATGAAGTTGCGGTGGAACCACGGTGGACGGAAGGTATTCTCGGCCACCATCCAACGTGGCGGGAAGATCACAAAGTCAATATTCGCCGTACCCGGTGTATCCGAAGGCGACGTGAGCACGGTGTAGATACTTGGGTCCGGATGGTCGAACGTCACCGTATTGATACACTGGAAGTTCGCCAGATCGTACTTATACGGCGCATAGTTTCCATGCCATGCCACGACGTTGAGGGGCGAGTGGTTGTACACACCCTTCCACAGGTTGCCTTGGAATTTGGCGATCACGTCGAACTCGCCGCTGCGATTCTCATACCATGCTTCGGGCATCAGGAAGTCGCGCGGATAGGCCAGGCCGTTAGCGCCGATCGGCCCGAGGTCGGGCAGGCGGAACGGTGCGCCGTAGTTCTCGCAGATGTAGCCGCGGACGGGGCCGGAGACCTCGACGCGGAACTTGATGCCGCGAGGGATCACACAGATCTCACCCGGCTTCAGTTCGATGCGTCCCATCTCGGTCAGGACCAGCATGTCGCCCAACTGCGGCACGATCAGCATTTCGCCGTCGGCATTGTAGAAGAACGAGTCCGTCATCGACGTGTTGGCGACGTACCAGTGGATAGCATGTCCGGCATGCGTCGAAAGGTCGCCATTGCCCCCTACGGTGTGGATACCTTCCACGAACGTCGTCGGCTTCTCCGGCACCGGCAGCGGATCCCACCGAAGTTGATTCGGTGTGGTCTCCACTTCTGCGAATGGCGTCGACCGGATAAAACCGTTATCCATCCGCACGTAGGGACGATGGACCACGGACGGTCTGATGCGATACATCCACGAACGTTTGTTCTGCGACCGCGGCGCGGTAAAGGCCGTGCCATTGATCTGTTCGCAGTACAGCCCAAACGCCGGCTTTTGCGGCGAGTTCCGTCCTTGCGGCAATGCGCCAGCCACTGCTTCTGTGGCAACGTCGTTGCCAAAACCACTGAGGTAGTTCATCGTAGTTCCTCGCTTCGCTCGGTTTACTCTCCCTCGGTCCCTCTCACCTTCGTGAGAGGGATGCCAGAACGCAAAGATACCTTTAGGTCGCCTTCAGGTC
>CAYXQJ010000012.1:32030-47932 GCA_964467455.1 uncultured Hyphomicrobiales bacterium | reverse complement strand
CCTTCAGGTAGTGTACGCCCAGCAGGATTCGAACCTGCGACCCGCAGCTTAGAAGGCTGCTGCTCTATCCAGCTGAGCTATGGGCGCGCGACGTCGAAATTACCACTTTGTACGGTGTGAAGGGGGCGCGATATTGCGCCAAAACAATTCAGTGAAACCTTGTGCTGCACCTGATGGAAGGCACTGAAGCGCCGGCACCTTGGCTAGAGCGGTTCTCGTACGGCTCAGAGGGCGATCCGTCTGATGGGTGGCCAAGTTTTGAAGAGGTCGTCGAGGTAATGGATGAGGTGCATGCTATGACGCTGAAGGCGATCAAGCGGCAGGAGCCTTGATACTGAAGC
The DNA here is from genome assembly GCA_964467455.1 of uncultured Hyphomicrobiales bacterium. Lineage (GTDB taxonomy): Bacteria > Bacteroidota > Ignavibacteria > Kapaibacteriales > Kapaibacteriaceae > OLB6. The sequence continues at coordinate 47,591 of CAYXQJ010000012.1, read as the reverse complement.
CACGCTGGCACGCTTTCGGTGGACGGATACCTATCGGAACTTCATCATCCACGTGATCTAGTCGACCAGGATCTCGTACGGCCCTAGCTTTTCATCGATCGCGAGCGGGATCGCACCGTACTTCGTGTCAAGCACCACAGGGTCGCTCACCGGCACACCCTCGAGCAATGCCGACTCCTTCTGGAGCTCCGCCAACCACATGTAAAGTGTTGGCGACACAGATACTTCCCGCGGCGCCCGACCATGCTCGGCCACGAACTGCTCCACCCGGGAAAAAACTTCATCAAAGGCGTCGAACCAATCCATACTGGTGTAACATCAAAAACCGCACCAAAGTTACTTGAGGACGTCCCTCGTCCAGCGTCCGGCGTCCATTAACTGACTAACCGACTAACCGACTAAAAAAACTGTTATCTTTGCTCTCTTTTCCCGGCCCCCATTTGTCTCACTAATCAATTGGGATCAGCATGCAGCGAAGGGCCGCGCTGCGATGGTGATCGTGGAGTTTATATGTCGGAACAAGAGAATGTCGTGGAAGGTGTGACGGAGTCATCGGACATCACGATGGAGACCGTTGCTGCGTCCACGAAAAAACAACCGGCGCCGGCCGTTCGCAAGACGGCTTTGGCTCAGATCCTCGAAGGCGACCTCGATACGGTATCCATCGACGATGACGCCTTCCGCAACATGTTCGACAACCGGTTGTCGAAGGTGAAAGAAGATGAGATGGTGCACGGCACGGTCGTATCGGTCACCAAGGACGAGATCCTGGTCGATATCGGCTTCAAGAGCCTGGGCATTGTCCCCCGCGCTGAATTCGTTGGCGCAGAAACACTCACGCCTGGCGACAGTGTTGATGTGTTCATCGAAAAGATCGAAGACGGCGAAGGCCGTCTGATCCTCTCGCGCCGCCGCGCTGACTTCATGAAGACCTGGGAAGACATTCTCAAGCTTCACGAAACACAGTCCGTCACGCCGGTACGCATCCTTCGCCGTATCAAGGGCGGCATGGTCGTCGACCTCCTCGGCATCGAAGCGTTCCTTCCGGGTTCGCAGATCGACGTACGTCCGGTCCGCGACTTCGACGCCTGGGTTGGCAAGGCCCTCGACGTTCGCGTCGTCAAGGTCAACCACCCGAGCGAGAACGTGGTCGTTAGCCACAAGGTCCTGCTCGAAGAGCAGCTCTCCGAACAACGCAACAAGATCCTTGGCACCCTCGAAAAAGGCCTCGTCCTCGAAGGTGTCGTCAAGGCTATCTCCGACTTCGGTGTCTTCGTCGACCTCGGCGGCGTGGACGGTCTCGTCCACATCACCGACCTGTCATGGGGCCGCGTCACGCATCCGAGCGAGATCGTCCAACTCGACGAGCAGGTCAAGGTTGTGGTCCTCGACTACGATCCAAACCGCAAGCGCATCTCCCTCGGTATGAAGCAACTCACCGCTCATCCGTGGGACGAGATCGGCGAGAAGTACGAACCGGGTACCAAGGTCACCGGCAAGGTGGTCTCCCTTACGGACTACGGTGCATTCATCGAGATCGAAAAGGGCGTCGAAGGCCTCATCCACATCAGCGAAATGAGCTGGACGCAACACGTCAAGCACCCGTCGCAAGTGGTGTCGCTCGGTCAAATGGTCTCGGCCGTCGTGCTCAACATCGACAAGGGCGAACGCAAGCTCGCTCTTGGCATGAAGCAACTCGAGCCGGATCCGTGGAACGACCTGACGGCCAAGTATCCCGTCAACTCCGTCCACAAGGGCATCGTACGCAACCTCACCAACTTCGGCGTCTTCGTTGAACTCGAGCCGGGCGTGGACGGACTCGTCCACATCTCCGACCTTAGCTGGACGAAGAAGATCCGTCACCCAGGTGAATTCGTCAAGAAGGGCGACGAACTCGATGTGGTCGTTCTGGCCATCGACAACGAGCATCGCCGTATCTCTCTCGGCCACAAGCAGATCGTCGAAAATCCGTGGGATGTCTTCGAAGGTGAATTCGGTGTCGGCACCGAAACAGAAGGCAAGATCCTCCGCATCATCGACAAGGGCGTCATCGTCGAAATGCCGCAAGGTGTCGACGGCTTCGTCCCCGTCTCCCAACTCTCCTTTGCTCCGGTCCGCAACATCGCCGACTTCTTCAACCCGGGCGACAATCTCCCGCTGAAGGTCGTTGAGTTCGACAAGGAACAAAAGAAGATCGTCCTCTCCGTCGTGGAATTCCTCCGCGGCAAGTCGGACGAAGAAGTGGCCAAGTACAACGCCAACCACCCTGTCCCGAACGCCGACAAGTACAACGTCGACGGCTCGGCCTCGGTGGAGACCTCGATCGAAGACCTGGAGTCCAGCGAATCGGTCGAAGGCGAATAAGCCACCCGCAATAGCACGAACCACAAGCCCCCTATCAAGCGATTGGCAGGGGGCTTTCTTATTTTGCCACTCCGCTACTCGCTACTCAACCCTCTACCCTCAACCCTCTACCCTCTACCCTCAACCCTCTACCCTCTCCCCTATGGGACTAATCGACGAGCTCTTCAACATGACCTTCCACGCCGGCATCAAACCGGGGCTGGAACGTATCGAAGTGCTGTGTGCAGAAATGGGCAACCCACATCTGCGCATACCGGTGATCCATGTCGCCGGCACAAACGGCAAGGGTAGCACGAGTGCCATGTTGGCGTCAGTCCTGCAAGCTGCCGGCTACAAGGTGGGTCTGTATACGTCGCCCCACATCAGCAAGTTCAATGAACGCGTACGCATCAACGGCGAGATGATCAGCGACGACGATGTCGAGCGCTATGTACGCCCCCTGATGCAACGTGCAAAGGAACTCGACGGAACGTTCTTTGAGGTGACGACGGCCTTGGCCTTCGGCTACTTTGCCGAAAAGCGCGTCGATATTGCCGTGATCGAGACAGGGTTAGGGGGCAGACTGGATGCCACGAATATCGTTCAGCCCATCGCATCCGTGATCACGTCGATCGATTACGATCACATGGAATATCTCGGCAACACTCTTGAACAGATCGCCAGAGAAAAGGCCGGCATCATCAAGGCCGATGCGCCGGCGATCGTAGGACCGCTGCACACAGCCGACGATGAGGACCATGAGGCAGACCTGCGTGACGTGTTTCGCAAACGCGCCTCAACGGTCAACGCTCCGATCAGCTTTGTGGATGACGTGATCAAGGTCGACATCGATCGTATCAACCCGGATCTGACGATGTCGGTGAGCGTGATCGATGGTGAGTTTCTGCACTACTACGACGTCGACATTGCCGGTCACCATCAAGCGAACAACATCGCCACGGTGCTTGCCACCATTCCGCACTTGCGCGAGGTGACGTTCATCGAACAAGAGCACGTCCGTGAAGGATTGCGCAACATCCGCGCGAACACCGGACTGAGCGGACGCGTCCATCTGATCCGTCAGCAACCACCGGTGGTCCTCGACGTAAGCCACAATCCCGCCGGCCTGCGCGCCCTGCGCACGACCTTGCTGGAAGCCGGCTATCCCGACTTCTCCTGGCACGTCGTCTTTGGTGCGATGCAAGACAAAGACGTCCTCGGCATGCTGCAGCAGCTCATCCCGCTCACGTCAACACTGCATCTCTGCTCTCCCACGTTCAAACGCGCTGCCACCGTTGAAGGCCTCGAACAACTCGCCCGCAGCGCCGGCTTCTCGCGCATCCTCACGCACCCCTCCGTTGCCGAAGCAACTAAGCGCGCCATCATGCGTGGCCCAACCCTCATCTGCGGCAGCTTCCACGTCGCCGAAGAAGCCCTCGTCGTTTTTTAGATCGCAAGCGCTATCGCAAACGCGACAGTAACGGCGATCTGAAGGTAGATCGTATTGATGTTGGCGTTGACAAGACTACGCTGGTAGAGATGTTTACGCATGTACGACAAGATCCAACCGCCATAGATCACGCTCAGCGCCACGGCTGCCCACAATAGCGGTATACCGTGATGAAGTGCAAGCCACGACGTCACACCAACACTACTGAGCCAGAACAGCGTCCAGATCAACGGTGCACTTCCGATCCCAAAGGTCACGATCAAATGATTCTTACCGGTGACCGCATCCCCTTCGGCGTCAGGGACCTGATTGATCAGCAAGATGTTCGAGGTAAGAAGTCCTGCAGGAATTCCGATCAAGAACGCATCAATGGAGTACTGACCGGTCAGCACGTAATACATCCCCATCGTGATCAGTGGACCAAATGAAAGTCCGATGATGATCTCACCCAGCCCCCTTCGTGCTACAAGTCGAAGTGGTGGCGCTGTGTAGAAGAATCCGCACGCAAGACCCAACAGACCAAGATATAGGACCCCTAAACCGATCTGATAGGTAAGGTATAGGCCTATGCCCAATGCCAGCGTTGCCATGAGGATGGCAACGTTCTTTGTACCCTTGAGGTCGATCAACCGCATCTCAATGGCTCTGCTACCACCCGAGTACTGCACAAAATATTTGGCATTTGCCTGATCGGTACCGCTCTTGACATCGAAGTAATCATTGAACACGTTGCTCGCCAAGTGCAACAACATCACACCAAACACAGCAAGTGTGGCATATCCCCAGTGCACGGCAACATGCTCCACGCCGGCGGCATAGGCGATCCCGATAAAGGCTGGCGTGATCGCTGCCGTAAGGAATGGTGCACGAGTGATCACCAACCATCTGAGCATCTTCGTGGTGGTCCGAATTGGGATTTGAACGGGTGCATCAAGTTCCTCGGTGACCCCGCAGTAGCCAACCTGCTTACCTTCTCGAAACGTGGGAGTGATCCGAATGCGAGCTCCAAAGATCTCGCCGTTCTTCCTGATGAAGTTCGTTTCGCCGGCCCACTCACCCTTTTCCACGGCTGTGTTCAACCATGTCTTGAGGTTCTGAAGAACCACTTCTCCAGGCGAGAACACACTCACCCGGAGGTGTCCAACAGTCTCTTCGCTACTGTAGCCGAACATATGCTCAGCACCAACCGAAAAAGTCTCTATAACGCCTTCCATGTCGCATGTGATCACGGATTTGTCAAGCGTTGTTGCCATGATTCCTCCTATTCCGACTCGTGGGTCGGCTTAAACATCGCAAACTTCTCGCTCATGACCAACACTCCCTTGCCCCGTTGCATCTGTGGATAACCTCCACACCTTCCCTTCACTCCGCCACCCCATTTTTGTTCAACCTCTAACCCTCTTTTCTAGCCATCTAGCTATCTAGCTATCTAGCCATCTAGCTGACTAGCCGACTAGCTGTTTAACATGACTGCACTAATCTCCGTCTCCGACAAAACCGGTATCCTCGACCTCGCTCATGCCCTTCATGCGCTGGGCATTCAGATCATCTCCACCGGTGGCACGGCCTCGGCTATTGCCGCTGCCGGCATCCCGGTGACGAAGGTGAGCGATGTCACGGGCTTCCCTGAGATCATGGACGGACGCGTCAAGACGCTGCATCCGAAGATCCACGGCGGACTGCTTGCCGTGCTCGATAACCCCGAGCACGTTCGCCAGATGGAAGAACACGGCATCACGTCGATCGACATTGCCGTGATCAACCTCTATCCCTTCGAGCAGACGCTCGCCGATCCGAAGGCGACGTATGAAGACCTCATCGAGAACATCGATATCGGCGGTCCGGCCATGGTGCGTGCCGCCGCAAAGAATCACAAACACACGATCGTGATCGTCAACCCTGCGCGCTACAGCGACGTAGTGGATCACCTTCGCAACAACGGCGATGTGCCGTTCGCCATGCGTCGCACGCTTGCTCGCGAAGCCTACTCCCACACGGCCCGCTACGATGCGATGATCTCCGGTTGGCTTGGTACACTCGACAATGTGATGCTCCCCGTAGAAGGTGCACTGCCGCTGAAACAAGCACAGTCACTGCGCTACGGCGAGAACCCACATCAGCAAGCAGCGCTCTACGGATCGTTCCCAATGATCTTTACACAGCATCACGGCAAAGAACTCTCCTACAACAACATCATGGACATCGATGCGGCATCGAAACTCTGCCTTGAGTTCGACGAGCCCACCGTTGTCATCATCAAGCATACCAACCCCTGCGGCGTCGGCTCCGGCACGTCGCTCGTTGACGCCTGGCACAAGGCCTTCGCCACCGACACCGTCTCACCGTTCGGCGGCATCGTCGCCGTCAACCGCGAGATCGATCTTGACCTTGCCAACACCGTGCACAGCATCTTCACCGAGGTGCTGATCGCCCCCTCCTTTACCGACGAAGCATTGGAGCTGCTCAAGAAAAAGAAGGACCGTCGATTGATGACGGTCTCGTACGACGCACTCCGCGCTTCTCTCGGCATCGAAGTACGTTCTGTGGCAGGGGGCGTGTTGGTTCAATCAACCGACGCAGAGCTGCTGGATGAGACGGCACTGCGCGTTGTCACCGACGTTCAGCCGACGGATGATCAGCGTGCGGCGATGATGTATGCCTGGCGCATCGCAAAGCATGTGAAGAGCAATGCCATCGTGTATGCGCTGAAGGACCGGTCGCTGGCGATCGGCGCAGGCCAGATGTCGCGCGTCGACTCGGCGCGCATCGCCGTCCGTAAGGCCGCCGACGCCGGACTCGACCTCACCGGTTGTGCCGTTGCCTCCGATGCCTTCTTCCCATTCGCCGACGGATTGCTGCAGGCCGCCGAAGCCGGGGCCTCATGCGTGATCCAGCCGGGTGGTTCGATCCGCGACGAGGAGGTGATCGCCGCGGCCAATGAGAAAGGCCTCGCAATGATCTTTACCGGCATGCGCCACTTCCGTCACTAACTTCGTGGATGGACCCGCTCGACATCGACGGTTTGGTCAACGATCTTCAGTCGTTGCTCAAGCGTCCCCTACCCTTTGCGCAACGGACACCGCCGCCGCTTGATACGCGCAATGTGTTCCGTCGAGTGATCGAGGCCTACCTTGCGGATCGACGCATCGACAACGTCGATCTCATCGAACCGCTGATCGCCTTGGTGCGCACACCGAATGCCGAGGCCGAAGAGGCGTTGTTCGATCTTGCCATGGCTCGGGACTTGTTTGAGCGCATCCGTGATGCCGAAGGCATTGCCATTGCCGTGGGTACGATGGGCAACGTCTATGCGGCGGTAGCGGCCTTCCCCGAAGCTCTGGAATGTTATGCTCGCACCATGGCACTCTACGCGAACATGAAGGACGTTCGCGGCATGGCGCGTTGTGCGGCCAACATCGGCACCGTACAAGCCGCGATGCCGGAATACAGCCGAGCATTCGAAGTGCTATGTGAGGCAATGCAATTGCTGCAGTACGTGGATCGCGTCCACGATAAGGAGATCACCGACGATCTGCGCAGCGTCTTCATGCTCTTGGGAGAGGCGCTAACATTCGTGCAGCGTCATGGAACGTCAACGCTGTCGTTTCAACGCCGATCACGCGCCTGACAGCCAATACGTCGTCATCTGCCCTTTGCCTTTAACGTCGACAAGGCCGCGGACTTCCACCTGGATCCCGTCACGTCCGATGCACTGTTGCGCAAAGTCGGCGGAGGCATGAATACGTCCACGCTCACACGACTGCTCCATGCGGGCAGCAACATTGACGGCGTCGCCCCATACGTCGTAGGCCTTGCGGGATTCGCCGATCACTCCTGCCGTGATCGGTCCGCAGTGCAGCCCGATGCGCACGGCAAGACCTTGGCTCTGTAATCGTTCATTCACCTCGATAGCGGCAAGTGCCATACGAACGGCATGATCATCGAGTGGATCCGGTGCGCCCCCTACAGCAAGATAGGCGTCACCAATGGTCTTGATCTTGGTAAGACCGTGACGCATGATGACCTCGTCGCAGGCGTTGAAGATGCCGTTGAGCAAGACAACGACCTCGGCGGCAGTGACTGCGGAGGCAAGTTCGGTGAAGTTGACAAGGTCGAGGAACATGATCGACACATCGTCATACGAGTCGGCGATCATCGTCGCGCCGGCCATCAAACTTTCGGCGATCCGCTCAGGCATCATGTTCGTGAGCAACTCGCGTTGTTGTTCTTGGAGGCGACGCTCTGAAGAAAGCTTGTGCTCCATCTCGAGCAGTGCCATACGTCGGTGCTTCTGGTCACTGAGATGTCGGTTGCGGATCTCAACGACGTGCTCAAGGTGGTGCAATGCTAATGACGCATCGCGATCACGTTCGAGTTCGTAAAGACGCTGATGAGTATCGCGGGTGATCTTCTCGAGGCCCAGTGTTTGAGATTCTGCAAGCACAACCGAGAACAATTCAACCGCGGCATCGTGCCGTTGCTGGATCGCGGCGATCTTTGCTGACGTTAGCCTTAACTCAAGTTCTTGCTCTCGGAGTCCCATGCTGCGGGCATCCGGCAAGGCCGATTCGATCAATTCAACGGCTCGATCCAGATCACCTTGTCGCAGCTTTGCCTCGGCGAGGAATGTCCGCGCGATCACCAATTCCCGTCCAAGTGAATAGGCAGCAGCTAGGGCTACGGCGTGCGTAAGACTGGTGACTTCGTTCTCGCTGTCATGTAGACTTCCGTATACACGACCGAGTTGGCAATATTTGTTGACGACACCGATCTGGTTGTCGATCGACTCGAAGATCCGCAACGCATCCTGATACCACCGTAGTGCCTGATCGTATTCGGCAGTTTCATAGAACAGGTCGCCGATCGCACCGCTGGCATGTCCGATGCCGAACTCATTCTTGCGAATGGTAAACAACTCTAATGCGCGGTAGCACCATTCTAGCGCCGTGGCGAGGTCACCACGACTGCCATGGATCATTCCGATGTTAAGGAGCAGGGGGCCAGTCGCCTCGAAGTTTCCGTCAGCAAGAAAGAGATCATGCGCCCGATGAAGTTGATCAAGTGCCTGTTCATGCTCCGATTGCAAGAGATAGACGGTGCCTACGTTGCCAAGAGCAGCTGCTTGGATGGATAACTTCCCTAACTCGACACCTAACGCTTGTGCACGGTGATACCAGATCAACGATTCGTTATAGTCACCTCTTCCACGGTGATCCGAACCAATGGATAAGCAGATCTCTGCCACCTCCATTCGCAGTCCACCCTCCAGCGCCTCAGTGTACGCCTCTTCCAACATCGCCAAGCCCTCGGCTCCCCGGCCGGCGCGAATGGCCTGCTGGGCCTCGTCCATACGCTGTCTGATCTCGACGGCGTTCATGCGCTCACTTGATCAATTTTGACGCCTCGTGCAAGACCGTGAGGTTCTGCTGCACCTTGGCATAGACCGACTCCCGCGGAAACTTACCATCTTTTCCGAGTTTTCCTGCGGGCATGTCCATCATCAGCTCGACGGCTTCTTCGAGCCGTGTGACGGGCCACAAGAAGAACTTCTTCTTAGCCACGGCATCGATGATATCTTCACGCAACATGAGGTCGCCGACATTCTGCTGGGGTAACACCACACCTTGCGTGCCGGTAAGCCCCCTATCCTGACAAACCTCAAAGAAGCCCGTGATCTTTTCGTTGATGCCGCCGATCACCTGAATGTCGCCCTTCTGGTTGATCGACCCGGTGATGGCAATGTCCTGACGAATCGGGATGTTCGAAATGGCCGACAACAGCGTGATGATCTCGGCCGTACTGGCACTGTCGCCGTCAACACCGCCATACGATTGTTCAAAAGCAATGCTGGCCGTAAACGACATCGACTGCGAGCGCGAGAACAATGACCGCAACAGACCGGAGAGGATCAAGACACCTTTGGAGTGGATCGCCCCGGAAAGGTCAACTTCACGCTCGATGTTGAGGATGCCGGCACTGCCGGCACTTACGGTGCAGGTGATGCGCGTGGGCTTGCCATACGAGACGATGCCGCTTTGATAGACGGTGAGACCGTTGATCTGTCCAACACGAGAGCCGACGGTATCGATCAACAACGTGCCTTTGCGGATCTCCTCGCGCATACGCTCGTCAACGGCATTGCTGCGCCACCGACGTTGCTCCAGGGCATGACGCACGTGTGTCCGCGAGATCATCGACGCACTCGCTGCCCGTGCAAAGTGTGCGGCCTCACGCATCAGGTCAGCCACATAACTGAACTGCATCGTGATCTTGTCTTGTGAGTCAGTATAGGCCACGGCCCATTCGATCAAGGCCGCTGCACCGGATCTGTCGCAGTGGAGAAGATCTTCCTCTTCGGCCAACTGCGCAAAGAAACTCGCGAGGTGGTTGATCATCACCGGCGTGCGGTCAGCAACATCCACGAATTCTGCATGGACCTTGAACATCTTGTGGAAGTCTTCTTCCGCTGCCCACAACGCATGATAGATCTGCGGATCGCCCAACAAGATGATCTTGGCATTGACCTGAATATAGTCGGGCTTAAGAGTGTTCAACTGATATGGATTGTCGATTGGCTGCATCTCCAACCGACCATACAACATCACACGTTTGAGCGTGGTCCAGATCTGCATGTCTGTGAGCACATCCATCGCATTGAGGACCAGATAGCCGCCGTCGGCACGCAAAAGTGAGCCAGCGCGAATGTTTGAGAAGTCGCTGACGGTGAATCCGCGAGGGTCCATTCGTTTTTCGATCGAGCCGAACAACGATGCATATGTCGGCGCGGTCTCAACAATGACGGGTGCCGTCTTGGTATCGTAGTTGTCAACGATCAAGTTGACGGAATAGACGCGATCCAAGGTCTTGGCCGCCTCTTCCGAGGCATCGTCAAGCGGGCCGGCCATACGTGCAGAGTTGAACTTGACGTATTCTTCGAGGTGATCAAGAATGTGGGCCTTCACACCATCAAGAAAATTGCCAACACGGTCACGCGGAAAACTCGATCGCACATCTTCGAACACGCTCGTGATCACCACGCCGACGGCTGCTTGGTCATGCTGCGAAAGCTCACGTCGGAAGTCAGCCATGATCCGCAGCGATCTCGCACCGAGATCGTTCAACTCTTCACGATACTGCAGATAGGCCGTGTTGATGCGTTCCACCTCGGCTACCGTGATCTCACCTTTCTTCACCATCTCATCGAGCTCATCAGCCGTGACCGGACGCTCGTTGATGAATGGGAAGATCTCTGTACGCGTCGAACCGTCTTCTTCCTGCACATGCCCTAATACAAATCCGGCAGGACGCAACTTCTCGTCAAGCTCCTTGAGTAACGTCTGCTCCATCGTCTGAAAACGCTGGATGATCGTCTTGCGCTCCACCTGGAACTGCTCTTCTTCGAACAGTTGTGGGATGCGCCGTCGCAAGAAGCTTAGCGCATCGTCGACCATCCGACAAAACACGCGTCCTTCACCGGCCTGAAAACGCAACAACACCGGCTCTTCCGTCCGCTTGAAGTTGTGCACGTAGGCAAAGTCATACAACTCGGGCTTCGTTGATGCCAGCTCATCCAAGATCTGACGGATCGTTGCCATCCGTCCCGTACCCACCACACCGGATGCCCAGATGTTGTAGCCCTGCGAGCGGATCCGCGTACCTAAACGAAGCGCTTCGACGGCACGCTCTTGTCCCACGATGCGATGTAGTGGCTCCAGATCGCGCGTGGTGTTGAACTTCAGATCCTTGAGTTGACACTTCCACGACAAGTCCGATGGCTTTAAGGGGCGAATGTTCATATAGGTTGTTTCTCTTCAAGTGGACCCCAACTTTCGATCCGACAGATCTCGTTGAGTCCGCAATATCGACATGCTTTGTCAGTTGGTCGCACCGGAAAGATCCCATCATTCAATGTGGTGATCGCCGGTTCGACGTTCTCCAAGATCTCGTCATAGTTCAGTTCCATCGACTTGACCGCCGGATCCGACGTTGTTCGCAGCGATCGACCAAACGTGTGGTACGACGCATGACGCGCCGTCACCTTCATCCCCCGCTCCGCGAACCACGACTGTACTGCCGCCAGATACAACGGCATCTGCGTCGACTCGCCGCGTTCCACGCGCTTCGTTGACGGAACACCACTGGCAGATGTTTTATAATCGATCACGGTGACAACCACCTCACCGTCAACGATCTCTGCGTCCACGCGGTCGATCCGCAATCGTACCGGGACCACAACGCCCCCTTCCAAGATCAATTCGGAATCGATCTCCAACTCAAAGAGTAGGGGGCGAGCACGATTCTCACGTTGAAACGTGTACTCCATCGATAGCCAGCGGGCGAGGAGGCCGGGTCGGTCGTCGGTGCCGTAGAAGGCGCGGTGTTCCGCTTCATCATACAGATAGCCCGAGGGAAGCGTGGCACGCTGTTGTTCGAAGATGTCGAGCAGGATGGGAAACCAGTGCGACTCGGGATGTGTGGTAAGATCGATCAATGCCGAGGCGATGTCGTCCTTCGTGCGAACGTCTACGACGGGATATCCACGGACCGTATCAAAGAACGTTTGTGCCGTTGCATGCATCAAGGTACCACGTTCCAGCGGCGTGAGTTGCTCGTCGCCGGTGATGGGTTCGTCAAGACCAAGAATGCGACGTCCGAAGTAGGCATATGGACAACCGATCACGACATCAAGTCGTGATGGGTTCAGCGGCTGCGAGATACTCTGAGCGAAGAGTGCAGCGGCAGACGGTGTGAGATCGGTCGATATGATCCCCTGTTGGCGTTTTGACATATCAAGCATCGATCCGCTGCGATATGCGAGATCATCTTGCGCATCAAGCAACAACAGATGATCTGCCGTATCCAAGGCCTCGATGCCGCAGGGTTTGTCGGGCATGATCGTTGTGGGCCAGTCGGCGACCTCGCGGAAGTAGATCGACGTCAATGTTGGATCGCCATCGATCGCAATGGGCCGCGACAGGATGAGAAGGGAACCATCGTTGCCACCATGGAAGAGATCGGAGAATTGTTCTCTGTCGATATGTTGACGCAATCCCTCCATCAGGGCCTCGTCGATCGGATCACCTTCATCGGTGGGGAGTTCACCATCGATCACGCCTAACACAAAGACGGCGGAAAAGGAATGCAGGCGGATCTCGGAGGGACGCATGACGCGGACACCGGTGTCCGCACCGCTCCACGCGGCGATCGACGTACCGTCAACGATGGTCCACCAGCGCTGCACATGATCGATGAAGCGTGCGTGATCGACGTTGTGACGCTCAGCGAACACGACATATCGGTCGAGTGTTGAGAGCAGCTCATCGATCGTCTCAAGACCCATCGCGCCGATCACGTTGTCGCGTATCCATGTTGCAAACTGACGAGCCGAGTGCTGCTCACCCGGCGGCGTCAACAGTCGTTGCAGCCAGTTGAATGTTGTGCGTGCCTTCGAGAGCATGGACAGTCCGGCACGCAGACGTTTGTCGTCCTCGCCGTCTGCAGCCGTCTGCAGGCGCGTACGCGCCGCGTCGAGCCGTTGCGCCCAGTCCATCGCCCCGTCGCCGCCGTTGATGCGGTGCTGCACGGCGGCTTCGATCAGGCGGCCAAGGTCGTGGTCGACGCCGATCTGTCCACACAGCGCAAGACGCTCCACATCACTGCGCTGCCATCTGCCGATCACGATCTGGCAGGCTGCCAACACTGCCGTCGAGATGCGATGCGTCGACAGCGGTTGTGAAGCTGTGATCTCGATCGGCAGCCCACTCGTCATCGCAGCATCAGCTAACAACGCATCGTACGATCCCGACATCGGCGCAACAATGGCGATGTCGCGCATCGATGTACCCTTCGTGATCAACTCTTTGGCCGCTGCGACCGCACGGCGAACTTCTTCGCGTGGGTTCCCCCATTGCCGCAAGATGGACGTCGGACGCCAGACGCCGGTCGTCTTTACTTGGACGTCGGACGCCGGTCGCTGGTCGTCTTTAAGCCAGCCGTGCGAGATCAACCATTTTCCAGCGTCCGTGCTTCGGTTGAATTCATCAAGGTGCGGCATGAACCAGATGCCCAGGTCCCAGCCGTTGCGGGCGAGGAGGTGCAGGATGGTGCGGTCAATGGTCGTAAGGCCATGCGTGCCGAGGATCAGCGACGGCACGCCATCAGATGCGATCTCTGTTCTAGCCAATACGTCGGCGATCACAAAGCCGACGTCGCCGCGGTCGAGGGCCAGCTCTCCTTTGCGCTGTTCATAGGCACGCCAGATGCGGATCACGCGATCGATGTCGCGCAACTCCACGGGTCTGCCCTCGGCATCGGCGTATTGATGTTCAACAAGGTCGACGGTGTATTGTTCTTGTTTCCATCGCATCAGCAACGGAATGGAGAGTCGTGCCGGACGAAACATCTCGCCTGCGTCGGCCATCGCCAGATCGAGCAAGACGGAGGCCTCCACATCATCGATGATCTGCACCTGCGGCGGAAGTAACATCTTCGCCAGACCGCCGATGAAGCCGGCCATGGTCGTCAGCTGCGGCACGTCGCGCGTTGGCTGCTGTGCTGCCCAGAGGCGTTGCACCAGACGTCGATGCGCTGATGTCGGCACGATCACCCGTGCACCGTCCGGCAGTACCTGCAGCACGTAGGCCAAGGACGACGCTGCTGCGGCATTGCGTAGCGTCGATTCTGCCAAACTGATCACGTTGTGGGACATGCTGCCGTAGTTTTGTGGTGTGAACGTACGAACGAAAATGGGGGCAATCCTCCTCCTGTGCAACCTCGGCCTCTTAATGGGCTGCGGTGCCGGTGCACCGGTGCGTGTGCTGAAGGATGAACAGGTCGCACTCCAGGCGTCGCTCGGTGGACCGATCGTGCCGGCATCAGTGCCAACCGTCCTCGTCCCCTACCTCACCGCCGGTGCTTCGTATGGCCTCACCGAGAGCGTCACCCTCCACGGCAACCTTCACGCGACGATGTCGACCTTCCATGTTGCCGGCCTCGACGTTGGTGCATCAACACGCATCATAGCGCAAGACGGCGCCGTCCCCGAGCTCACCACCGGAGTGCGCGCCCTGATGTTCACCGACTTCGGTTCGTGGTCAACGTCGCGCTTCTATCCCGACGTCCACGTCAACGCCAGCTGGGAAGTGTGGGATCGCGCACTGCTCTATGCCGGCACACACGTCACCTTCCAACTCGATCCCGGCGCCACCTTCGTCAGCCCAATGCTGGGCCTGCAGTTCCCGCTCTCGTCAACCTTCTCTCTCCAGACCGAACTCATCTGGCAAGCCGCCAATGTCAACACCGAAGGCGGCGTCTTCCGCGGCCGCTCCTCCATCAACGGCACCGGGTCGATCGGTGGATTTATTGGAGGGGTCCTATGGCTGTAGCAGAGCTAGTCGGTTTGTCGGTTATTCGGTTAATCGGTTATTCGGTTATTCTGTCATTCGTGTTATTCGGTTGTTCTCTCGACTCGTTCATGTTCGTTCCGACGACCGTGTCGGAGTACAACTTTGCGGATTCGATCATTCCCGATACATCGGTGCAATTGGTCGAGCTGTCGTCGAGTGGAGAGACGATCTACGGCGTCTATGTCAAGCAGCCGGATTCGATGAGAGTGGTGCCGCATCCGACGATCATCTATCATCACGGCAACAACGATAATCTTGAGTTCTTCTGGCGTCGGATCGAATATCTCTATCGTTGTGGCTTCGATGTCTTTGCCTACGACTATCAGGGCTTCGGCATGAGTACGGGCACGACCACGACGGAAG
>CAYXQJ010000012.1:23361-31930 GCA_964467455.1 uncultured Hyphomicrobiales bacterium | reverse complement strand
TTTGCCTACGACTATCAGGGCTTCGGCATGAGTACGGGCACGACCACGACGGAAGATGACCTCTTCAGTGACGCTCGTGCCGCCTACAACTATGTGCGATCACGTCCTGATGTCGACACCACCTTCATCGTCCACTACGGCTTTTCGTTAGGGGGCGTACCAGCATTGTATAGTGCCGCCGAGTTGCATCACGCTCATGCCGTGATCCTCGAAGCGGCCTATGCGTCGGGTGAGGCCTTGGTGCAGAGCGGCACGTTGCTCAACATTCCCGGTGGCTATCTGCTTGACGGTGAGTTCAACAACAAAGGTCGCATCGGACGCATCAACGCGCCAGTGTTGCTCTTGCATGGAACCAACGACACGTTCATTCCCTTTACACGTCATGCCCAGCCCCTTTACGATCATGCCGTCAATCCCAAGACCTTGATCGCGGTGAAGGGGGCGGATCATAGCGACGTGCCGACGACGATGGGCATTCAGGCATACATCGACATCATCACCACCTTTGTACGAGGCAACTAGCGTGTTCACCGGATTGGTCGAAGAGACGGGCACCGTCATCAAACGTCAGGATATCGGCGACGGCGTCACCTTCCACATCGCAGCGCGCGTGGTGATGGACGATCTTGCCATCGACGATTCCATCAGCGTGAACGGATGTTGTTTGACTGTGACTGAGCGCAGTGGTGATCACTTCAGCGTCACTGCTGTTGCCGAGACCTTGCGCAAGGCCACCATCGGTCTGTTGCAAGAAGGCCATCGCGTCAACCTCGAGCGTGCCGTGCGTTTACAGGATCGTCTTGGCGGACACTTGGTCCAAGGTCACGTCGACGCTGTCGGCACCATCTCCGCCATCTCCATCAATGACCAAGGGTGGGAGATCTGGATCGACTTCCCGTCGGAGTACCGAAAGTGGCTCATCCCTGTCGGTTCCATCTGCGTCAATGGTATCTCACTTACGGTCGCAGCGTTGGAATCAAGTCGTCTCAAGATCGCCGTCATTCCACACACGCTCAACGTCACCACACTCGGAACAGCCAACGTTGGCGACACCGTGAACCTCGAGTTTGACATGGTGGCGAAGTACTTGGAAAACTTCGTTCGCTAGTGGATATGGATCACAGCTTTGCGACTAGGTGCCGAACCATCAAGCTGTTCCATCATGACTAATGGTCTCATCAGGGACTTCGCTCAGTTTGCTCTTAGCTCTGCATTCTTCATCTATTGCCTTGATACTCTTTTGAATCTCCTCTTTCTCTACTTCACTAAGGGCTTCATAGTCGGCGAAGAGAAACTCAGCTTCAGAGAGGTAATTTCGGTCGTGGTTCATTTGGATTCAGTTCACTCGTTTATGGTGCGTGGATCGGTTTCACAAGTATCGATGTTCATCAACCTAGCAAAAACTTGAAAGACCCGATTATACTACCTCCCAAATCAACATAGCGGTGCTAATCAATTGGGATCTCTGAAATCATCGGTAGCGAGTTGTATCTTGTGCAAGGCAAGCATGAATATCGTAGCGTAGTTGATCACTTGGGGCATATCTTCCGTTCTGAAATGTGCGTCGCGACCATAGACACAAAGGCAAACATCGAATCCATAACGGCTACGACGATTAGATAAACGGATGACGTTGCCCGTACAAGATCGCGGTTATCAAGTCACGGTCCCCGAACTTATTGTGGAGAAGAAGTCATGGATGACGCTGATCGGAAAGCAAGCCTCAGCGAATTGAACGAGCTACTGGATAGGTATGGGGCTGCTTATCCAGGCGACTTCCAGTACGAGGCAATTCGCACGTCATACGGTGCGCGCGTCTTATTGGATGTCCTACGTCAAGCAGGCGGTAGAAAGATCATCGTCCGGCATGTCCGTCACGACGGCACGAGTGAAGTGCTAGAGTGGTCATTTCTGTAGCCTCCGCCGGAGGTGATTGGGTTTTGTCTAGGCTTCCAGCGCAGATCTTTGAAAGCAAGAAGATCTGAAGGTGCGTCTCGAGAAGCTGTTGTGTCTTGGCTACGAGTGCTGATCTTTGAAAGCGAAGCCGCTGCCGTGGCATCGTCGGTTTATCGTTGTGTCTTGGCTACGAGTGCTGATCTTTGAAAGCGACCGACGCCAATATCGCATCGTTTTGGTATGTTGTGTCTTGGCTACGAGTGCTGATCTTTGAAAGCGCGGCGAGTCTGTCGATGTCATGCAAGCCGTGTTGTGTCTTGGCTACGAGTGCTGATCTTTGAAAGCGCCACGCACGTTGATTACGACGCGTTGGCATGTTGTGTCTTGGCTACGAGTGCTGATCTTTGAAAGCGACAGCCCAGTGTGTGCCTCAAAGACACCGAGTTGTGTCTTGGCTACGAGTGCTGATCTTTGAAAGCGCGTGTAGCTACGGTCTACGGCGCCTACCTGTTGTGTCTTGGCTACGAGTGCTGATCTTTGAAAGCGCATGGCAGGATTGTCACTCTTCGGATGTCCGTTGTGTCTTGGCTACGAGTGCTGATCTTTGAAAGCGTGAGCAGCATAGCGTCTTTGTCGAAGTCCGTTGTGTCTTGGCTACGAGTGCTGATCTTTGAAAGCGCGAATGGAAAGCCGAACCGTTGACGATCTAGTTGTGTCTTGGCTACGAGTGCTGATCTTTGAAAGCGTGATAGGTGAGCCCCATGCAAACGGCTTCGTTGTGTCTTGGCTACGAGTGCTGATCTTTGAAAGCGACTCCTCCGCTGCACACCGGCAGACCTGCTGTTGTGTCTTGGCTACGAGTGCTGATCTTTGAAAGCGCATCGCAAAAGAGCACGTACATGAGCTTCCGTTGTGTCTTGGCTACGAGTGCTGATCTTTGAAAGCGGGATAACCCCCCATATACGCGCGTATGTAGTTGTGTCTTGGCTACGAGTGCTGATCTTTGAAAGCGAATCCCGCACAAGATCCTATACCAACGATAGTTGTGTCTTGGCTACGAGTGCTGATCTTTGAAAGCGTCGTGAAGTGGTACGCCGACCTTGGCTATGTTGTGTCTTGGCTACGAGTGTTGATCTTTGAAAGCGCAGCTCAATGCGGAAGGCTGCGATCGGTCCGTTGTGTCTTGGCTACGAGTGCTGATCTTTGAAAGCGAACAGATGCAGCTGTCACGATCCGAGATAGTTGTGTCTTGGCTACGAGTGCTGATCTTTGAAAGCGCGAGACCGTCGTGCAGAGCGTCTATGCTAGGTTGTGTCTTGGCTACGAGTGCTGATCTTTGAAAGCGAGAAGGACTCCGACGAGAAAGAGGAGGCCGTTGTGTCTTGGCTACGAGTGCTGATCTTTGAAAGCGCGTCCGCGTATGGGCTAAGCACACGGCCTGTTGTGTCTTGGCTACGAGTGCTGATCTTTGAAAGCGCTAAAGCTGTTTAGGAATTTCCCCGTATTGTTGTGTCTTGGCTACGAGTGCTGATCTTTGAAAGCGGATGAAGGGGACATCCGACTCGTAGCAGTTGTTGTGTCTTGGCTACGAGTGCTGATCTTTGAAAGCGTCTTCGATGACCAGCATCTGCAGGTAGGGGTTGTGTCTTGGCTACGAGTGCTGATCTTTGAAAGCGGCACGTATTGGTGGTAGTAGGCCATTAGCTGTTGTGTCTTGGCTACGAGTGCTGATCTTTGAAAGCGCAGCATCGGTGAGCGAGCTGACAAGGCTGGGTTGTGTCTTGGCTACGAGTGCTGATCTTTGAAAGCGATGAGTCCGCAGCAGCTGGCCGAAGCCCGTGTTGTGTCTTGGCTACGAGTGCTGATCTTTGAAAGCGAGGCGGCCGATACTCCAAACAAGCGAGGCCGTTGTGTCTTGGCTACGAGTGCTGATCTTTGAAAGCGCCTTGCCGGGGATGAAGTTATATGTCGCACGTTGTGTCTTGGCTACGAGTGCTGATCTTTGAAAGCGGCCGAATACTGCCGTTTGTGCATGATTTAGTTGTGTCTTGGCTACGAGTGCTGATCTTTGAAAGCGCGGCATACACGTTGCGGCTCGAACTGCTAGTTGTGTCTTGGCTACGAGTGCTGATCTTTGAAAGCGACGCCCGTCTGGAACGCCGAGGCGGGTTCGTTGTGTCTTGGCTACGAGTGCTGATCTTTGAAAGCGCATATTCGGGTCAACGAAGACACGTGCCGGTTGTGTCTTGGCTACGAGTGCTGATCTTTGAAAGCGGATTGGAGGTGTCAAGTGATCACCTTTGAAGTTGTGTCTTGGCTACGAGTGCTGATCTTTGAAAGCGCAGACAGCTATCGAGTCTTGTCGGCTACCGGTTGTGTCTTGGCTACGAGTGCTGATCTTTGAAAGCGGCGCGTTGGCGGTAACGCTTACGGAGTTCGGTTGTGTCTTGGCTACGAGTGCTGATCTTTGAAAGCGTATGCTGGTTGGTTGGCAGGTTGTGGGTTGGTTGTGTCTTGGCTACGAGTGCTGATCTTTGAAAGCGAGACGACAACTCAATGAATCGGACAACCCTGTTGTGTCTTGGCTACGAGTGCTGATCTTTGAAAGCGAATATGATCCTCGAAGCCCTCCAGGCAGGGGTTGTGTCTTGGCTACGAGTGCTGATCTTTGAAAGCGACATTGTGGTTCCTTTGATGATTATGGGTTGTTGTGTCTTGGCTACGAGTGCTGATCTTTGAAAGCGACCCGCGTCGTAGAGGCCGTCGAGGCGCTGGTTGTGTCTTGGCTACGAGTGCTGATCTTTGAAAGCGCGTCGTCATCGACGGCAAGCGCAGCCGCAGGTTGTGTCTTGGCTACGAGTGCTGATCTTTGAAAGCGCGCCGTGCAGCCGTACAGCGACGCTGACATGTTGTGTCTTGGCTACGAGTGCTGATCTTTGAAAGCGAGGTGATCGTCACGGTTGTGGTCCGTGGGTGTTGTGTCTTGGCTACGAGTGCTGATCTTTGAAAGCGCGTGACCATCGCGTCGGCGAACACGTGGTAGTTGTGTCTTGGCTACGAGTGCTGATCTTTGAAAGCGGACCTGCGCTTGTGCGGTTCGCTTCTTCTGTTGTGTCTTGGCTACGAGTGCTGATCTTTGAAAGCGCCCGCCGTAGCCGTGTGACTACGGCAGGGAGTTGTGTCTTGGCTACGAGTGCTGATCTTTGAAAGCGACCGCCTGCTCGGGCTTCTGCAGGTTGACCGTTGTGTCTTGGCTACGAGTGCTGATCTTTGAAAGCGGTCGTGCCGATATTCCTCCGTTAGCGCACTGTTGTGTCTTGGCTACGAGTGCTGATCTTTGAAAGCGTGTCCACGTTGCGACCTGTTATCTTTGGTGGTTGTGTCTTGGCTACGAGTGCTGATCTTTGAAAGCGTTCGTTGTCTGTGGTGCCATGAACTTGGCGGTTGTGTCTTGGCTACGAGTGCTGATCTTTGAAAGCGGCAGGCAGAGGGCGCTGTAGTAGAGTACAAGTTGTGTCTTGGCTACGAGTGCTGATCTTTGAAAGCGTGCAACGATAGCAGCGTCTGACAGCTCTGTGTTGTGTCTTGGCTACGAGTGCTGATCTTTGAAAGCGTGATGACGGCTCGTACACTACCACCGTCGTGTTGTGTCTTGGCTACGAGTGCTGATCTTTGAAAGCGACGGTCTGTATCACACCGCGCACCGTCTCGTTGTGTCTTGGCTACGAGTGCTGATCTTTGAAAGCGCAACGCCGCGATCGAGTCTGTTGAGGTGGGTTGTGTCTTGGCTACGAGTGCTGATCTTTGAAAGCGACAAAATCAAGTGAGTGTATCATGGCTCTAGTTGTGTCTTGGCTACGAGTGCTGATCTTTGAAAGCGAGGCGATCTCTCCAGCGTCTGCCTGTTCCTGTTGTGTCTTGGCTACGAGTGCTGATCTTTGAAAGCGCGTGACCGTAAGGGCATCGAACGCAAGAATGTTGTGTCTTGGCTACGAGTGCTGATCTTTGAAAGCGTGTGTGTCGAGTATTCGGTCGCCTTGTTTAGTTGTGTCTTGGCTACGAGTGCTGATCTTTGAAAGCGGGGTATGCTTGCGGTACTTCGCATAGTTCTGTTGTGTCTTGGCTACGAGTGCTGATCTTTGAAAGCGTAAGAGCAAGTCGCGTTGACGCTGCAATGCGTTGTGTCTTGGCTACGAGTGCTGATCTTTGAAAGCGCGTAACTCTTGCTACCGACTACACGACAAGGTTGTGTCTTGGCTACGAGTGCTGATCTTTGAAAGCGGCTAACGCTTTGAGTGCGCCTTCAATGCCGTTGTGTCTTGGCTACGAGTGCTGATCTTTGAAAGCGTCCCGCGCCTTCTCGAAGCGCTTGCCGCAGTTGTGTCTTGGCTACGAGTGCTGATCTTTGAAAGCGCAAGCAGAGGCCGAAGAGCTAACGGACAAAGTTGTGTCTTGGCTACGAGTGCTGATCTTTGAAAGCGAGACCACTGACTCGGATATCGACGTCACGGTTGTGTCTTGGCTACGAGTGCTGATCTTTGAAAGCGTTACCAGCCGTAGAACCCGAACCCGTTGTAGTTGTGTCTTGGCTACGAGTGCTGATCTTTGAAAGCGTTTCATCGTGTCACCTATTGTAATTGTGTATGTTGTGTCTTGGCTACGAGTGCTGATCTTTGAAAGCGAGTGTCACCGTTGCCGCCGTCGTCATGTAGGTTGTGTCTTGGCTACGAGTGCTGATCTTTGAAAGCGTTGATGGTCGTGTAGATGCGGAGAAAAGCGTTGTGTCTTGGCTACGAGTGCTGATCTTTGAAAGCGCGTTGGAACGTCAGCGGGACTTGCTACTGGTTGTGTCTTGGCTACGAGTGCTGATCTTTGAAAGCGACGGGCACTGTTGAAGATTCAGCAGGACGCGGTTGTGTCTTGGCTACGAGTGCTGATCTTTGAAAGCGAGGTGATGGACATCAGACGCGCCGCGTGTTGTTGTGTCTTGGCTACGAGTGCTGATCTTTGAAAGCGCACAAGCAGCCGAGCTGTGGATGTTCTATGTTGTGTCTTGGCTACGAGTGCTGATCTTTGAAAGCGGATGATCGTGTCGATGTGTACTTCGATGCGGTTGTGTCTTGGCTACGAGTGCTGATCTTTGAAAGCGTCAAGCAACGTCGTCAACGTGACGCACGTAGTTGTGTCTTGGCTACGAGTGCTGATCTTTGAAAGCGACCTAGACTGACAGAGATACTAGCAAGCTGTTGTGTCTTGGCTACGAGTGCTGATCTTTGAAAGCGAACGCATGATAGTATGACCACTATCATCCGGTTGTGTCTTGGCTACGAGTGCTGATCTTTGAAAGCGCCATGCTCGGCAACAAGGAAGCCCAGACGGTTGTGTCTTGGCTACGAGTGCTGATCTTTGAAAGCGGATCTGGAGAAGCAAGCCAGTACGCTGCTGGTTGTGTCTTGGCTACGAGTGCTGATCTTTGAAAGCGATACGCACTGTAACCCATATATCTGCAAGGACATAAGCACTTGTCGTCGTGAGGCTTTCCGCGGCATTGGGACCTTCTGGGGCAAGACTGAATCAATTTTTCAGAAGAGTTCTAACTGTTGTGGGGTCGGTGAGCTAGACTGCTCCTTCCGACCCCAGAAAGTCTGCATGCTGTTGTATTGCTTGTCCGTCACGTCAAGCATACTCACCTTGCCTTCTGAGGGAACCCATCCACGGACGCGTTTGTGGTGCACCTCGGCATTCTCGCCGGAAGCACAATGGCGCACATAGACGGAGAACTGCAACATGGTGAAGCCATCCTTCTTTAGGAGCTTCCTGAATCGGGCATAAGCACGGCGCTGCCGCTTAGTGCCCACAGGCAAGTCGAACAGCACGTAGATCCACACCGCTCTATACTCACTTATGCGCATAACCGCGGATACGATGGCTTTGCGCTCTTGCCCGACAAGACATTCACGATCGAGGACGCCGACATCTGAATCGCATTGAGCAATGGCCTTCGACCTCCCTCAAAATGACAGTCAACGACAAGAACTTCCAGGATCTTTCGCTTTCGCTCAGGCAGCAAGTCGATTTCACCGTTGAACTCCAAAGCGATAGGAATGACGTGGGCATCGACAAACGGCCGATAAGGCTCCATAACGTCATCAGCCAGAGCAAAGGCATTGTACCGATTACTATGCTTGATACCCAAAGCGGGGTGCAGACCACTGGATACGAGAGCTCGTGCAACACAAGCCCTCAAGATGGCATAGCCGTAGTTTAGAATGCTATTGGGATGATCGCCGTCCGGGTCTCGTCTGACATTGAACGGCCTAAGTACTTCTTTCCAGTAATACTGCGCAGCCGACCCTTCCTGGTTGGATGTGTCGTTCGATCTCACCATCACTACGCGTCGGCGAACGGCGGCCGACTCAATTCCGAGCATCTCTAAATGATCCGCCTGATTGGCGATCTTGGCTTGTATGATGGCCTTCCAGAGTTGCTTTTGACATGGCTCGGACGCCTCAACTTGCATTCTCAATCTTTCAGCATGTAGCGTGTTGCCAGCAATCGGCATAACGACCGCATTAGGGTGGTGCCGTTGATCAGTGAAGGCAACAACCGCCCCCTGATCTCCAAGTCGCGACAGGACCGAAGCCGTCAATACGACCTGCTGATGATCGATCTC
>CAYXQJ010000012.1:0-23261 GCA_964467455.1 uncultured Hyphomicrobiales bacterium | reverse complement strand
TGATCATTCGATCCCGGCTCAACAAACGCTCCATATTCGCGCAGCTTGACCATCCCACTAGATGCCTTTAGAACACGTACGCGCTTTATACGGGGCCCTCTACTGCCGTCCTTCT
This sequence comes from uncultured Hyphomicrobiales bacterium, assembly GCA_964467455.1. Taxonomy (GTDB): domain Bacteria; phylum Bacteroidota; class Ignavibacteria; order Kapaibacteriales; family Kapaibacteriaceae; genus OLB6. Next base: position 23,146 of record CAYXQJ010000012.1, on the reverse strand, counting down.
TTCGCAGATAGATTGGCTCAAGGAAGGCATTCTTTGGAATCGCAAACTTTTCATGCGTCGTGTCGACACCGAGGTCTTTCAGTCGCGTGAGAAGTGCCTGCTTGACCACCGGATCAGCAACGTGCAGGAGTTCCTTGGTTGTGAGAGACTCGACAGGTTTGCGTACCACATAAAGCGGTGCATCACGATCATTGTACTGTTGCTGACCCAAGGGGTCTTTTGCGAGTCCGTAGACTGTCTCTTCATGAAGCGGGCCCCGGACTTTTCTACGAACACGATGACTGACAATCGTTCGGTCGACCCTAGCCATCACCATGGACCGTAGACCCGGAATTGGCTCTTCTGGTAGTCGTAACCTGCCGCGACGAGCGTGCTCATCAATGTCGGTGCCGAGTCCGGATGCGTTTAGTGTCGACAGGCGTTGAAGTAGCGACCTGCTAGTCAGCGCGATCACGACCGCATCGATCGCGTGGTGACGGTGGTCAGCCCTGCTCTTAGCAGAGTTCGCAACTGCCTCAGGATCCACCCAGGCGCGGCCGCGCTCGGCGAGTTCCGGTAGAATTCCATTGAGGCCCCAACGATGACGTAGGACGGAAGTCAGCAAACCATTGGTCACCGATACATCAGAACAAACATGGCGAAGGTACTTTGTGGCAAGGCGACCTATGTATCTTGTATCGTTCAGCTGGCGCTCAATGAAATCACCGCCCAGCATCTGCTGCACTTCCTCTCTGGTCATGAAAAATCGTGCGGCCTTTTGACGCGGGATCTTGTTAGCTCGTACCAAACTGGCAACACGTTCTTTGAGCTGTTCGCCGTCGATGACACCGGAACTAATTGCTTCAAGTGGGATCCGATCACCCTTGGCAGCGTTGATTGACCTAGAACACACAACCTTATTGATCATACCATCATCCAAGGACTGGCTGTACGGTATGATGTGATCAACATCGACGGACCCATTATATAAGTCATGGATCGAGATCTGCTGACCGGTGTACATGCACTGGTGATTCTGGGCCTCCCACAACTTGAAGCGTTGAATGTCGGCTCGCGACGGATGTTCAATGCCAAGTTCATCGCGGAGGCGTGCACGGATGTCCTGGTTTACCCGCTCATTGTCTTTATTGATCTTTTGAGCTTTAAGACGAATCGCGAGTGGCTGCTTGATCTCCCGCCCAAGTTCGACGCGAATGGTTGTTGGCGCGCCGTACCTCTTGATCACCGCATTCACAACCTTGCGCAGCTCTGCGAAGGAGGTCTGGACAATTGGATTGCGGACATCTCTTCGGTTTAGCGCCGGGACTCGGTCTGTGATCACGATCTCACCATCCGGGTCGTGATGGGCATAACCTGCCTGTGCACAGGCCTCTGAATAGATCAGTCCCTGTTCCAAGAATGGCATGATCTTACGAATTGCCCGTAAACTCAAGGATCCATGCCCCTGCTCGAGGTTGATCATGCTCAAGGCCTTCGCCTGCTCTGGCTTACACCCCAGGCGCTCGATCGCCCAATGCTCCACCCAGTCACGATCTTCGGCGTAGTTAAGGGTATTCCACAACTGATGCCATTCCTCACGACCGAAGCCCTCGATCTTCTTCTCACCAAGAGCTTTACGAATCTTCAGCAGTGTCGTAGGGGCATCGATCTTCTCTGAATTGAAGACGTATTCGACCTTACTATCAAGCTTAAGAAGCTTCTTGATCTTGGCAGGTTTTTCGAGGGTCAGCGTACCTTCCGTTGTCAGATAACTCATCAATATCTGCCGCTCGGAATCTTTGAGCATTTGCTCCTCTTCCTCAATTCGGCCTCCACCGTAGATCCGCAATGCGTTGAGCTGCTGCAACATTCGAAACTGCTGAAACTCAGGATGGCTGCGCCGGCAACGCTTTTTTCCGGGTTCAAATCGGCAAGGCCCAACAAGGTCACGACTCGACTTAAGGGGTCGCTGCCAAAAGATCGCATTGCGGATCTGGTCTACGACCTCATCTGACAACATCGATGCATGAAATTGCCGCTGCTTGGCGATCAACATCTCGAATTCGACTTCGTAGTGTTCACGCAAAGTGTATCTGTTTCTACGACGTCGCTCTTTCGGGTTCAGAGAATTGAGATACTCTCCAATGGTACGAAAGCCGCTCCACTCAGGCTCACGACCACTTGAGATGTCAGCACTAAGTGTTCGATAGGACTTCAGGGTGCGCAGGCGCGGGTCGAGACTATTTGTGATCTCATCAATACCTGGCTTATCATGATCCTTGCTGCCAGAGTATATCGTCCCGCTTTCTTCTTCGTCACCAACGGACTTTCGATTTGACTTGAAACCGCGTCGAGCGTTTAGATGATCCAGAGCACGGCCAAGTTCATACATCGAAAGCTCTGCATCCAGTCCCTTCGTGCGAAGCTGGTAGGGGTCTAATTTTATCAGCGTTGCAAACTGCGCCGAATCAGAAGGCAAGAGCCCGGCATCGATCAGAATGCGGCGAAGATTGTTCTTCCGTTCTCTCCGACGTTCATACTGCTTACGGAGTGCGCGTTTCATCCTGCGCTGCACTCCTCGGGACTGCTCATTCTGCCCGTTGAGGTTTTCAACCCCCTCTTGAAAGATCCGGACACCAAGGTCGACGACCTCTTCTGTGTCAGTATTGATGAGAGCCCAACCAACCGAGTTCGACCCTACATCGAGTCCAAGAACTGTTGCCATCCGTCCGCTCCTCTTGACAATAGTGTGAAGAAGCTATAATTTAGCAACGCTTTCAAAGATCAGCACTCGGCCTTTACACAATAAGGTCGAGTTTCGACCGCAGGACGAAGTGTCCAATACCCGACTTCTGGTCGGGTTCTTTTTTTAAACACTTCTCTGGAAACGTTGCCTACACGGAGCAAAGATCTGTGCTTCGGCGACGTATTATGTCGTTATTCTTCAAACCCACCCGGCACGTATCTCGTCCGCGACTGATTGGCGGCACGCCATGCAACACGTGTTGCTAGTGACGTGATGGAGAGCATATCGTCGAAGTTGATCTTGCCGATCTCGTCGGTGACCTTGTGATAGTCGCCGTGCTCGCCGGTGAAGTAGAAGATCACCGGGATCTTCTTGCGCGCAAAGTTGGCTTGATCGCTCCGGAAGAAATACCGCTCGATATCGTACGCTAACGTCAGCGGCGCATCAAGCTTTGCATTCTCTTCTTCGTTCATCGCAATGAGGTCGGGACAATACTTGTTGCCGCCGATAGAGAGTTTCTTGTTCTCACACCGACCGATCATATCCATGTTGATCATGGCAACACAATCATCAAGGTCAAGGGGCGGGCGGTCCGTGAATGCTTTCGATCCTAACAAGCCGCGCTCTTCGCCGCTGAAGGCCACGAAGACGATGCTGCGCTCAGGACGCGCCGAGGTCGGCGCAAGAGCACTTGCGGCCAACAATAGACCGGTGGTGCCGCTGGCATTATCGTCCGCGCCGTTGAAGATGGAGTCGCCGTTGATGGGCTTGCCGACACCGACGTGATCGTAATGCGCACCCATGACAACATATTCGTCCGGCGTCTCGGTGCCGGGCAGCATGGCCATGACGTTCTTGCAGACTTGACGCTGACGCGAGAGCGTGACTTGACACGACACGGTCACATCCGACAACAGTATGCTTTGAGGTGTAAGCGTACTGTCGATCATCATGCGACGCTTTACCAACTCTTGCGTCGAACCAAACAATGCCGTCACGACCTTTTCACCAACGCTGAGATGCGGGATCGACGGCGGCGCGTCACCTAGGATCACAGGATGATACTCATGTCCTTGTTCAGGATAGAGTGAGGGCCAGACGGCACCAAAGACACGCGGCGGCTGACCGGAGCGCATGGGATCGACAACCATGAGGGCGACAGCACCACGCTTCATCGCATTCTCCAACTTTGTTTCGTTGGATGAATACCGAGTCGGGCGGCGTCCGCCAAAAGCCTTTGTGGTGTCGCTGACGCTCGGCTCACCTCTGATGACGACCACAACTGCCCCCTTCACATCAAGGTCGGCATAGTCATCATACTTGAGCTCAGGGGCCGTGATGCCGTAGCCGGCGAAGACCACGCGGGCGTTGGTGATGGTGCCTTCGCCGGTACGGGACATCGGTACGAAGTCCGTTTTTACGTCCATGGTCCGACGTCCGGCGTCCGACGTCCGTTCGATAGTCAACGTAGTAGGTTGGGCGAGGTCGAGTAGTTGCAGCGTGTATTCGTGGAAGTAGGAACCGTTGACGGGCTGGCAGCCGAGGGCTTTGAATTGGGAGGCGATGTAGTCGGCGCTGCGGTCGAGTTCGGGCGACGGCGTGTGGCGTCCGCGCATGGAGTCGGCGGAGAGGATGGAGAGGTGGGTTCTTGCGTCGTCAAGGGTGGAAGAGTGTAAGGGTGCAAGGGCAACGAAAACGAGTGCGAGAAATACAGTCTTGCGAGCGAAGTTCATGCGAGTCGATAGGTGATGGTGACGGTGGTGCCGGTAGGAGTGCTTGCGAAGGTAACATCGTCGGCGAGGTGGCGCATGAGGAAGACGCCGCGGCCGCCATCGCGGAGGAGGTTTTCGGGGAGGCGCGGGTCTGGGACGGCGTCGGCATCGAAGCCGCGGCCTTGGTCGGTGATCACGAAGGTGATCGACGTTGAGGCAACGTGCACGATAAGCGTCGCCACTTTTTGCACGTCGCACTGATTGCCGTGGATGATGGCGTTGTTGACGGCTTCGGTGACGGCAACGAGCATGTTGTGATAGCGGTCTTCCGACAATGCGGACAACCCGTCGATCGTGCGCAAGAAGGGCTCGACCTGTCGGATGTTTTCGCGATCACTCGCTAGTTGTAAAACGTAACTCTGTTCCGTAGGCATGCATCACAAGGCCACACGAGCAAGCAGCAGCAGATTCGGCAGCTCTCGATATCTCGTCGGCGTTAGCGTTTGAAATTCGTACCAACCACTCAACGTCAGGCTCGACCCTCCGGTTCCCCCATACCGTACGGCTACTTCCGGCGCCCACGATCGAACGGCGCTGATCACCGTTGGCAAGCCCGGTACCGGCGCCAGCGTGCTCTGCTCAAGCGTGTAAAGTCGGATCCCCGCCCCGACGTCCCAGGTTGGTGATGGACGCGAGAAAATAAGGAATCTCAGCAGGTACTCCAGATTCCCCAGCTCGGGGATCTCGGCAAAATCGTCCCACAGGAGCGTCGACCGTTCAAAATAGCGCACCAAGATCGGCGCTTCCACACGCAGACGTTCGGTAAGACGCACCTTGATACTGTCGCGATAGGAGACCTGCCGGAAGCCATAGGAGCGAACACTCGCCCCCTCCCCTTCAAAGTCGTAGACGTAGTAGTTCGCGAGCACTTCGAAGTGTGGCTGCATGGTCACCACACTGCCGTTGATGCGCACAAAGGGCGAGAACCGCAGCATGCTGTTCTCGTTGTTCTGGGCACTGCGAGAGGCCCTGAGAAAGACGTAGTGCGTGTATTGGAACGAGATCGCCGCACCAACAGAAATGCCGCTGGAGAGATCGCGCACGTACCGCACCGTGGCGATGGCATTGAGCTCGTCGCGATCATCGTCGTTCTGATCACTGGGCGTATCGTACTGCACCAGCCACCAGTTCCATTCGGCTGACAGCGTGTCGGAGGCGGACGGACGCCACCATCCGCGTGTATACCACCGCGAGCGGGCGGTCTGGTTATCGCGCTGTTGTTCCTGCGATCGGATCGCCGCCAGTTCATCATCTGCGATCGCATGCACCGGGTCGGCCACGTTCGTCTCGTTCCGCCGGAACAAATTCGCGCCAAATGTTACCTGCGACCATTCCGTCCCCACGCGCGCAAATCCCTCCAGATCGAAGATCACTTCTTGAGATGTTCTCATCACGGCGGTAAGGGGCGAACCAGTCACCGCTTCGGCGTATTGCCGACTGATGTTGTTGGCCTGGAGCGTGCCAAGCATGCCGAACGTCAGCGTCGACGTGGCGTTATAGAGCACGTCGGCATTGAACGAGGCGCGGTCTTCATTACGCGACTCGACCTCATCGGGCGTGGCGCCGATCTGCAGTGCTGTGAAGTACTGTCGGGCGAGGGCGCCATATCCGCCCCCTACCCTCAGATAGGAACCATCGGGAAGGTCGCGGAAGATGTTGGCGTTGACATCGAGGTCGGAGTTGGTACGCTGGGCATCGATGCGGTGCCAATCGGCCAGCAGGGCGCCGTTAAGATCCCACTGATCGAGTGGCAGCGTGGTGACGTTCGTGCGGAGTCCGGCCAGCGGGCCAGTGGCCTGGATGCCCAGCTGCGTGGTCGACTCCAGGCCGGCGAGGGCTTCCAGCGTCCACCACGGCTCGGGCTGGGCGCTGACGCCGACGGCGCCGCTAAGACGGTCGAGTGAAGAGAGTCCGAGGGAGCGGGAATCTTGCGAGAGCAGCCAAGCTCCGCGGACAAACGGCGTGATGCCGCCGACGGTTGGAAAGGTCATCGAGATCTGGGCATTCTCATCGTCGCGAACGGCTGTGGTCACTGTACGGAAGGCACTTCCGCGGTATTGATTGGCAAGGCGGATCACGCCGAAATCGGTTGGTAGAAGCAGGTCGGCGTTACCAGTGAAGACAAAGGTGTTGGCGATCTTGTCGACGCCGAAAACCACGCCGTTTGGATCGACCACGGGAGGCAGTTCGAAGAGGGGAAGCAGCTCCTGAGCCGTAACATTTCGGGGTAAAATGATACAGACTGCGAGAAAATAGAACGCTAAGTGCTTTATTTTATTCAGTGTTTTCAAACTGTATGCAAAACTGACTCGAATATTGCCATGTAACAAAACGCGTGTTTTTGCTTTGCGTCCGTCCTGATGTCACCCTAAGTTGCCGTCGTTCCAAGATGTGACTGGAACAAGGAGACACAACCATGGCAAATAACGCACCACGCACCATCCTTTTGATCGACTCGGACGCAGACCGGCGTTCGGAGACGGCGAAGACCTTGCTTGATCACGGTCTGTCTGTCTTGATCGCCGCCGACCTTCGGTCGGCTCAGGGACTTGTCCGCCACCACCGCCCGTCGGCCGTGGTCATGGACACGGAATTCCTGGCCTTCCGTGATCTGCGTGAGAAATTATACATCCACGGCCTGAATGTCGATACACCATTTGTGGTGTTAGCAACAGAAAGCGAACCGCTGAGCATGACGGACGTCCCGTACGGCGTGATCTCGCGTCCGCTGACGGAAGCCGGCATCCACTCGCTGATGGCCCTGCAGGGTCTTCCGGTGGCCGGCGAAGTCCCTCCGACCGTCCAGCCCGTGACCAGCCAGCCGTCATTGTTGTACGCCCTTCCGCACGAATACCGCACTCCCCTTACCGACATTATTGGTCAAGCGTCGTTCCTTCACGGTCATGCCCGTGATTCCAAGCCAGAAGAGATCCGGGAGGTCAGTTCCGAGATCTTGTCCGCCGCCCGCCGTTTGCTCCGTGTTACGGACAACTTCCTGATGTATGCCCAGATCGAGACCTTGTCGGAAAGCCCGTTGCATGTAGACCGGATGCGTCAGTGCACCACGCGCGAACCCGCCTCGATCATTTACGACACGGCCGTACAGCGTGCCTTGGCCCATCAGCGTCAGCAGGATCTATCTCTAGCCCTCGACATCGAAGGCATTCCGGTGGCCATGATGGAGCAACATCTCGACAAGATCACCAACGAGCTTGTAGACAACGCCCTCTACTTCTCCCGTCCGGGCACTCCGGTCACCGTCCAAGCCACGGCCACCAAGGACACCGTCACCTTCTCCATCCGCGACCACGGCGTCGGCATGCAAGAGCAGGAGCTCATGGAGATCGGCGCCTACCGTCAGTTCCGCCGCAAGACCCAGGAGCAACAAGGCATCGGCCTCGGCCTGGTCATCGCCAAGCGCCTCATCGAACTCCACGGCGGCACCTTTACCATCTCCTCCGCCCTGGGCATGGGAACGAGTATTACGTTTACGATACCGCGGGCAGCATAAGAGGACTGCGTGTAGGTCTGCGAGTAGGTTCTTTGTATCCGCCCCACCACGCACGCGCAGCCTTTTGGCGAGCATTTGGCAGCCGTGAAGTGCGCTACTGATTCACTTGCACATCGTCGACCTGCGAGCGAAGCCAGGAGGACCCCACCTAAGAGTCACATGCCCCTTTTCACTCACTCCGTGGATTAATCAAAGCTCTTGGCCTCAGATGGAGGCTTTTATATTCATTTTCTCGAGGAAGGATAATGCGAACGATCCATATTTCAGCAGTAATCGCTGCAATGTTGCTCGTTGGATGCTCTTCGACAAGCCCCAGCGCAGTTGAGGTAGCTGATGATGTCAGTGTCAGCAGAAAAAACACCGGCACCGAAGCGATTCAAGGAATTGTGCGCTATAACAAGACCTGGGGGAGATTCAAGGGCGGCGGTATCGAGGAGCCCGGAATATCACAGTCAGGTGCACACGGACAAGATGGCAGCGGCACTGTAACGGTCTGGTGTTTCCCAGACGCCTCCTGGTGTTATCGAATTGACAACTTGGGCGGCTGGGTTGACGTCCGTGAAGGGATAACTGTCGGGACTCACAATGAGTTCCAGATTGAGCAAGAGGCTTCAGGCTCGTAGCCCGACCTACTTGTCTATCGTTCCAATGGGCGGACTTAAAACTCCGCCCACTTTTTGCCGAGCATCACTGTAACCATGGAGTTTACAATGTATAAACTTCTAACGCTCGTTTTCGCCATCTTGACCTTAACCGCCTCTTGTGCCTGTCAAGAATTGGTAACCACCGGGTGGCTAGATGTAAAAAAGATTCACGAGGATGACACAAGCAACGTGTTGAGCATAATGTCGATCCAAGATTTTGCAGGTAGCAAGGTGATCCTTTCAGACCTGTTCTACGGCCAGTTATATTTTCTAGACGTTGAAACAGCCAAGATTGTACAGACCTTGGCCCCAGATGTCGACCTCATTGACTCAGTTAGCGCCGCAAAAAATGTCGTGTTGTTTTCTGATGACTTCGATGTTTTAGATTTAGAAGAGGCCTCCGACCATGAATTCTTTCAGATAGCAGCAGGCTCTGTTCCTCCAATTAGGCGACCGATGTTTCGTGCTGCTGCGTGGCGTTCAGAACGCGAATTAGACGTCTTGACCACCGTCTTCGTCCCATGTTACAAATCTTCCACCGACGAGTTACTGTGGCTACAATGCGTTGTCGTGGCGAGCTTCGATGCGACTACATTGACACTTGAATCAGTCACAATCCTTAACCAATCAGAGCCACCGTTTCCATCCGGGACTGGGTTCTCTGTCTCGGGCGACGAGTGGTTTGTGGTAGTTCATAACATGCAAGCGGTTGCAGGTGAACGCTTTGATCAGATTGACGTTATTCAGCGTTACTCGTTAACTGGACAAAAGATCGGCAATACGGTGAAGCTCAATGAAGGGTCACGGTCAAAAGGATACAAAGGAGGATTTTTCTTTAACCCAACACTATTCAACGAAACATTCTTCTTATTCTGCTCACAGCGTGAAGGAGAGCTACACGTTGCTCCAAAAAGTGGCGGTTACACAAAGATCATCGATCTTCGACTTATGATTAGCAATCTTGGATTGGACCCAGATAGTGTTGGACAGTACTTTTCGCCAATAAAAGCAGAAGACGGTAGCGCTCAGCTTGGGTTCAGACTTACGGAAAATGGCGAGCCAGTGAGTTACAACCTGTTTTTAACAATTGATGATAATGGCGAAGTTAAACTCACTAAGTGGAGTAGAGCGTATTCGGAGAAGCTTGTTGGGAATGCCGTTTTAAAGGAGAATACAGGTGAGATGATAAGGGAACTCATATCTCGCGAATCTGGCTACCACATCGCAAAAGAGTATACAAGATGAACGAGACAATCAAACAGTTCGCTTTTCTAACACTTGCCCTTGTTCCAACCGTAGTGATGGCTGAAGAGCTAGAAAACCTTGAGACGCAGCTTAGAGCGCTTTCGAATACCGAAGTAAGCAGTGCACTGATTGTAGCCGTACCGATACCTATAAGTAGTTGCGTGAAGTGTGTCAATCAATCGGAACAGTTCTTTTCATCTATTGATAACTGCCGTATCATCGAAGGGAAAGTCAAAGTTGAAATACGATTGTTAGCTGTTCATTCGATTGGACAATTCAACGCGATTAAGAGGAAGTATGAGCTCGATTCGACGTTTCATCCCGACATTGGCGGGAAGTTATCGAGAATGATTCATACAGGCAACGAAACCGGCGCAGGAGCTGTAGTGTGCTATAGTGGGAGAGTATTCTTGACTAGCACGACTGGACCATTTGATTGTACGTTGTTAGATCATTAGGTCTGAGTCTCCCTCTGGACTGAAAAGCTTCGCAAGCTTATTGTGACCTATTGGATGCGCCGGGTAAGTTGCCCCTTGTTCGGAGCAAATTGACAGTCTGATTATCTGCCAATGAACCCCATGCTGTCGGCGTATTTGTCTCGACTCAGGCCGCTCGCAGCATAGGCCTCAACGACGCGAAACATCTCTTCTGACTCCTTCACTTGCACCTCGCTAGTGTGTGTATGTGTGTGGTGCGATCCTACATTCACGCCGTCAGCAGCTAAAGATGTATTTTCTCTTACGGATACCGTTCTTTTACACCTACACAAAGTCCTACTTGAAAACCTACTCGTAGACCAACTCAGAGACCTACTCAGAGAACTACTCTCTTAGACCTACTCTCTTAGACCTAGAGGAACTCCAACCTAGCATACGCCAGCATCAGCTGTTTTCTCTGGCCGCTGGTGAAGTCGACCATGACCTTGGCGGTCTGGCCGCTGCCTGACATACTGACGATGGTGCCGACTCCGAACATGGGGTGCTTGACCCGCACACCTACACGCACACGCGCTGCATCGGCTTGGGAGAACGACTCGCCCTCGGGTAGCTGCGAATATTCGTTCGCGCCATAACGCGGGGCCTTGGGGAGCGACGAGCCTCGCGACGACGAGCTACGGGACGTCGAAGACTGCGACGACGAAGACCGCGACGACGAAGACTGCGACGATGAATACCGCGACGGCGAACCCGGTGCTGATGGACGATGGACGCCGGACGTCGGACGCTCGATGCCTGTATCACGCGAGAATGAACGCGACGACGGTGCAAAACAGTCCGTATCGATCTCGCTGACGAACATCGACGGTCGCGAGAAGATCAGCTCTCCAAACCGATAGCGCTTTTCTGCGTAGGCCAAGATCAGCTGTTCGCGGGCGCGCGTGATGCCCACGTAGAACAAACGCCGCTCCTCTTCTTGTTCGTTGGCGTCGGTCTCGGCCTTCGACAGCGGGAACAGGCCTTGTTCCATACCGGCGATCACCACAAGCGGAAACTCGAGACCCTTCGCTGCATGCATCGTCATCATCGCCACGCGGTTGTTACCAAGCTCGGGATCGTCTTGCTCCGACACCAGCGCCACCTGCTCCAGGTAACCCGCCAGCGTCAGCTCCGGATCCAGCTCTTGTTGCTCCAGCATATGATCCAGCACGCGCTCGATGTTATTCCATCGGTCCAGCGCATCCTCGGTATCCTGCCGCTTATACATCTGCGGCAACCCCGTTGCCTCGATATATTGTTGCGCCAACATGGCAGGGGGCAGATCATTCACCGACTCTCGATAGCGCGTAACGATTCCGACGAACAACTTGATCGCTTCGGCGGTGCGGCTTTGAAGTTTGGGGACGTGATCGATGTCGATCAACACATCCCATAACGGCGCACTCTTCTCGACGGCGATCTCTTGGAGTCGTTTCAGTGTGGTAGCCCCAATGCCCCTTACCGGCTCATTGATCACGCGGAGAATGCTCTCGGTGTCGGCAGGGTTGATCAGCAGGCGCAGGTAGGCCAGTGTGTCCTTGACCTCTTTGCGTTTGTAGAAGCTGACGCCCGAGACGATGTGGTAAGGCAGATTGTCGCGGCGGAGGGCATCTTCGATGGCTTGTGACTGGGCGTTGGTGCGATAGAGCACGGCGCAGTCGCGGTAGTTGTAGCCGTGTTTTTCGATGCGGGCACGGATCGTGCGGGCAATGTTGGCCGCTTCTTCGCGATCGTCGCGGCAGGCAAGCAAGGTGATCTTTTCGCCTTCGGCATTCTCTGTCCACAACGTTTTCTTGAGCTGCTTGCTATTGCGTTTGATCACGCTGTCGGCAGCCGAGAGGATGACCTTTGTGGAGCGGTAGTTCTGTTCGAGGCGTACGACGGTGGCATTGGGATAGTCGCGTTCGAAGTCGAGGATATTGCGAATGTCGGCACCGCGCCACCGATAGATACTCTGAGCGTCATCGCCCACAACGCAGAGGTTTTTGTACTTGCGGGCGAGCATTTCCACCACGCGGTATTGTGCGCGATTGGTGTCTTGATATTCGTCGACGAGCAGATACTTGAACCGATCCTGGTAGTGTTCGAGGACATCGGGATGATGTTCGAGCAGGCGGATGGTGTGGAGCAGCAGATCGTCGAAGTCCATCGCATTGTTCTGTCGAAGGCGCTTTTCATACTCTTCGAAGATCTGCGCTGCTTGTTTATCGGCAACGGAGTCGGCCTGGCGGGCGAACTCCTGCCACGAGATCATGCTGTTCTTTGCGCCTGAGATACGTCCGCGTACAGACGTCGGCGACACCACTTGTTGCGACACGCCGAGTTGCTGCATGACGGCCTTGATGGCGGCGAGCTGATCGTCGGTATCATAGATCGTGAACGACGATGTAAAGCCGATGCGTTCGGCATTGCTGCGGAGGATACGCGCGAAGATGCTGTGGAACGTTCCTGCCCAGATGCCGCGAGCCGTCCCTTCGCCAACGAGGTGTCCGATGCGCTCCTTCATCTCCTGCGCGGCTTTGTTGGTGAACGTCAGCGCCAGCACATGCGACGGATGCACGCCCATACGCAGCAGGTAGGCGATGCGCACCGTCAGCACCCGCGTCTTACCGCTTCCAGCGCCGGCGATGATCAACACCGGACCGTCCGTGGTCCGCACGGCCGTCGCCTGCGCCTCGTTGAGTCCGTTGAGTAGGTCGGAGGCGGGAAGAGGAGAGTTACTGGGAACGAGTTGAAGCATAGTTAATCAGCTAGTCAGCTAGTCAGCTAGAGGGCTAGATAGCTAGAGGGCTAGATTGTTAGAGGGCGAGATTGTTAGAGGGCGAGAAGGGTTGCCCCCTTCAAAAGAAACTGCAAGAAACAAGACGAGATCTGACGTTGACAACAGTGAGCAAACGAAGACGCAACGGCGCGGCGACGAAGACTCCGCGCTACCACGAAGCATCAGCGCAACAACAGAGCATTAGCGCAACAACAGAGCATTAGCGCAACCAATTGTCTATTGATGAAACCGATGTTCCCGAACGTGGCGTCGACGTGCGAAAATGTGACATCACAGCTCAACGAAGCCGGTTTTTTTATACACCTTGCGAAGGGTCTTGCGTGCACGATCGCGGGCATGTTCGGCACCGCGTTTGAGTGTTGCCTTGAGGGTATCTTCATCGGCACGGATCGCTTCGTAACGTTCACGCACCGGGCGAATGAATTCTGCGAGGGAATCTGCCACTGCCTCTTTGAAGGGGGCGTACCCACGGCCATCGAATTCTGCCTGGATGGCGTCGAAGGATGCGCCGGTGGCGACGTGATGGAGCGTCATGAGGTTTGACACACCCGGACGCTGTTCGGGATCGTAGATGATCTCGGTGCCGGAATCGGTCACGGCGCGTTTGACCTTATTGCGGATCTCGGCGTCGGAGTCGGTGAGGAAGATCGTCGCCTTTTCATTCGGATCCGACTTCGACATCTTCTTCGTCGGTTCTTGCAGCGACATGATCTTTGCGCCGACCTTGGGGATGAATGGTTCGGGTACGGTGAATGTGGGCGAGTAGTGATAGTTGAAACGCTCGGCCAGGTTGCGGGTGAGTTCGAGGTGTTGTTTTTGATCTTCGCCGACGGGAACGAGGTCGGCGTTATAGATCAAGATGTCGGCGGCCATGAGGATCGGATACGTGAACAGGCCCACGTTGACATTCTCGGCATGCTGCGCCGACTTGTCTTTGAATTGCGTCATGCGTGAGCACTCGCCGAACCCCGTCAGGCACGTCAGCACCCACTGTAGCTGTGCATGTTCCGGCACGTGCGACTGGACGAAGAGCGTCGACACTTCTGGATCGATGCCTGCGGCAATGTACATCGCGGCCACATCGAGTGACCGTTTGCGAAGGGTAGCCGGCACTTGTCGGACCGTGATGGCGTGCATATCCACGACGCAGAACAAGCTGTCGTACTCGTGCTGCAGCTCCACCCAGTTCCGCAGCGCCCCGGCGTATTGGCCGATGGTGAGGTCATTGGTGGGCTGCATGCCGGAGAGGATGATCTTTTTGCTGTTGTTAGTGCTCATAGGCCCCAAAAATACTCATCTTGCCCGGCAGGTGGCTATGTTGCCGGGGAAGTAAGATGCCGGGGAATGTTGCCGGGGAAGTAAGATGCCGGGGAATGTTGCTGGGAGTTTGACTTTTAGCAACACAACCGTCCAACCCTCATTCGAGGGTTGGACCGTAGCCATCGATCTTGAAGTGATCGAGCAATTTCTTCTCTGCGATTTGGCGAAGAAGCTCGTTATGCTTCGTAAGCTTTTTATACATCGACTTCACAAAGGTGCGATCCCAAGGCAAGTAGTCCCGATCACCACACCATTCAAGATAGTTTGAGAACTCCCAGTCTTCGGGGTTGCGAACCAATCCAGCTGAAAGAGGATTTGCATGGATATAGGCACACACATACCTAAGGTAGGCATCATCCTCGATGTGCTTTGCCTGGTATCTTCCTTGAAACGAGGTACCAGTCCTGTGATAGACCTTGTTGATCCTCCGCGAATACGTGAAGCAGAGTCGTCTCATAAACGCAACGATGTCGCCCCCTTCCTCGAGGCGAACGACGAGATGAAAGTGATTTGGCATTAGACATACAACGATGATCGTAACTCCGCACTCTTGTGCGAAGAAACGCAC
The DNA here is from genome assembly GCA_964467455.1 of uncultured Hyphomicrobiales bacterium. Taxonomy (GTDB): domain Bacteria; phylum Bacteroidota; class Ignavibacteria; order Kapaibacteriales; family Kapaibacteriaceae; genus OLB6. Next base: position 8,103 of record CAYXQJ010000012.1, on the reverse strand, counting down.
CAACTCAACGAACAAGTGATATGCTCGTGGTTCATGAAACAACAGCGCCTTGAGTGCTCCCCTGTTGAGAAGATGATAGTAATTGCCCGGGACAAATACTGTGCGACGACGCGGCATAAGAACCTCAAAGATTTGATGGAGAAAGTGGATTTGGGTAGATAGTGCAGCCACCACGATCGAATGTGACATCGCAAATCGCTCATAGACCCCAGTGTTCCCCGGCATCTTACTTCCCCGGCAACATTCCCCGGCATCTTACTTCCCCGGCAAGGTTGGCGGCAGCGTTATTTTTGGTGATGCGTATTCTCTTGCTTTTGCTCCCCCTCCTCCTCGCCCTCCCCGCCCGCGCCCAGGAGGAACTGGGCGACATGTCCGGACCGTCCCGGTCCTGGAGCATGATCTCCATTCACCGCGTGTGGGTGCCGCAGGCCAATGACCGACCCAACGGCGGGTTCGGGATCAACGGGTTCTTCGGGATCGATGCCGACCGCCGAACGTGGGTCGGTTTCTCCGTACTCGGCACCGGCGTCGTGGAGCGCGATGCCCTGCTCATCAATGCCGGACTGGGCTGGTGGTTCCTCGGCGATGCGTCTCTGGGCGCATACACCTATGCCATGACCGGTCTGAGCACGACGTCGGCCAATGCGCTGACGGGGTTCAACTTCTTCTCCGATCCCACCACGACCTACGGCCTCGGCTCACAACTCGGTGTCGGCGGTGCCGTGGAGGTGTTCACCAACATCAAACTCCACCTCAATGCCTACGGACTGTGGCTCACCAACGACGGCGGCGTGACGCCGTACGGATTGCAGTTCGGCCTGACGTTCGGTGGGCGTTGATACGTATCCGTTCGTCGCTTGGACCTAGCTCAGATTTACCCTATGAAACACCACACTCCCGCATCCTTCGGCTTTGGCTCCTACCGCGTTAGCGACGCACAACCGTCTCATGATGCCGCCCTGCGACACGCACTGGCCTCTGGCATCACGCTCATCGATACCAGCACGAACTACACGAACGGTGGCTCGGAACGCTTGATCGGACGCGTCATCAATGATGCAGCGTTCATGGCGACGATCCCCTCGCCCCCTACCATCGTGACGAAGATCGGCTACGCCCAAGGACAGGCGCTGGAGCTGATCGAAGCACAGTCGGCACTGGGGACTCCGTACGATGACGTGGTCCACGTCGCCGATGGGTTGAAACACTGCATTCATCCGGATTTTCTCGACGATATGCTCGCCATGTCGATGGAGCGTTTGCAACGCCCGTTCGTTGATGTGCTGCTTCTGCATAATCCGGAATACTTCTTTCAGGTCGAGGAACAGAAGGGCACCGATCGCGATGAAGCCCGCACGATCTTCTACGATCGCATTCACCGCGCCTTCGTGTGGATGGAACAGGCCGTGACGAATGGTCGCATCGGCACCTATGGCATCTCGTCGAATACGTTCGCTCATGATACCGACGCCTACGATCATGTGTCGTTAGAACGATGCCTCGGTATCGCACGCACGGTTGCTTCAACACATCACTTCACGCACGTGCAAATGCCGTTCAATGTGGTGGAACATTTTGCGGCGACCACACAGAATCAACGCAACGATGAAGCAACAACACTCGACGTTGCCCGTGACGAAGGGTTGACCGTACTGATCAATCGTCCACTCAATGCATTGGTAGGGGGCGACCTGATCCGTTTAGCGTCGCATGACGTTCCACTACATACGGCGGGTATCCACAACGTTGAGTCTCGCGTGCACGAACTCGAGGTCGAAGAACACGACGTGCAGCAGTTGGTGCTGGCTAATAGTGCGCTCACCGACGAAGATCGCAATGTGATCACCGAAGCGTTTCGTGTTGCAGGTGCGTTGTGCTCGTCGTGGAATAAGTTCGAAGGACTGATCCATTGGCGTGATGTGAAGCGTACGTACTTGATGCCACGAATGGAGGCAGCGAAGAAGTACGCAGAACACGCAGCGGACTATCTGCGCGATCTCAACGAACTGCTCATCGACATCGAAGCGCTGTATGCGGCTGAAGAGAATGCGTCGCTGGAAGAACTTCGTGAAGCGCTGGCTGATGAACTCGGACTTCCGATGGATACCTCACTACAGCACATCGCCCTGCATGCCGTTCGCTGTACGGACGGCGTAAATGTTGTGCTGGTGGGAATGCGGTCGGTGGACTACGTCGACGATGCCCTCCTCTGCTACGATCTCCCCGAAACAACGTATCATCGCGTGACCTGGCTACGCATCGCTGACCATTTAGCTCGTTTGAGCGAACAACCATGAAGATCGCACCATCTCTGCTGTCGGCAAACTTTGCCAATCTTGAACGCGACATCCGCGCCTGTGAAGAAGGCGGCGCAGACCTGTTGCACTTCGATGTGATGGACGGACACTTCGTCCCGCCGATCACGATCGGCCCCGTTGTTCTGCGATCCATTCGCAAGATCACAAAGCTTCCGATCGACGTGCACCTTATGGTCACCAACCCTGATCAACACATCGAGCAGTTCGCCGAAGCCGGCGCTGATTGGATCAGCGTCCACGCCGAAGTGTGCCACCACAGCCACCGCACGCTCAACCACATCCGTAAGGTGGGCTGTAAGGCCGGCATCGTCTTGAATCCAACGACGCCGTTATCCTTCGCTGAGGAAGCAGCCGAAGCCGCTGACTTCGTTCTTTTGATGAGCGTCAATCCCGGTTATGGCGGACAGAGCTTCATCCCGTCGTTCTTACGGCGCAGCGCACAACTTCGTAACTGGCTCGACAATCATCATCTCGATCACGTCAGCATCGAGGTCGACGGCGGCATCAAGATCGAGAATGCGAAAGAGGTCGTCAATGCCGGCGCATCCATCCTCGTCAGCGGTAGTGGTGTCATGCACGGCGACATCGCCGACAACATCAAGCGGATGCGTCAAGCGATCGACGGATAGACTCCACCGTTGTGGGGTCCAGGTTGCCCCCTACCACTTCTAACAACGCTAATGACAGTTGGCGGTACATGGGCTTGAGTTCATCAGGCATGGCCGCGTATTGACGCACCACACCGTCAACGTCACCACGCACAATGGGTCCGGTGACACCAAATGGTTCATGCGCACGCAACGCATCCGCAGCATTCTCGAACGTCTGCCGCATGATCGGGATCAAGAAGGTCTCAGCGCTGATGCCCACACTCTCCGCCAGCCGTCGTCCCAACTCATACGCAGCATAGGCATAGTTGCTCGCCGCCACTGCAGAAGCATGGTAGATGCGCTTTTGCTCGGCAGTCAGATCACCAAGATCAACCGGCGTCCCTCCCGTCAACCTGACAAACTCATGAACGACGGACGCCGGACGAAGGACGCCGGACGCCTGACATCCCCACCCCACTCCATCCAACACTTTCGGATCAGCATCACGGAACGTTTGAAACGGATGGGCCGATGCGATCATGGCTCCATGTTGTTGGAAGGGGGCGAGCACATCGGGCAATAGCGAACCGTTCACGTGCATCACCACGACGTCGGCGAGATCGTTCGCACGTGTCGAGGCAGTGCGTTCGATCACGTCCGGCATGACAGCATCTTTGACGGCGATGACGAGTACGTTGCCAATCGGATCGGATGACGATAAGAAAGCTCCGAAGTGCAGACGATCTACAACGTGGACGTCAACGTTGCGCTCGCGCAATCGTGCTGCCAGCGCACCGCCGACACGTCCGTTGCCGATGATCGTCACTCGCGAGATCATGCGATCGGCTCGAGGTCGTAACCGTCCTTGCCATCCTTCATTACCCAGCCCAACTTGGCGAGTTCATCGCGTAGACGATCGGCTTCGGCCCAGTTCTTGGCGAGGCGCGCTTCCCAACGTTCGTCGGCGATGTCGAGCACTTCATCCGGAATGTCCAACTCCGGACGCGGTGACGCCGTCCACACACCGAACACTCCGTTGAGTCGACCGAACTCATTCAACAACGCACTGGCCCGCTCGGGCTCTACTCCTTCAGCAGGATTTGCGTTGATGAAGGTGAAGAGTTCCGCCAATGCTCGCGGCGTGTGCACATCATCGGCAAGTGCTTCGAAGACCTTGACCAATTCACGCGGCTCGTCATCAACGTCAGCTTCGAAGCCGCCCGTGATCTCCACAAGATCCCAGATATAGTCCTGTACCTTGAGTCGTGCCGCACGTGCACTCTTGATCCCATCCATCGTGAAGTTGTACACACTGCGATAATGCGACGACATCATCGAATAACGGATGTCGAGCGGATCATATCCCTTGTTGAGCAGGTCGCGCAAGGTGTAGAAGTTGCCAAGCGATTTCGACATCTTCTTGCCTTCCACCTCAAGGAATTCGTTGTGCACCCAAAAGTTCGCTTGATCACCAACATGATATCCCGCGCAGCTCTGCGCCAACTCATCTTCATGGTGCGGGAATCGCAGATCCACACCGCCCGTATGAATATCAAACGGGAAGGGGGCGAGCAGATCATACGACATGGCCGAGCACTCGATGTGCCATCCCGGGCGACCGGGTAATGTTTCGCCCCCTACCACAAGATCCCAATACGGTTCGTTGCCTTTGCGACCTTTCCAGAGAACGAAGTCACTCACACTTTCACGATCGTACTCATCAGCGTCGATGCGCACACCTTCGCGGAAGTTGGCGCGGTCGATCTGGAAGAGGCGACCGTATTCGTGGTCGGCACCATATTTAGCGACGTTGAAGTAGACGGAACCTTCACTCACGTAGCCGTAGCCGGATTCGACGATCTTGACGATGAGATCCATCATCGAGTCGATATAGTCGGTGGCACGCGGGAGTTGTTCGAAGTGATCGATCTTAATGCCCAACGTTTGAATGTCGGCAAGGAATTGGTCAGCCCAATACGTCGTAAACAGACGCAGGTCGGACATCACGTTGCCGGTGCGAGCACCCATGGCGTCGATCCAACGCGTTGATCCTTCTCGCGAACCATCGATCGTCTTATCGTCGATGTCGGTGATGTTCATCACCCAGCGTACATCATAACCACCGACAGAGCGCACGGCGCGTTGAATGGCATCGGCGGCGAGGAAGGCGCGCATGTTGCCGATGTGGGCAACGTCGTAGACCGTTGGACCGCACGAATAGATGCGGACCGTGTTCGAGCCATCGGCCGGCGTAAAAGGTTGAATGGACTTGGTGAGCGTGTTGTAGAACGAGAGTTGCATACGGCGAAAATACGCTTAGCCGACCTCTTCGCCCTTGATCCAGACGCTGTAGACATGATTGGTGCCGAAATGATAGACGATGTCGGCATATGACGGCACGTCGTACAGCACCAGATCGGCCTGTTTGCCCACTTCGATCGAGCCGACGCGGTCGGCGATCCGAAGTGCATGCGCCCCGTGCAGCGTCGACGCCGTAATGGCCTCTTCGATGCTCATGCCCATATTGACGCAGGCCAGCGACAGGATCTGCTGCATGTTCTCGGTGAAGCACGAGCCCGGATTACAATCCGTGGCCAAGGCCACCACCAGACCTTCTTCGATCATCATGCGCGCATCCGGATACGGCAGCCGCAAGGTATAGGCCGTGCCCGGCAGCAACGTCGCCACCACACCGGCATCACGCATTGCCCGCATGTCATCGACGGTTGTGAATTCAAGATGGTCGGCACTCAACGCACCGTACTTCGCCGCCAGCTGCGATGCGCCGATATTGGCGATCTCGTCGGCATGCAGTCGAATGTCGAAACCACGTTCTTGCGCTGCCTGCAAGATTCGTTCTGTCTGTGCGATCGTGAAGAACCCTTTGTCAGGAAACGCATCACATGCAGTGGCAATACCCTGCCCCTGTACCTTATCAAGCATGTCGTTGACGATCACATCAACATAGGCATCAGGATCCTGTTTGAATTCAGGGGGCACATCATGCGCACCAAGAAACGTTGCATGGATCTCTGTCGGCAATTCTTCTTGCAAGATGCCGATGGCCTCAAGCAACTTCAGCTCTGCCTCGGTGCTTAGTCCGTAGCCGCTCTTGATCTCAAGCGTTGTGGTACCATGTCCCAACGCCGACATCACAAGTCGCTCGCCCACTTCCACGATCTCTTCCACCGATGCAGTACGCACGGCATTCATCGTCGTAAGGATCCCGCCTCCTTCCGCTGCGATCTGCGTATACGGCACACCACTCAAGCGTCGTGCATATTCATGCGCGCGCGATCCGGCGAACACCACGTGCGTATGTGAATCCACAAAGCCCGGCAGTACTACTTGTCCTGTGCAGTCGATCACCTCATGCTCATCACCGCCATACTCCGCCGGCAGATCTTCTGTCCGCCCCACCCACCTGATCACCTCATCAAACACCACGGCACCACGCTCGATCACACCGATCTCGCGCATTGCCGCACCCGTCTTCGTCATCGCGCCAAAAGCGCTGACGGTGACGAGTTGACTAACATTTATCAATAAAATCATTTTAAGTCCTTGAGGGTTGAGGGTTGAGGGTTGAGTGCCAGTTCCCAGTTCCCAGTTCCCAGTTCCCAGTTCCCAGTTACCCGTTCCCAGTCCCCTGCGCCCTCGTCTTCGCCTTCGCCATCTGCCGTTCAATGATCAACTCGGCGAGCAGGTCCGGGACGTCCGGCGGGAGGGCGGTTGAGAAGATCTCATTGACGCGTGCTTCGCTGACGTCGATGCGGTAGAGGATCGACATCAACTTTTCGGGATTGGTGTTGAGCAATCGAATGATGCGATCGATGAGTTCTTTGCGGATCGCCGTCATCACATCTTCGGCGGTGAGGTCTTCAACGTCGGTAAGATCGAAGGCGATCGAGATACGCTCAGCGGCGCTGCGTGCAAGCTCAGAGGACATGTTCGAGTCCTTGCGAACGAAGTGTCGTGACGATCTTCTTCACGTCTTGCGCGCGATCTTTCGGACAGATCATCGTGGCATCGTCCGTGATCACCACAACGTGATCGCGCAAACCCACCGCGGTGAGCACATGTTCGCGCGTTGATGCATTGACGATCACATTGTTCATGCTGTCAACAATGATCACGCGACCTTGGATCACGTTGCCGCCATCGTCTTGCGTCTGCATCCGCGGCAGTGCATCCCACGAGCCCACATCGTCCCACGGGAAGGAAGCCGGGATCACGTATACGTTGTTCGCACGTTCCATCACACCGTAATCGATCGAGATGTCCGGCAACGATGCGAACGTTTCGTTGATCGACGCGTTGGCCGACAACGCCGAAGCCATCGGTGCGATCGCCGCGCCTACTTCCGGCAGACACGACTTCATCGCTTTCTCGAGTGATGCCACGCTCCAAAAGAACATTCCGGAGTTCCACAAGTACGCACCACTGGCGACATATTCTGTCGCCGTTGCAACATCGGGTTTCTCTTTGAACGACGTGACCGGCACGATCTCATTAGCGTCGTGTCCGCCCCCTGACACTTCGATATACCCATATCCGGTCTCCGGACGCGATGGTGGAATACCCATCGTCACCAGTGCATCGTGTGTGCGCGCGAAGTCCAGAGCTTTCGACACATCACGACGAAACGCCTCGGCATCACCGATGAAATGATCGGCCGTCAACACGGCCATGCAGGCATCATCATCTTTTGTGCGGGTGCGGATCACGCTCGCACCCAGCGCCAGACACGGCGCCGTATTCCTCTTCGCCGGTTCCGCGATCACATTCTCAGGGGGCAGGTGTGGTAGCGCCTCTCTGATCGGGGTTTGCAGACGTTCGCTTGTGATGATCAGGATGTTCTCAAGCGGCACGATCGGCGTGATACGATCGATCGCTTCTTCGATCATCATCGCCGTCGCCGATGTCAGCTTAAGAAGTTGCTTTGGCCTCGCCATTCGCGACAGCGGCCAAAAACGCTCGCCGGATCCACCGGCCATGATGATGACGTAATTCATAGTTAGTCAGCTAGTCAGCTAGTCAGCTAGATAGCTAGATAGCTAGATGGCTAGATAGATAGAGAGTCGGTTATTCAGTTATTCGGTTATTCGGTTATTCGGTTATTCGGTTATTCGTTTATTCGGTTATTCGGTTATTCGGTTGTTCAGTAGTTCGAGAATCTGAATGGCGTTTGTGGC
>CAYXQJ010000011.1:0-88837 GCA_964467455.1 uncultured Hyphomicrobiales bacterium | reverse complement strand
CACCAATACCGGCAGCGAGACGTGTCTTGACCTTTCCCGGGATCGGTGCGCGACAAAAAACGATCACGATGGTCTCGCCAAACGTCAAAGCTGTCCTCCGCAGCTGGAACCGGCCCCGGCAGTACATCCGAAACAGTGAGGCGCGGTGACGACAGGGCGAGCAACGGAACGCAGATGTTCGATCTCACGTACGTGGCGAACAGGGCCGGACACCGGCAGTTCCAACATCTGATTGAAGTCGCAGTCGTATAACGTTCCGTCATAGCCGACCGACAGTGTCGTTCGGCACATCACGTGTTCAAGTGCATGAGGGTTAAACGACTCGACGAGAAGCTGCATGTATGATTCATACCGTCCGGCAGCAAGAAGATCTTCCAGGAAGCGCGAGATCGGCATGTTCGTCATGCAATAGAGATCATTGAAGACAATGCCATGTTCTTCGTGGAGGATCCGTGCGTAATCGGCGCGTAGTGACGCTTGTGGTCCGGGAAGTGATGCACCGCCAGGATTGTAGACTAGGTCGAGGATCAACCCGGATGCCGAAGATCCGTAGCCAACGGCGTTAAGCATCTTGAGTGCAGCGATCGAGTCACGATAGGCACCTTCACCACGCTGACGGTCTACGTTGTCTTGTGTGTAACACGGCAGCGATGAGACAACGTGCACGTTTCTGTCTGCATAGAACTGCGGTAGGTCGTGATACTTCGGATTAGAAACGATGATCGTGAGATTACACCGTACCATCACGTCGACACCACGTTTCACAACCTCGTCAACCAACCATCGAAAGTCAGGATGCATCTCGGGTGCACCGCCCGTGATATCGACCGTTCGCACGTTCAGCACATCCACGGCGGCAAGACATTGCTCCATCACATCTCGCGACATCATCTCGGTGCGATCCGGGCCTGCATCAACGTGGCAATGTGTACACGCTTGGTTGCACATCTTTCCGATGTTGACCTGCAAGACCTGCGGCGTCAACGTCTCAACTGATGGGAACGAAGGGATCCGATGGTGCGGTGTTTCTCCGCCCCGAAGGACTGTCAGCTGAAACGAGGGCTCTGCAAGCTCTGAACCACGACGTCGAAGCGATGTTGTTGCCTGTGCCATTACACTACGAACTTACGATAGAGATAGACCCAGAGGGCGACCATTGACGCGGCGATCACGATACCGGAGATCAACAGGCGCACTCCCTTCAGTCTGCCCGATCGAACGCGTAGGTAGTTGAGACTCATGACAGTCGACAGTCCGACAGATAGACCAGCGACCATCACCAGCACGAACGATCCGAAATATGCTGCAATGATCAACACGATCGGAGCCATGGTGATATAGGCCGCAGCCCAGATCACTTCTGCAAGAGTTACCAGCACCATGACGGCAACGACGGCCTTCGTGCCGGCATCAGAGGCCATGAATCGATACGTGCGGTGAGCGGCATACCAACCACCCAAACCGAGAACGACGATCGGTAAGACACCGACCGTCCAGAGTTCATCTAGCATGCACCACACCCGTCGCCAAGATCGGTCGACTCTACCTGAACGGTCGTGTGCTGCACACCAAATCGGTCTCGAAGGTGATTCTGGACTGCCGTCACGACCTCGTCGTTCTTCCGGTCGGTCACCACATGTACTGTCGCATTCACGTCATTCTGCCCCAATTGCCATATATGCACATCGTGAACATCACTGATCCCCGGAAGGTTCACGAGCTCACTTCTCACCACATTCGGGTCGATATGTGAGGGGGCGGACTCCATCAAAATGATGCCGGCCTCGCGGATGACGCGGACGGCACCGCGCATGATGATCAGGGCGATCATGATCGAAATGGCTGGGTCGAGCCATTCGGCGTCGTACACGGACATCACGATCGCTGCGATGATGACGCCGCCGCTCGACATGAGGTCCGTCAGAACATGCAGATAGGCACTTCGCGTGGTGATATGCTCGCTCTTATGCAGATACAACGCCGAGATCGCATTGGCGATGAATCCAATGACGGCAATGGCCAACATCGATTCGGCGTGCACATGGTGTTCTCCGCCAAACCGACGGATCGCTTCGATAATGATGTAGATACAGATCCCGATCAACAAGAAACCATTGGTCAGCGCTGCAAGGATCTCGATGCGGCGCAGACCGAACGTGTAGCGTACATCGTGGCGCTCACGTGCGCGCTCTGCAAGTCGTAATCCGAAGAAGGCGATCAACAACGAGGCAAGATCCACCAAGACGTGGCCGGCATCGCTTAGCAGCGCAAGTGAGTTGGAGATAATGCCCCCTACCACCTGTACCAGAAAGACCATACCGGTGAGGAACAGAGCGATACGTATCGGTTTTACGTCGCGATGCTCGTGAACATGATCATGGTGATCATGTCCATGGTGATGATGGTGATGTGCCACACGTTATCCGGCGAAGTTTTCGAGAAGAAGAGTGCGTAGCACCATGTAGGCCCATACCAACGGAGCCACGAACAACATACTGTCGAAGCGGTCCAACAGTCCGCCGTGTCCCGGAAGGATCGACGAGCTGTCTTTGACCTCGGCATCACGCTTGAGCCACGACTCTGCAAAATCACCGATCTGTCCACCGATGCCGATGATCAGGCCGATCACGACGATCGATGTTGTCGTCATCTGCGGCATCCAAAGGGCACTGAAGCCCCAGAAGGCAACAACGGCAGCGATGGCACCGCCAATAGAACCCTCCCATGACTTCTTCGGTGAAACACGCGGAAAGATCTTGTGCTTGCCGATCGCGATGCCCACGAAGTAAGCGATGGAATCACATGCCCACACACTTCCGAACAATGCCAGCACCAATGCACCACCGTGATCGGAGATCGTACCCATGAATTCGGGGTCGGTGACATCGCGCAAGATCATCAAGGTCGACAAGCACAAGGTCACATAGGCTACACCCGACACCGTTGTCGAAACGTTCAAGAGGGCGTCTTCCGAGTTCCGCCACATCTCGGCGGCGAGCAGGACGATCACGCCGACGATGAACGCTGCCTGCAGCGTGATAAGCCAATTCAGTGCATAGAACCCACCCGCCATCACGATGCCGGTGACGATGGCTTGCAAGACCAGACTCCACATGATGCCGAACGGACGGTTCACGTCAACATTCTTCGCCTTGGCCAGCGAGTAGAATTCCCAGAGAGCCAGGGTCGTGATCGCCACGACGACAAGATTGAAAACGAGGCCTCCGACCCACACCGCACCAACGGCCGCGGGGATCCCGATCAGGCCGACCAGCACCCGTTGCATAAGGTTGTTCATAGGATGACAAATTTACCCCCTAATTTCGACTATGAACCTGTACACGCTTCCTTCTTCCCAGCCCTATCATGTGTTGCTGACGGGCGACACGGACTTCGTTGTTGAATTCGCCGCCCGACTGGACGGACACCAGATCCCGTTCAACATCCTGCCCCCTATGGACATGATGGATGAGCTCGACATGGAACTCGATCTTGTTGATGTCGGCATCGGTGAGTCCGCCTTGGATGCTGAGGAATACGGCACCTTCGCTGATCGCGTGATCGGCGACGTTCGATCCAACGCCGGCACCTACACCCACATCGTTGACCTCTCCGTGGCAAGTCTTCGTGAACGCCAAGCGACCCTCGAGATCGCCGGTGCCGTCAACCCTGTGGCCACGATCATGGTATCATCACTTACCAACACCGCTACCGAGATCGGCATGCTTACCGGTCAGGGGGCGCGCATTGTTGGGGTCGGACTCGCCCCTTCCGTGATGTCGACGTCCACTCGCGTTGACATTGCCGGCGGATTGAACGCCGCTCCGAATCATTGTGAGAGTGCTCAGCGCTTACTGGAGACCCTCGGCTATGGCGTTGACGTTGTTGAAGATCGCGTTGCCCTCGTGCAATTGCGCATCCTGGCGATGTTGATCAACGAAGCTGCCTTTGCCGTGATGGAAGGTGTTGCAACACCTCAAGACATCGATCATGCTATGAAGCTTGGCGTCAACTACCCCAAAGGTCTCCTCGCATGGGCCGATGAGATCGGCATTCCCGTCGTGCTCTTGATCCTTGACAATCTGTATCGCGAATACCAACAAGAGCGCTACCGTCCGTGTGTCTTGCTCAAGCAGTATGCCCGTGCCGGGTGGTCAGGAAAGGCGGCCGGACGTGGCTTCTACACGTACTGAGCAACAGATCCACCTCTTCCTCGATTTTGACGGAACGATCACGGTACAGGATACCGGTGATGAGTTGTTCCGAACGTTCGGTGCGTTCGAACCCGTACACTCGCAACTCCTCAACGGAGAGTTCTCTGTCCGCGAGTATTACGACCGCGCTGTGGCTCTGCTGCGTGAGCATGATCCTTCCGTGATCACGGCCTGGGCCATGACGATGGACGTGGATCCGGGCTTCACATCACTCATATCGTTTTGTCGTACTCATCAGATCAAACCGCACATCGTAAGTGATGGCTTTGATCTCTACATCAACACCATCCTTCAACGTGAAGGTATCACCGATATCGCCGTCCACTGCAATCAACTCACGTTGGACGAAGGGCGCTGGTCAGCGCAATATCCGGGCGCAACCGAATCCTGCTCCTGCTTTTGTGCGAGCTGTAAACGTAACCGCATCATCGGTGCGCTGCGTGAACAGGACTTAGCGGTCTATGTAGGTGACGGTCGTTCAGATCGTTGTGCCGCCGAACACTGTGATGTGGTCTTCGCCAAACATCAGTTAGCATCATGGTGCACAGAGCAGCGCATCCCGCACCATCCATTCCGCACCCTTTCTGACGTGCAGCGCATCCTTGCCACCAAGCTTGTGGCCAACGAACTCCGTCCTCGACGTCAAGCGCTCCTCGCCCGTCAGCGTGCCGTGATCGCCGAATAGCGATTAAACCTCCGGTCGTAGGTGCCCGTCTGTGGCGCCATTCAACTACTTCATGATCGGATACAGCAATGAAACACACACTCTTGATCCTCCTCGCGATCGCCATCTCCGCCACGACAGCCATCGCCCAACCGCGCAATGGAGAACGCAATGGAAAAGGTAAGGGGCAGGCACAACACAAAGAACTCCGTACGCAGATGCGGTCATGGTTCGAATCATCGGTGTTGCCGACGCTCCGGACGTGGCACGATGAATACGATGCTTCACTTTCGGCCGGTGATCTTGCTACCCTGAAGCAACTACGGGCTGAAGCAAAACAACTCAAGAGCTCGACGCATCAGTCGATGCTCGCACTCCGTGATCAAGGTCTCTCCAAGGAACAGCGCAAGGAACAAGGCAAGGCCCTGCGCGAGCGTACGCACGACGAGATGATGAAGATCATTGAACAGGTCAAGCCGATCGCGCAACGTTCGAAAGAGAAGCTGCGCGAGATCTTCGACCGCAATGAGGAGCAGATCGACGCATGGCGAGAAGAAGCGCGGAAGATGGTCGATGCGTACTGCGACGAACATGACCTTGATGAAGGATTCGGTCGCCGCGGCGGTGATAAGATGATGGGCGGTATGGGACTGCTTGACGGTGGACGTCGTGCTGCCCTCAGATTCATTCTCTGGGATGGCTCCGACCTCCCGGATGAGCCCATGATGATGGACCGCCGCATGGGTTCCATCGATGTTGCTCCAAATCCGTCAGGCTCGACAGCGACCGTACGTATGAATAATCTCGCGAATGGGCCGGCAACGATCGAGGTGTTCGACATGAACGGCAATCGGAAGGCCACGCATCCCGTTCAGGTGAATGCTGGCACTATCGACACCACGATCCCCACCTCCGACCTTGCTCCCGGCACCTATATGGTCAGCGTTTCGACCGCGACCGGACGCAAGTCCACGACCATCGTCGTCAACCGCTAAGAACGTAATTGTCCGTTGTCTGCAGCCGCCGTCTCCGGGTCACCGGGGATGGCGGCTCGCTTTTTTTCTACAGATCTTATTTGTGTGTTGCAACACACTCTTCGTATCTTTGTTTCGTCTTCGCCTCATCACCCACCGAAAGACACGTCCATGAAGATCGTCGGCATTTCGGGCTCTATCCGGGCCAACTCGTTCAATAGCAAGCTGTTACGCAATGCAGAGGGACTGCTTGCCCCCTCCCATTCGTTAGAGATCATCAACCTGCGCGACATACCAATGTATGATGCTGACCTTGAGGCCTCGGGTCTTCCGGAGTCGGTTGCTAGGGCAAAGACCTTGCTTGAGTCAGCCGACGGTGTGTTGTTTGCCTCACCGGAGTACAACTACACGTATTCGGGAGTGTTGAAGAACGCTCTGGACTGGTTCAGCCGCGGCCCGGTTCGCCCGCTAATGGAAAAGCCCGTCGCCGTCATTGGTGCAAGCACCGGAAACTTTGGCGCTGTACGCTCGCAAACGGCGCTGCGGCAGCTGCTGCACGGGATGGGCGCACACGTCCTGCCGAAGCCGGAGTTACTGGTCGGTCAAGCTGCATCGAAGTTTGACGAGAACGGAACATTGATCGATGAGCCAACACTCAAGATCTATTCGACACTTCTCGGCAAGTTCACCACCTTCATCGAGTACTTCTAAGGAGCTATCATGTCGGTCTATCTCTATCCTGCCCACGAACGCGGCCACTTTGATTTCGGCTGGCTGGATACGAACCACACCTTCAGCTTCGGCCACTACTTCGATCCGTCACGGGTGCGTTTTGGAATGCTCCGTGTGTTCAATGACGATGTTGTAGCGCCGGGCGAAGGTTTTGGTACTCATCCACACAACGACATGGAGATCATCTCCATTCCGTTGGAAGGCGTGATCATGCACCGTGACAGCATGGAGCATGATGAAGCCCTTCGGCCAGGCGACGTGCAGGTCATGTCTGCCGGCACAGGCCTCACTCACTCCGAATTCAACGGCTCTCCGACGGAGGCATTGAAGTTCTTGCAGATCTGGATCATTCCGCACACAAAGGGCGTCACACCTCGATATGATCAGCAGTCCTTTGTACTCGCCCCGAATACGATCACCACGATCGTTGGCCCAAACGATGGTTCTGCTCCGTTGTGGATCAACCAAGACGCATGGTTGTCGCTGGTGAAGCTCGATGCTGGTCACGTTGCCACCTATGCGTCGCGACGTCAGGACAATGGCCTCTTCACCTTCGTCATCGAAGGCACTGCAGACGTGAACGGTCACGCTCTTCAGCGTCGTGATGCCATTGGCATCGACGACGTTGACAGTATCACACTAACGGCGACCTCAGATACCTATGCTGTGATCATTGATGTGCCACGATGATGCCACAAGCATCAACGATCGAACCACTTCGCACAAGGTCGTAGACAGCATCCATGTCGTGATACAGGATCCGATCACGATCTGCAAATGGTACCTTCTCGCGGATACATGCCACCACTCGCTCCAACGGCTCACTACTGGTTAGGGGGCGAAGCAGATCCACAGCTTGCGCAGCACACAACAATTCGATCGACAATACACGTTCGACGTTCGCAACAACGGGCCACAACTTCCTGCCGGCGATACTGCCCATGGAGTTGTGGTCCTCTTGATTTGCACTGGTTGGAATGCTGTCGACACTGGCAGGATGGGCCAACACCTTATTCTCGCTGACCAAGGCAGCTGCAGTGTATTGAGCGATCATCATTCCTGAGTGAAGACCTCCGTTGGGCGTGAGGAACCGCGGCAGACCGCCGAGAGCGGCATTCGTCATACGCTCGGTTCTGCGCTCGGAGATGTTGGCTAACTCCGATGCCGCAATGGCAAGGAAGTCCAATACCAAGGCCAGTGGCTGACCATGGAAGTTCCCACCTTCGATAGCAACGTCGTCATCGGCAAAGACGAGGGGGTTATCGGTAGCACTGTTCATCTCGCGTTCGATCACGGACGCAGCATAGTCGATCGCATCACGCGAAGCGCCGTGTACCTGCGGCATACAGCGCAGCGAATAGGCGTCTTGCACCTTCGTGTCGCCAACGCGGTGCGACTCTCTGATCGCACTGCCAGCGATCAACGTGCGGAGATTACGTGCCGATGTGAGCTGTCCGGGATGCGGACGCGCCTGGTGGAGGCGCTCGTCAAAGGCGAGGTCGGTGCCGCGCAGCGCATCAAGCGACAATGCGCCGGCGATATCAGCAACGGCAACAAGATTACGCAGACGATACACTGACAGGGCACCATAGGCGCACATCATCTGTGTTCCGTTGATCAGGGCCAGGCCTTCCTTCGCAGCGAGCTGTACAGGTTCGATGCCGTGCTCGCGCATGACATCGGCAGAGAGTCGGCTACTGATTCGCCCCTTTCCGATCAAGGCAAGGGCGAGATGGGAGAGCGGAGCAAGATCGCCGCTGGAGCCAACAGAACCTTGGCCCGGGACGTCGGGCAGGAGATCGGCATTGATCATAGCGATCAATGTGTCGAGCGTTGACAGCCTGATCCCCGACAGACCTTTGGCGAGTGCATTTACGCGAAGGACCATCATGGCGCGGACGATCTCGCGGGGAAGGAGGTCGCCCATGCCGGCACTGTGCGACATGATGAGGTTCTCTTGCAGTTCAGCGGTCTTGTCGTGTGGAATGAAGACGTTGGCAAACTCACCAAAGCCCGTTGTGAGTCCATAGACAACACGTTCTTCTGCGATCCACGCATCAACGGACTTACGTGCGTGTGCAACGCGCTCGCGCGCTTCTGAGGTCAGGGCAACTGTGTGAGTTGCATCGTAGGCGATCGATGCCAACGATGTGATCGTAAGTGAAGAACCGTCGAGATGGGTCATCATAGTGAACGTTCCGATTCGTGCAGTCTCCGGAACAGGTCCGGGAAGTGTTGTGAGGCGCGAACATAGTCGCGCTCTGAGACGTGTTTTACGGCATAGCTATCAAGGAACTTGCGAAGCTGTGCGGGCCGTGCTTGCTCCGCATAACCGCAGGCCATCAAGAGCACTGCGATACGGGCAGCAGGATGTTTTGTATGAATCCGACGGCCGCTCCGCTTCGAGAGCAAGCTGCACGCACGCTTGAGTGCCGCTTGCCGATCGCCGTCGAACTGTGTGTTCACATAGGCCGATACCACATCACCCATTACATCGGCGGTGATCGGCGCTTCGCGCTTCACTCCGCGATCGGTCCATCGCATCGTTGACTCGGCCAACGTTTTGAGCACTGCTGCAGCAGAACGATATGAGCGGTCTTCTTTCATCGCTCGCGCCTCATCCGTCGCAAGCTTGAGGAAATGTCGCTCAACCGGACGGAAGCCGAGTCGATAATAAAACCAGAACGCTCCGGAGGCGATCCCATCCGGGTTGCCATAGCCGATCTGATAGGGATCGACATTGAACGTCTTGACGTTGAACGTATGTCGATACAGCCGCAGTAACTGGCAAACGACCACCGCAGATTCACCGCCGCGAAACGGCGGGAAGATGTTGACGCCAAAACCGGAGTCATCATTCAACAGCCATCCGCCACCGTAGGCACACGGAATGCCGTTCTTGAAGGCCATAAAACCTATGTAGCTCTGCAACGCCATCTTCATGTCGGACTTCATCGCATACAAGGCAATGGTCAGACCTCGTCCCATGTCAAAGTAGGTCGTTTCTGACACTGCTGCATGCGTCACCGGATCCGTCTCTCGGAGTTGCAAGCACAGGACGCCCTTGGCGAGATCGCAGAGTTCACGTTGCTGCGTTGTGGTCAGTGCGATCTCTCTCGGCGGCGCAAGTGCAAAGGCCTCTTCCAAGGTCATTCGCTTCTTGGCCCCATCTGTATGGAGGTAGACGGAACTGAAGGGAGCGCGTCCGGATGTCATCGAAGGGGCATGTGGTCCACTCTTCCATTGCGTTGTAAGCGCGAACTGCGAGAACACATATTCACGTAGTGCCGTCGAACCCGGCAAACGTTGCGTTGTCTCTACGATCCACTTCTTGATGTGGTGTCTGCTCGCCCCTTTACCAACAAGAGATGCGGACCAGTGATCCCAGGCCATTTTTCCGGCGTGGAGCATCTCGTACTCTACGGGATCGAGCATGTGGTTCAAGGTATTGACCACACGTTCTTCGTCGAGGCCTTCGGCCCACAGCTCGACCTCTTCGCCGAATCGTTCGATGAGCCAACTATTGAGTGCTAGAGAGAACGTAGAGCGTGTGATGCTCCCAGCAATGCCGCTGTTTTGATACTCGTGCTGTGTGCGTCCTTTTGATCGCGCCTTGACATGATCAACAACTCGGTCGAGTTCGCTCTGCGCGAGGTTGACGAGGTCGATGTGTACAGGATAGGCGAGAATGAACAGAAGGGCATCGTGATAGGCAATGACCTGCGCAGGTGTACCCAACGGACGGGCAGCCAGCGCTTCGATGAGCACCTGTTGTTGTTTCGCACCTTCGGCCGTGATGTTTCGCGCTGCAACGGACAGCTCATGCACGAATCGAGCAGTCGATGCAGAAGGCATTATTTGTGATGACGACCGTGTTCGAAGTCTTCAAGCCAGTGCACGATATCCTCCCGCGGCTGCAGGTCCAACTTGGCGCGGATCGACTGTCGATGTTTCTCAACGGCACGACGGCTGATGAACATGAGCTCTGCGGCTTGTCCCGGCGTAAGTCCGGCGCGGAGATAGGTACATACCAGAAGCTCCGTGCGCGTGAGATCGGGGAATGCACGATGGAGCTTGCGCATCAGCGCTGACGTTACGCGATTGACATTCTGTTCGATAGCGGTAAGTCGATCGAACGAACGGATCTGTGAACGAATGTCGTGCGGCAAACTATCGATCTCTTCACGCAGTTTTGCTTCGTCTTTGATCGAGCGCATCTTATCGATGCGTTTAGCGAGTGCTTCGAGAAACTCTCGCTTGCGGGCTAGATGCAGTACAAGGACCGTGCGTTCATCGGTGTTTTCTACCTTAGGATCATCCGCCATTACTTCACCTTGCCGGATGTTTTCGGTGCGCCGGGATTCAGGAAGTTGCTCCAAGCGTACTCTTTCGGCACGCTGCGACCTTGCTTAGCAAGCTCGATCAAGAATGAAGCCGTGGTGTTGAGTACCCACTCGAAGTTCTCTTCTTGCACGGACGTGCGCTCAGCATCAGGTGCAGGGTTCATGTAGTCGATCGCATACGGAATGCCATCACGCACGGCGAACTCGATCGTGTTGAAATCGTAGCCGAGGATGTTGCAGATCTTCAAGCAGAGTTCGGTGAGCGTCTTTGTCATTTCCGGCGTTGGCGAAAAGCCGGCTTGGTAACGCAAGTGATGCGGATTACGCGGCTCGTACGGCATGATGTGGACGTGCTTACGGCCAATGCAATAGCAGCGGTAGTACTCAGTGAATTCGATGCCTTCTTGCAGCGTCATTACGATGTCTGCTGTTTCGCTGTACCGCTCGAAGAACTCGTCGATGGAGTTCACCTTGTACACGTGACGCCAGCCACCTCCATCGTATGGCTTGAGCCATGATGGGAAGCCAACGTAGTCGAAGATCTCCTGCCAGTTGAGCGGGAACATGAGATTGCGGAACGACTCGGCCGTGGTCTCCGGCGGATGGTTCTTGCTCGGCAGCAGCACGGTCTTCGGCACAGGGATGCCGGCCTTTTGGGCAACAGCATAGTTGAAGAACTTGTCGTCAGCCGTCCACCAGAACGGATTATTGACAACACGAACTCCATTCAGTGCAGCTACCTTGAGCATCGCACGGTAGAACGGGACGTCTTGAGATATCCGGTCAAGGATCACATCGTATTCGAACAGGTCGTCAAGCGTGATGCCGCCGATCTTGCAGAATTCTGCCGATACACCTTCGTCGCGACGATTGATCTCTTCGACCAATGCCGGTGGGAACGATTGTTCCATGCCAAAAAGCAGTCCGATCTTCTTCATGATGTCCTCTCTGCGTCCGTGTGTCCGTCAAATATAGGGGTCGGCGATCAGGCGGAAGCCGTTCTCCGGCGTGAATTCGCCGATCACACACTGTTCACCCAACCAATCACCAAGGTTGATGTAGAAACCATCTTCGAAACGCTCTTCAGCCACTCGATGTCGGTGACCCATGATCACGTACCGATACCCTTCACGGATCTTGGCGTGGGCGAAGTCGCGCAGACCGTCGTGCGGGCCGTAGTCCTTGGCGCCGGTATAGTCCCGACTTCCCTTCGACGTCCGTGCCGCCAATCCGATGCCGATGTTCGGATGCATCGTGCGGTAGAGCCACTGGATCCCGCGGTTTCGCAGGATCGAGCGCAGGATAAGATACCCCGTGTCGTTGTGCGCCTTCCCATCGCCATGGGAAAGGTAGAACCGCGTGCCATTGATCGTGGCCTCAACGTCGCCGTGGTCGACCTTAATACCGAGTTCTTCTCCGAAATAGGTTGCGTGTCCAAAGTCGTGATTACCCATCAGATACGTGATCTGCACGCCCCCTTCCAGGAGATCCTGGATGGCAGCAAGGGTGCGAACGTGTCCACGGGGGATCACGGTTCCATAGTCGAACCAAAAATCGAACAGGTCGCCGACGATGAAGAGGTGGCTTGTATCCGGGGCGATCTTACGGAGTGTACGCACCAGACGCGACTCGCGAGCACGGTCCGTGTCCCTGTTGCCAAAGCCCAAATGCACGTCCGAAAGGAACACGGCGCGTCTACCGTGCGGGACGTCGATGGTCATGGAGCGGACCGAAACCACTGGCGAGAACATAACCGAAAGATAACGCCGGGAATCGCGGGGTCGGCTATCTTTGTTGTTCCATGCCACAGAACCCAACCACCCGCAAGCGCGTCACCACCCTTCGTCTGATCGAGATGAAGCGGGCCGGTACTCCGATCGCCTGTCTGACGGCATACGATGCCATGTCGGCGGCGATCATGGACCAAGCCGGTATCGACCTCTTGTTGGTCGGCGATTCCGTTGGCAACGTCGTCCAAGGCCACGACACGACCATTCCCGTCACCCTTGAACACATGATCTATCACACCCAGGCCGTGGTCCGCACTGTGGAACGCGCCATGGTGGTGACGGACATGCCCTTCATGTCGTACCAAGCCAGTCCTCGTGAGGCCTTCCGCAACGCCGGACGCTTGATGAAAGAAGCCGGTTCCGGTGCCGTCAAGTTGGAAGGGGGCGAGCGGGTCGTTGATGCCGTCCGCTTGATGACGGAGAACGGCATCCCGGTCATGGGACACCTTGGGCTGACGCCGCAGAGCATCCATCAGTTCGGCTCGTATCGTGAGCGCGGCAGCTCCCACGACGAAGCGGATCAGATCAAGCGCGATGCCGATGCCCTTCAGAAGGCCGGCGTCTTTTCGATCGTCCTTGAGAAGATCCCGGCAGCACTGGCGGCCGAGGTCACGGCCATGGTGGATGTTCCGACGATCGGCATTGGTGCCGGACCGTCATGCGACGGACAGATCTTGGTCTGGACCGACATGGTCGGGATGTCAACGGAGTTCCGTCCGCGGTTCGTCCGACGCTACGCCGAATTACACGATGTGATGCTGGGTGCCTTCAAACACTACGTCGACGATGTGCGAGGCCATTCGTTCCCAACACAGGACGAGAGCTACTGATGCGACGCATGGCTACGGGTATGGCCTTTGCCGCGGCAGTAGTTACTACGGCCGGTTGCGGCGATACGATCACGAATCCACAAGAAGTGGTGTTCCCTGATTCCCTCGTCAGTTATCGCAGCCATGTGCAGCCGTTCTTGACGCTTCGTTGCGGCCAGTGCCACGGGTCCACGAATGCGGCTGGTGGAATACGACTAACCCAGTACTCGTATCTTTTCTTTGACCGTCCGAACCTGGTCGTGATAAACCTTCCGGATGAGTCACTGCTTAACCAAGTACTTGAATTGACTGTCCCTCACCCCGTAGGCGCTATCGACCTGATCGACCCACGACAGGTACGAGGAATGAGGACGTGGGTAAAAGAAGGCGCGTTGAACAACTGAATAACCGAATAACCGAGTAACCGAGTAACCGAGTAACCGAATAACCGAATTACTGATGTCATTCCGAGCGAAAGCGAGGAACGAAATAACCGAGAATAGTTATGAAACAGACAAAGTGGATCGTAGGCGTTGTGCTGATGGCCGGCGTCATTATTGGGGGATGCTCCCGTAAGGCACCGGTGACGCCGATCGAAGGCTTGAAACTGGTGAAAGACGACATCCGCGGCTTTGAACTCAAGGTACCGTCGAACTGGCTCACGCAGACCGTGGCCGGTGAATTGGTGCTCTCTACGTCGAAGCCGGCGATCGCGCGTCGCTTTCTCGACTTCGGTAAAGGCGAGGGCGGTGCTAAAGTAGAGCTGCGCGCCATCCAGGTTGACAGCACACGCAACATCGACTCCTTGATCAAGAATTCGAGGCTTGAATTTGAGGATGGGTTGGAGAATGAACGGTATAGCCTAACGGACGCCACACTTGGCGGCAAACCAGCGAAGCTGCTATCAGTAAAGTTCGACCAAGAGGACGGTGAATTCCAGTCCAACATGTACTTCGCTGAGCAGGACTCAGTTATCACGATCCTCACCCTTGCTGCCTTTGGTCGCAACTTCGAAGACTACGAGAATCAATTCGAAGAGGTCGTAGCTTCGGTCAAGCTCGCCAAGCGTCCGGTGGTAAAGGAGAAGAAGCCAGATACGCTTGCACCACAAGGCCCGGAGCCGCCGTCAGACACCCTTCGCCCGTATAGCGCCGGTGAGTTTGCCATTCAGATCCCGCAAAACTTCAAGGGTGAGAAGTCGAGCTCGAATGGCTTGACGTCGGTGAACTTCTACGGTTCACGCCTCGATTGTAACATCCAGGTTGATGTGTTCGATGCGTCGAAGCAGAACAACCTCGACAAGATCTTGACGCAGAACCAGAAGACCTACGGAACAAACGTCACCAGCACGAACATTGGCGGTGTGAAAGCCGCCTTTTTCACGTACAATCCGACACCCACCGTGTCAAGCCGCGCCTACTTCGCCATCAAGGGTAATCGGATGTATCGAATCACAGTGAACTGGTTCAAGCCGGAACAATCCGTCTACCTGCCGATCTTCGAAAAGTCACTGAAGACCGTAACCTTCAAGTAACACGTCTGTTGTGTATCTGAACAAACGGCGGTCTAACAACCGCCGTTTTTTTTAGGTAGGTGAAAACGTGTTCACACACGTAACACAGGTATTCGCTATCTGTCATTGAGCGCCCATGCCGGTTATCTCGTCATTGATCATTGCTCTGTTCGCGACGGTTGCCGTCACTTCGGCGTTGCCGCAGTTTTCGCTACTTAGCGGCAATCGCTGCTCGAACTGTCATGTTGCTCCGTCAGGCGGCGGACTTCGCACAGAGCTCGGATGGTATGCATGGTATGATGTTGGAGTCATCCCTCGCGACTCAACGATCTTCTCGTGGATGTATCCGGAAGATCAGTCGAACGAGTATCTCGACGGTGCGTTGCTACTTGGTACCGACATCCGAGTGCAAACAGCACGCTCGTTCACCGACTCAGCCGCAAAGCGCGCCTACTTTCCCATGCAGGCCACGCTCTATGGAGCGTACCGTCCGATCAAGGCACTGACCATCGAAGGACAATTCAACTTCGCTGCCCTACGCACCGCACCGAATACGGACGAACGCATCCAGTTCCCGGGTCAGCGCATGGGTGCGTTCAGCGCGATCCTGCAACCAGACCGCTCCTTACCCCAAGTACGCATCGGATTCTTCCGGCCATCGGTCGGCATTCGGTATGATGACCACACGATGTTCCCGTATAACTATGTGACGTCATCTGCCCGACAGAACATTCTTGCACCGGATTGGGCGGAATGGGGCTCGGAGCTCACGTGGGAGTCTGAACGATGGCTTACCGTAAACCTCGGCATCTTTGGTTCCGAGGGCCTTTCACAAGTGCGATTGTCTGACGGACTCAGCTCGTATAGTGCCGTGCAGGGAGATCAGGCAACGATTACAGCTCGTGCCATGGTGTGGCCGCGCTTCTTTGAAGATAAGGTGAACACCTATGCCGGCGGCTCCTTGATGCTCAACAATGAGTTTCAGATGGTCTCGGTATTCGGCGGCATCGGACTCACCGACGCTGCCTACTTGATGTTTCAACTCACAGAGACCTCGCTTGAGAACGTCATGTCGTCCACCACCGGCATGGTAGAACTTGGTTGGCAGGTCTATAGTCCACTCATTGTCTATGCACGCTACGAACACGGAGTAACAAGTCAACAGCGTGCACCGTCTGACGTTTCGATCACCAGCGGCGTGATCGGTGCTCAGGTGTTCGTGTTACCATTCGTTGAGGTTCGTCCTGAGTACCGACTCTGGGACACCGCTCTCGACGGTGTTGCCACACGCTGGGCAGTTCAGCTTCACCTCTTCTATTGACCTTGGAGTTCATCATGATCTGGAGACTTCTGATCGGTATCGCCATCATCGCCTGTATCATCGGCGGCGTCATTTGGTTCTCCCACGGTATGCAGATCTACACCAAGGATCGCGAAAAGGTCGTCACCATGGTCAAGGATGAACTATTCGGCACCACACACGAAGAGGTGACTTGGGTCCCGACATTCAAGTATGGACTGTTGCCGGATGAGCCATCGGTCACGGCACTCCCTCGGAGCTATGGCTTCATCTTGGGAACGTCGGTCGCGATGATCGTGTTCAGTGGTCTGATGATCAAACGTTCAAAGGACTAAGCCATGCGCATGAATCATACCGACACGGTCGATGCACGTCGCCACTTCCTACGCCTTGCCACATCTTCTGTTGGCGTCATTCTCACAGCACCAATGATCGCCTCACTGATCACTTCTTGTGAAACAGACGAGACACAGCCGAATGCACCGGGCAAGACGTATGAGGTGAACATCGCCGACTATCCCGAGCTCAGTGCAGTCGGCAGCATCACCTCTGCATTCGTCGAAGAACTCAACGGTGGCAGACCTGTCTTCATTTCGCGCGTTGCCGAGTCGGCGTTTGTTGTGTTCTCAACAGTATGCACACACCAGGGCTGCAGCGTCGAGGTCCCTGCCACCCCGTCAGATAACTGTCACTGTCCATGCCATGGTGCCGAGTACTCACCGACCGATGGACGTGTTTTGCGACAGCCTTCAGCTGGAAGTGCCACAGATCTTCCGAAATTCGCATCAAGCTATAGTAGCACGACGAATATCCTGACCATCACCGGCTAACCATGTATACCCTTCCCCGATCGCTGCATGAACCCATTCGTAACGCAGCGATCCGGATCATGGAAGGGGGCAAGCACCTCACCGACGAGATCGCCATCCTGATCCGTGAGGCGCACGCTGACGAGGTACGGGCTAAGGCGATCCGCGATCATCTCTATCGCATGGTTCGCACGGGCGACCTCGACCCCGCCCATGATGTCGAAGCCGACACCTTTCTGGTACCAACGTGGCTCAAGGAACGTCTGGATCGATCTCTTGGCGAACGTACGAACGACTTTCTCGCCGCCTCGATGCGCGATGCGCCGGTCTTCATCCGTGTGAACACGCTTCGCACAACGGTTGATGAATGTGTGACCGTGCTTGCCCCCTTCCAACCAACGCCTGTTGAAGAGAACGTTGTGCAGATCGATGCGCCGTTCGGATTGTTCCGCAGTGAGGCGTTTACGAAGGGCTGGTTCGAGCAGCAAGATCGGACGTCGCAACGAGTGGTGGCAACACTCGACGTGCGGCCCGGACAACGAGTGATCGATGCGTGCGCGGGCGTGGGTGGCAAGGCGTTGCACATGGCCGCTGTGATGCAGAACCGCGGAGCGATCATCGCACTCGACGTTGCAGAGTCGAAACTGGATGAGTTGCGCAGACGTGCACGGCGAGCCGGCGCAACGATCATCGACACGCGGTTGATCACGTCTACGAAGACCGTTAAGCGTCTAGCCAATTCAGCCGACCGTGTGTTGATCGATGTGCCGTGTACGGGCACCGGTGTGTTGCGACGGAACCCTGACATTGCGTGGCATCTCAGCGAAGAGCACGTCAGCGAGCTGACCCGTCAGCAAGCCGAGATCTTGCGTCGCAATGCCCGCTGTTGCAAACCCGGCGGCGACGTGTTGTATGCAACATGCAGCGTCCTCAAAGAAGAAGGCGTCGATCAGATCGACGACTTTGTACAAGAACATCCGGAGTTCACTGTGCGTTCATCATGGCAGACAATGCCGGGTGATGACGGTGGCGATGGATTCTACGTTGCCGTGCTTACGAGATCAACACCTTCATAAGCTTTCGCTTCGCCACGGGCAGGATCGTGTTCTCGAATGGGAAGTCGAGATCCGTATCAACAAGGTAGGTCGCGGGATTGGGCAGGTCTTGATGTTTCCGCACAAGATCAAGCTTTACGATCTCCGGTGCCGACGTTACTGAGCCCTGATCACGGGTATCGACCTCGATGGTCTTCATCGCGCGGTAGTTGTCGTTGTCGTCGGTGTACAACGACAATTCATAACGGATCACATGATAGACATGCTGACGCGGATCCGGGACGAAGACGTATCCTTCATCACGGTAGATCGGCATGATGCCCACAACGTCGATGTGCAGATGCTGTAGCACAAAATCGAACATCGCAATGCCTTCATCCGTCAACGTTCGCAACTGTGGAAGCGCCCAATCCACCAGCTCGAACATCCGCGCGATCGCTTCGCTATCGGCAGGAATGGCGTCGAACTTCAATGTCTTTTTTTCGAAGTCCACGCCGCTGAGTCGCTTCGGCAAGACCGTTTGGTATTGGTCTCGGTTGTTGTTGATCGTCTCAAGGATCGACGTCAACTCAACGAGCTCGCCAAGCCCCGGATACAACCGGTTTTGGTGCAGGTCAGTCGCAGCAGCCTTCATCGCAGCCAGGATGCGATACTGTGCCGCTTCCATATCATGGACACCTGCCGTGAACATATTCAGGTCTAGTGCTGCCATAAAACCTCCGTATGCTAGATAACACTCTGAAGCGCATTTTTGTTACGTCACCACCGACGCGTTGTCCACATGAACCAACCACCGACCGTGATCTTCGACGGCGTCTGTAATCTCTGCAACGCCACGGTTGATCACTTGATCCGCAACGATCGGACCCGAACGCTGCGATTCGGCAGCTTCCAAAGTGTGGAGGGGGCTGCCCTCCTCGCCCAATACGGCGTCTTCACCGCCCCCGAGACGGTCTATTTTATCGAGGACAACGTCCTCTACATCGAGTCCGAAGCCATCTTCCGCCTAACCCGTTACCTTCCATGGACTTGGCGCATTCTCACCGTCGGACGCCTCATCCCGCGCCCCCTTCGGGATCGTCTGTATCGCTGGGTCTCCCGCAACCGCTACCGCTGGTTCGGCAAACGCTCCTCCTGCCGCCTCCCCTCCCCCGACGAATCCTCCCGCTTTCTCTAACCATTCCCCATTCCCCATTCCCCATTCCCCATTCCCCATTCCCCATTCCCCATTCCCTTCGTATATTTGCTGTTCTCATCATCCCCGAGACCTATGAGCACCTATATCGTCAATCCCGTAGTCGTCCGCATGGAGGAATCCTCCAAGGGTTCGATCTATCAATCGATCGTCGCCATGGGTCAGCGTGCGCGCCAGGTGAACGATCAGATCAAGACGCAGATCCATGAGCGCCTTGCCGACGTGATCGTTGACACCGACGAGAACGAAGGTCCGAACGCCGACCAGATCGCGATCAGCAAAGAGTTCGACAAGCTTGCAAAGCCAACCTTCATCGCCATGAAGGAGATGATCACCGGCCAGATCCAAGTCAAACTCGACACGCCTCCTCCGGCCGCCGAGTAACGCTCCACTGCCTTTGACAATTCAGAGCCATCCGGCCCAGCCGCGATGGCTCTTTTCGTCCGGCGTCTAGCGTCCATCGTCCAGCGTCCGCCGTCCGTCGTCCGCCGTCCATCGTCTTGTTCCCAGTTCCCAGTTCCCAGTTCCCAGTTCCCAGTTCCCAGTTCCCAGTTCCCTGTTCCCTGTTCCCTCCATGAACATCCTCCTCGGCATCACCGGCTCCGTCTCGGCCTACAAAGCGCCGTGGCTTGTGCGCGACCTTCGTCGTGCCGGGCATGAGGTGCGCGTGGTCATGACGCCGTCGGCTCGACAATTCGTAGCGCCATTGGCGCTCGAAGCAACGTCGCTGCATCCGGTGATCATCGATCCGTACGATCCGAAGATCCAGGAAGGGGGCTCGTGGCACGTACACCTGGCACAATGGGCCGATGTTGCATTGATCGCACCGTGTAGCGCCACCACACTCGCAAAACTTGCCAACGGCATCGCCGACAGCGCGTTGATGACCGTGGTGATGTCGATGCCGAACGATCGTCCGGTGATCATCGCTCCGGCAATGGACACGGACATGTGGGAACATGCCACCACACAGCGAAACATCGAACGTGTTGTCAACGACGGAGTGATCGTCGTCCCTCCGGATGAAGGACCACTCGCCTCCGGCCTCGTCGGCAAGGGCAGACTGCCGGAACTGCAGACGATCATTGATGCTATACCGCGTCCGACGTCCGACGTCCAACGTCCGACGGCATTCAGTACGGTCACGTCATGGCGTGACCCTCAACCCTCAACCCTCAACCCTCTTACCCTCAACCCTCTTACCCTCACCATCACTGCCGGCCCCACTCACGAACCGATCGATGCGGTGCGCAGCATCGTCAATCATTCTACGGGTACGATGGGCTTTGCGCTGGCTGAAGCGGCTCGCGATCGCGGAATGCTAGTGACACTCATCACCGGTCCGGTGGCACTGCCAACGCCGATGGGTGTGGAGAGGATCGATGTGCGGACAGCGTTAGAAATGTTCGAAGCGGTGCAACTACATGCCGACGCCGACGTTGTGGTCATGTCGGCTGCCGTAGCAGATTTCACGCCGGCACAACCCGCCGAAGGCAAGATCAAGAAAGACAGCGTCGGAGAGACCATGACGGTCGAGCTGCAACGCACACAAGACATTCTTTCTTGGCTGGGTGCACACAAACAGCAAGGGCAGACCATCGTCGGGTTCGCGTTGGAACACGACAACGTGGTCGGCTATGCCGAAGCCAAACTCAAGAACAAAAACGCAGATATGATCATCGCAAATCAGGCCGGTATTGCACGCAGCGGATTTGGCGGCACCGACAATACCATCACCATCGTGACGAAGAACGAACCACCCGCCCCCTACCCTCCCATGAGTAAGCGGGCGTGCGCCGAGGTGATCCTGGACCATGTGTTGATGATGCGTAAGGAACAGGCCTGATGTTATCGTTGGTGAATGTTGAAGTAGACTTTGGAACACGTCTGCTCTTTACGGGTGTGACGTTCCTTGTGCAACGCGGAGATCGCATCGGTCTTGTTGGACGTAACGGTGCGGGCAAGTCGACGTTGATGCACATCATGGCCGGTGAACGTCAGCCGACGCGCGGTGACGTGCATCGGCAGAACAATATCACGGTCGGATTGCTTTCGCAGGATCTCACGCTCGATCTTTCCTGCACGTTGCGAGAGACGGCGCTACAGGCCTTTGAGCACGTGCTGAAGATCCAGGATCGCATCGACGAATATCAACGTGAGATCGACCGAAGAACGGATTATGAGACGCCGGACTATATGGATCTTGTCCAACGTCTGACCGATGCCCACGAACAATTCGAACGTCGCGGCGGCATGACCATGCACGCCGATATCGAGCGCGTGTTGACCGGTCTTGGCTTTGAACAGAAAGAGATCGACAATTCGTTGACAGCGTTCTCAGGGGGCTGGCAGATGCGTGCAGAACTTGGACGCCTACTGCTCTCTCGCCCGGACGTGTTGTTGCTTGACGAGCCCACGAACCACCTCGACATCGAATCGGTGCAGTGGTTGGAGGAGTTCTTGCAAACGTATGACGGCGCTGTGATCCTGATCTCGCACGACCGGACGTTCTTGGATAACATCACGAATCGCACGATCGAGATCACGCGGGCAAAGGTCTTTGACATGCCCGTATCGTATTCCGACTACGAGCAGATCCGCGCAGAACGTCTAGAGCAGCAAAAGGCCGCAGCAGTTCGACAGGCACGTGAGCGTGAGCGCGTACAGAAGTTCATTGATCGTTTCCGCTACAAAGCATCACTCGCATCACGTGCACAGAGTCGCATCAAGGCTTTGGCCAAGATGGAGGTCATCGAAGTCGAAGACACCGACACGGCAACCATGCACTTCACCTTCCCGCCGGCACCACGGGCGGGACGTGTCGTCGTGGATTGCATCAACGTGATAAAGAACTACGGCGAGAAGAAGGTCCTTCGCGGGACCACCTTTCATCTTGAACGCGGTGAGAAGGTGGCGTTCATCGGTAAGAACGGTGAAGGCAAGACCACACTCTCCAAACTCATCGGCGGCCTTGAGCAGCCCACGTCAGGTGAGATCCGCATCGGCCACGGTGTGATCATCGGTTATTACGCCCAGCATCAAGCAGATCTGTTAGGGGGCCACAACACCGTCTACGAAGTGATGGAGCAAGCATCACCACCCGAGATGCGTCCGCGCATTCGTTCACTACTGGGTGCATTCTTGTTCAGCGGAGACGATGTCAACAAGAAGGTCGCCGTGTTGAGCGGCGGTGAAAAAGGCCGCCTCGCTCTTGCACGTTTGCTGCTGCAACCGACGAATCTCTTGATCCTGGACGAGCCTACGAATCACTTGGACATGTTGTCGAAAGAGGTCCTCAAGCAGGCCTTGATGGAATATGACGGATCCATGATCGTGGTCTCGCACGACCGCGACTTCCTCGACGGCCTCACGGAGCGTGTGTTTGCGTTCCGTCTTGGGACGACGAAGGAGTACGTGGGGGATGTGGATGATTATGTGAATTCGCTGCGTGGCGTCGCGGTCAGTGACAGCTCGCACAGCGACAACTCACACGGCGACAACTCACACGGCGACAGCTCGCACAGCGACAACTCACACGGCGACAACAAAGTCAGCGAAGTCGTGGTCAGCGACGTCGCGGTCAGGGACAACGAGGTCAGGAGTTTGAGTCGGGAAGAGCTGAAAGAGTTGAACAGGGTCAAGAAGAAGCTGGAAAAGCGCATCGAAGACATTGAGCGTCAAGTTGGCGTTCAGGAGAAGATGATCGCCGAGTGTGAAAAAGAAATGGCCGATCCGGAGTTGTACAAAGACCCGGTGAAGTCGCATAAGATCACGTCGAGATACGAAACGGCGAAGCAACTCGTCACCAGTCTCATGGCAGAATGGGAAACATGTTCACAACAACTTGAAGGAGTCGGACAATGATCCGTACCATGCTTCTGGCGGTCTTTCTGTTCACGATCGCTACACCATCCTTTTCGCAGTCTGTTGATCAACGTCGTACCGTATCGGTCGAGGGAGAGGCAGAGGCATTGATCGCGCCTGACCGCGCATCCGTCAACATCGGCGTTGAGACCGAAGGCATGGATGTGAAGAAGATCAAGGCCGAGAACGACAAGCGTGTTCGGTCGCTCTTTACGGCACTGAAAACACTCGGTATCGAAGCCAAGGATGTGCAGACGAGCAACCTGCAGATCGAGCCTGTGTACAACTACCGCAATGATGGGAAACGCGAGCTTGTGAAATACGTCATGCGCAACACAGTGCATGTGATCGTGCGCGACCTTGCGAAGGTCGAAGGTGTGATCGACGCCGGCGTTGACGGCGGTGTGAACATCCTCAACAACGTCGAGTTCGAGACGTCCAATGCAAAGGCCGTTCGCGACTCACTGCGCATTGCCGCTGCAAAAGACGCACAACGTAAGGCCTCCGACCTTGCTGCGGCTGTTGGTGCAAAAGTTGGTAAGCCCCTTAACATCTCTGAATCCGGCGGATACACACCACAACCCGTTTATCGTGCGAAGGCCATGATGATGGCAGCAGATGCCGAGATGGGAACACCGGTCGCCGCAGGTCAGATGGTCGTTCGCGTTACTGTTTCCGCAGTATTCGAGTTGGAATAATGGTCAACGGCAAGAAGGTCGTCGTCGTCCTTCCGGCATATAACGCCGCGAAGACCCTGGAAATGACGTATCGGGAGATCCCGATGGACGTCGTGGACGAGGTCGTCCTTGTGGATGACCACTCACGCGACGAGACCACAGCGCTTGCCAAGCACCTCGGCATCCACCACGTCATCCGCCACGAAAAGAACAAGGGCTACGGCGGCAATCAGAAGACGTGTTATGCCAAAGCGCTGGAGATCGGTGCCGACATCGTCGTCATGGTCCACCCCGACTATCAATACACGCCAAAGTTGATCCCCGTAATGGCATGGATCATCGCCAACGACGTCTATCCCGTCGTGCTTGCATCTCGCATTCTCGGTAAGGGTGCATTGAAAGGGGGCATGCCATTGTACAAGTACATCGCCAACCGCGGACTTACCTTCATCCAGAATCTCCTCGTCGGACAAAAGCTCTCGGAATATCACACCGGCTACCGTGCGTTTTCAGCCGACGTGTTGCGGTCGATCGACCTTTCGGCAAACTCCGACGATTTCGTCTTCGACAATCAGATGCTCTCCCAGATCATCATGAAGGACTTCGACATCGGCGAGGTCACCTGCCCAACCAAGTACTTCGAAGAGGCATCCAGCATCAACTTTCGTCGCTCCGCCATCTATGGCATCGGCGTACTCTTGACCAGTCTCCAGCATCGTCTGCACCTTCTTGGTCTGCGGAACGCCCGGTATCATAACTGAGAATGCTGCGTCCGTCGCGAATTCTTGTTGATTTCGACAGGTAACGTGTATCTTCGACCCACTGGTCGGGACTATATCAACGTGGCGAAACCATTATACCGGACACTACCGCTATGGAGCACTGTATCGAAGTTGCACTTCCGGGTACGGAAGAAGATCTTACCGCCCTCTTCTCCTATTCACCGGAAGATCAAGCATCGGGCCTGACGTCGTTGCCCGAGTTTGTCGCACATGCGTTCAACAAGACGTTGCAATGCGATGGTCACAGCGGAGCGTGGGCACAACTTCTCCAGCGCGAAGACGGACAGTACGTGCTGAAGATGTACAGC
The DNA here is from genome assembly GCA_964467455.1 of uncultured Hyphomicrobiales bacterium. Taxonomy (GTDB): domain Bacteria; phylum Bacteroidota; class Ignavibacteria; order Kapaibacteriales; family Kapaibacteriaceae; genus OLB6. The sequence continues at coordinate 63,808 of CAYXQJ010000011.1, read as the reverse complement.
CCCCATCGTGATCTGAGTGCCTATCCGGATAAGATCGTGTCGTACATCGCCGCCGGTCAGATCGGCTTGAAGATCTTTCAAGAGCACGAAGCAGAGATCCAGAAGCAGGGCAATGGCAAGATCCGATTCTTGCTTCCTTCCGGGCTGTGCATGACCACAACGCGATCTGTCCAGTTGCTGCACTTCCCGCCACTCGAGACGTTTGTTTACAAAGACTATCTGTATTCACCGACCAATCGTCGGTGGGAGAACCTTCTCGGCTGCAACGGTATGATGGAGTCTCACTGCGCACCGCTGGAGACCATCGTTGATTGTGTCCCACTTGCCGCACCCGGAGACGACAGCAAAGGCATTGAGCCGTTCAATGGTCTCTTTGCCCCGTACGTCAAGGCCATGCTGAAGGCCAGACTCACGTCCAAGAACGGCATTACACAGTCAGTTGTGGCATACGGCGGCCCGGTACGAGACTGGCTGAAACAGAACTATGCCGATCAGATCCCCGGCACGTTGGCACCGCTGTCGTTGCTCATGCTCAAGCTGTCTGACGATGATGCACTGACGCCGGTCTTGTGCGCCAACCATCCGAGCATGTATCTCTACTACACTGACGACACCAACCCGGCACACTTCGAGCAGAAGAAGTTAGTGATGACGCAGGACCTCATTGCCGCAGGATGGCAGTATCAAATGGCGACGACAGACGCCCCCTCTCCTGCAGAGATCTTGGAATCCGTTGCAGCACATTGGACGGACAACCCTGAAGTGCTCAGGATCATGGACGCCGAGGATCGCGCCTACAGCTACTCACTCTAGAGATGTTTACGTATTTCGGGTACGGCTCTAACATCAACGATGTCGCCTTACGTGCCAAAGGCGTTGTACCCGTACGTTCTGAACCCGCACAGTTGCGCGGATGGAAGCTCGTATTCAACGTAAAGCACTGGTTCCCGCTCGAGGGCGGAGTTGGAAACATCATCAGCACCGGGAACGAGAACGACGTGGTCGAAGGCGTGGTGCATGAATGTCTCGACGAACACCTTGCCTCCCTCGATGCCCTCGAGGCCTACGGCGTTGGATACGATCGACAGCTCGTTGAAGTCGTTACTCGCTCCGGAACATCCACTACCGCCTGGACCTACGTTGGCATGCCGGCTGTTGTGGATGATAACTGCCTCCCAAGCCGAAGGTATCTGAACATCATCATCAACGGAGCCGAGAAAGCGCGACTTGATGAGTCGTACATCGAGCGACTGCGGAAGCACCCTGTCCACGCCTACCCTACACTACCCACATTTCAGTTGCCGAAGGGCGAATACCCGGTGTATACACCGAGGGATCTTGCAAACAATCCGCATCTGACCGCTTTGCGGGACGCCGTCTTTGACCTTCGACCCGCACGACCGGATCTGGAGGTGCTGCACGCCCTCTTTGGCGGCAAGGATACCACGCTGTTTCATCTGCACCGGCACGACACTAGTACCGGTTTGGAAACCATCGACGATCTCGACAACGGGCACCTACGCTCCGAGATCGTAGAATACCTAAATGCTTATTTGCACGAATACGATCGAGAGTTCAGATTTGTAGGCCGGTATTCCCGCACGTAAACGAACAACACACCAGAGAGGACATCGACATGTCGACGTATCACAACGCGATGGATCACGGACCGATCAAGGAAGTGCACAAAGACATCTTCTTTGTGACCGGCACGATGAAGAATGAGTTCTTCGGTTCCATGTGGCACTTCAGCCGCAACATGACGGTGGTGCGTGAGGGAACCGATCTTACCATCTTCAACTCCGTCAGACTTGATGATGATGGCCTGGCTGAACTCGACAAACTCGGCACGGTCAAACATGTTGTCCGACTTGGCGACATGCATGGCGTTGACGACCCATTCTACGTCAACCGATATAGCGCTACCTTTTGGGCACTGCCCGACATGAAGGTACAGGAAGGTCTGAACCCCAAGCCCCTTGTTGAAGGGGGCGACCTTCCGTTGCAGAATGCATCCCTTTTCGTGTTCAAGACCGTACGTCGGCCGGAGTGCATCATGCGCCTTGATCGTGACGGCGGTGTCATGATCGCCTGCGACTCTCTTCAAAACTGGGTCGAGCCGGATGAGTTCTTCGATCAGCCAACGATCAACATCATGCAGCAACTGGACTTCTTCAAGCGAGCGAATCTCGGTCCGGCATGGATGCTGGAGAGCGCTCCGCAAGTTGAAGACTTCGTCCGCTTGAAGGAGATCCCCTTCCAGCATGCCTTCTGCGGCCACGGATATCCGTTGTTGCATAACGCGCAAGAAGCATACCATGCGCGTTTCAAGCAGATGTTCGACATCTAAGCAGTGTGAGAAATACCGTTGAACTGCCGGAGGCCAATTCGATCCCAGGGTATCGTGTTAACAGCACACTCTGCGATTCGCCTCCACACGTCTTGTACCGAGCGACGCGTGTTGCTGACGGCACGGACGTAGTCATCAAGACGCTGGCAGCAATGTATCCGAACAAGAAGGACGTTGCTGCACTTCAGCGTGAGCATCGTCTGATGAGTTCGCTGGATGCGAGAGCAGTTCCTGAGGTGATCGATCTTGTCGCGTTCGGACACGGTAATGTTGCGTTGGTCCTCGAGCCCTTCGGATGTTCTCTTCGCGAACTACGAGAGCGGTATGATGGACGCAGAGTGCCACTGGATGTCTTCTTCCGGATCGCACGCAACGTTATCAGCGTCTGTGGCTCTCTTCATCATTCGATGATCGTCCACAAGAATCTCGAACCCGGCAATATTCTTGTCGACCCCGCGACCTTTGAGGTTAGAGTGATCGATCTCGATCTCTCGTCTGAACTAAGCCGCGAACATCAAGAGTCGCTACAGATCACCTCGTTCTCCGCGTCGACCCTGCCGTTCATTTCTCCGGAGCAGACCGGACGTATCAACAGAGACATTGACTACCGCTCTGACTTCTATACGCTGGGTGTGACGTTCTATGAGCTGCTGACCGGGATGCATCCGTACACGGCGCGTGATCCGGTCGAGTGGGTCTATCACGCCATCAGTGTGCAGCCGATCCCGCCAAGCGACGTTGTCCCGGAGGTGCCGAGGGCGATCTCATCCGTCGTTATGAAACTTCTTTCGAAGAATGCCGAGGATCGATACCAGAGCATTCGAGGGATAGAGGCCGATCTGCAGTTCTGCGAAGAACATCTGGACACACAACGCACTGGCGAGATGTTCGCAGCGGGCGCGTTCGACTCCTCCGATCGGTTCCAGATCCCTCAGCGTCTCTACGGCCGTGAGAGCGAAGTTGCGTCACTCGAACACTTATTCGAGCGGGCGGCGAGTGGTAGAGTGGAATTCTGCCTTGTAGCGGGATACTCCGGAGTCGGCAAGACGGCATTGGTCCAAGAGCTTGGCCGATCGATCGTACAGCGCAAGGGCTATCTGATCCATGGTAAGTTCGAGCAATACCGCCAGAACGCAGCATATTCGGCCCTGGGACAAGCGTTCAGAGATCTGCTGCGGCAGATCCTCGGCGAGCCGTCGGACCGTCTGCAGGTATGGGCATCCGAACTCCGCGACGCGATCGGCGACAGTGCCGGTGTGATCAGTGATCTACTTCCGGAATTGACCTTGATCCTCGGCGAGCCGCCAATCGTCCCAGATCTACCGCCAGCAGAGGCGCAGCTTCGTTTTCAGTTGACATTCCTGCAACTCGTCAAGGTCTTTGCTCGCCCCGACCATCCGTTGGTGATCTTCCTTGATGATCTGCAGTGGAGTGACATCCCGACGCTACACCTTATCTCTCGACTGGTGACCTCGAACGAATTGTCTGATCTATTCTTGATCGGTGCGTATCGCGATAACGAAGTTGACCCGACACATCCGCTGACCCTCATTCTACGAGAGATCGAAGCCCGCAGACCTATCGAGGTGCTACAACTTCAGCCGATGGATATCGATGCCACGAATCGGCTGATCTCCGACACCTTATTGTGCGACCGAGATCGCTCGCAAGAGCTCAGTCGCGCGATCTACGAAAAGACGGCGGGCAATCCGTTCTTTACGATCGAACTTCTCAAAACCCTGCGTGACCGCGACAGTATCTTCTTTGACCAACTAACAGGTCGCTGGGAATGGGACATGGCGTCGATCCAGAGCGCCGGCGTGAGTGAGAATGTGATCGACATTCTGGTTGATCAACAGCACCGTCTGCCGGACAAAGCACAAACCGTGCTTCAGCTGGGTGCATGCATCGGAACGACCTTCGATCTGCGCACACTTTCTGTGATCAGCCAAGATGACCTGGAGTCGACAAGCGAGTCGCTGATCGACGCCCTCAAGATGAGGATGATCGTTCCCATGAGCGACTCCTACAAGCTGGTGATCAGTACAGATCCGAAGACGAATCCGGTCTATGCTTTTCAACATGATCGCATCCAACAAGCATCGTACTCTTTGATCGATCCCTCGCGGCGTTCCAAGGTACACCTCGACATCGGCCGGTTGATGCTGGATCATGTTGCCGAAGCCGACCTTCATGAGCAGGTCATCGAGATCGTTGCTCATCTTAATATCGGCCGCGACCTCATCACCGACGTCGAAGAACGCCGACGTCTTGCTCGCCTCGATCTTCAGGCCGGGATGAAGGCCAAGCGATCGTCGGCGTATGCATCGGCACTACAATACCTCAGCATCGGATTCACGCTTCTTGGCGAGACGGCGTGGTCGTTCGATCGCGACCTGGCATGGGCATTGGCCACCGAACTACAGCACTGCTATTACCTCACCGGTGACAGAGCCGCCGCCGACAGATGGTCAGACATCTTGCTGGAACGCTCTGCGACCGATATCGAACGTGGCACCGTGCTGGCGAATCGGACCCGGCAGTATGCGACCACCGGTCGGATGCAAGAGTCCATCGAATCGGCGACGATCGGCCTCTCCATCCTGGGCTTCCCTTTTATTCCCGATCCATCGAGTGCTGATGTTGCCCGCGAGCGTGCACTGCTTGAACACAATCTTGCAGGACGCGACATAGGTGCGTTGATCGAGATGCCGGAGATCACTGACGAAAAGGCACGGATCGCAAGCCAATTGATCATGGAGATCTTCCCGGCTGCATTCTTGTCGGCCAGTGGCGATCTCTTCCCATACCTGGTCCTGAAGTCAGCCAATGTTGCCATCGAATATGGCAGCAGTCCGGAATCGGCCTTTGCCTACGTCGCCACAGGCATGATCCTCTGTGGGATCTATGAAGACACAGTCACGGGTTACGCATTTGGCAAACTTGGAGTTGAGATGATCGACCGGTTCGAGGACATCTCCTTGCGGTCGCGGATCATCTACGTCTATGCGATGTTCGTACACCATTGGCGAGAACACTGGTCGACCATGACGCCGTGGTTCAAGCGAGGTATCGAAGCCGGCTATCAATCGGGAGATCTGCTGTACCTCGCCTACAGCGCGCAAGATTGCGTCATCTGGGATCCAACACTCGACCTCGACACAGCGACCCAGGAACACCGACGCATGCTGGCGATCGTCGCCGAATGTGAATATCAAGACTCTCTGGATTCCGGCACGTTGTTCTTACAGATGCTTCTGAACTTTCAGGGGCTCACACGTGACCGGTTCTCAATGACCGACGACACCTTCGATGAAGAGCGCTGTGTTGCCGGCATGAATGAGCGTCGCTTCATGACGGGCATCAGTAACTATCACATTTACAAAGCAGAGATCCACGCTCTCTACAACGATCCTCAAGGGGCTCTCCCACACGTTGAGGTCCAAGAGGCACGGATGAACTCCGTCTTGGCTTTGCCGCAGGCCGTTCGCTTCCGCATCGTTGCATTTCTTGTGCGCGCATCCCTGCTGCCCACGCTATCGGATCCTGATCGCGCCGACTCGCTGTCGAAGATGCAGGCCCACCGCGCGGCGATGCAGCGCTGGGCAGAACATTGCGAGACAAACTTCCTGCACCTCCTCCTTCTTATGGATGCCGAGCTGGCCGCGATCGGCGGGAACTTCCGAGATGCGATCGACCTGTTTGATCGCTCCATCGCCGTCGCGCGCAAGAATGGCTTTCAGCGAGATGAAGCGGTTGCCAATGAACGCGCAGGACGGTACTTAGTGGCAAACGGCATGACGAAGGCCGCTGACGGCTACTTGCGAGATGCACACTACCTCTTCTACCGTTGGGGTGCCTATCGCAAAGTGGAGGAGATGGAACGCACCTACCGGCTTGCAAAGATCGTCGAGCAGCAGGCCGACATCGTGCATGCAGCCCAGTTCGACATGGCGTCCGTCTTGAAAGCGTCGCAGGTCATCTCTGGCGAGCTCGTTCTTGATCGCTTGTTGCGGTCGACCCTCGAAGTCTTGATCGAGAATGCCGGTGCGCAGCACGGCACGTTCATTGAAGAGCGCGACGGTGTCTTGACGGCGTTGGCTGCGGGAGAATTCCCCACAACGCTCGTGAACATGGCTCTCCGAACTGGCGAACCGATCGTGGTTGATAATGCCCAACTGTCAAATCCATTTTCGTCAGATCCGTATTTCGCAACACACAGACCACTATCGATACTTTGTGTTCCACTGCCGTCACAAGGCACCCTTCGTGCGGCGGTCTACTTTGAGAATGATATCACACAGGGTGCGTTCACGACTGACCGTGTTGAGGTGATCAAGCTCTTAGCCCGGCAGGCGTCGATCTCGATGGAGAATGCACGGATCTACGAACAGCAAGATCGGCTGCTGAAAGCGCAGCAACGTTTTGTGCCGCGACAGTTCCTCTCTCATCTTGGCCATACCGACATCGGAGCGGTCGAACTTGGCGAGTCGGTCTCGATGGAGATGAGCGTTCTCTTCTCAGACATCCGAGAGTTTACACCACTTGTTGAAAGTCTCTCTCCACAAGACGTCATTCAATTGCTTAACCGATTCTACAGTAAGATCGGCGTTCCGATCACATCCTCAGGTGGCTTCATCGACTCCTATGCCGGCGACGGCATTATTGCGCTGTTCGCCGTGCCTGCCCAACAAGCCGTCGCTGCTGCCGTTGGCATGGCACGGGCACTCACCACCTTCAACGCAGACCAAGCCGTGCGTGGTCAGAGATCTTTACGTATCGGTATTGGCATCAACACCGGACCACTTGTCTTGGGCACGATGGGCGGGGACGAACGCATGCAGTGTTCTGTTCTGGGCGACACCGTCAATCTTGCTGCCCGCATCGAGCAGCTTACGCGACTCTACGATGCACAGTGTCTTGTTGGCGAACCGACGTTGAATGCACTTGATGATCCTTCGGCATTCACACTGCGCTTGCTTGACCGAGTTGCCGTCAAAGGCAAGGATCACGCCGTCCGGCTGTATGAGGTGTTGGATGCCGAGCTTGATGAGCGAAGATTCAACAAGCTGCAAACGCGATCCCTCTACGAATCTGCTTTCGAACACTACACGCACCGACGTTTCAGTGATGCACGAACGATCTTGCTTGATGCGATCTCGATCGATCCACAGGATCGTGCCCTCAGCGTCCTACTCGGTCGGGTAGAACGCTACCTCACAACACCACCACCTGATGATTGGCAAGGATTTGAACGATTGGAGCATAAGTAAGTGAGTCGCACACCTCGTATTGGATTCGTGATGGATCCGATCGAAACGATCAACCCGAAGAAAGACACCACACTGGCCATCATGGTCGAAGCACAACGTCGTGGTTGGGATGTCACGTACATCACCACGTCTGATCTCTCCATGCGCGGTGACGTCGCCTATGCTCGTATGCATACAGTGGACGTTCAATACGACCCAACATCATGGTATCAAACATTGGGATCAGTGCTCGCCCCCTTACATGATCTTGATGTGGTCATGATGCGGAAGGATCCTCCGTTCGATATGGAATATGTTGTGGCGACGTACATCTTGGAAGCAGCGGAGCGACATGGTACACGTGTGGTCAACAGGGCGCGTTCTATCCGTGATGCGAATGAGAAGGTCTACACAAACTCGTTTCCGAATTGCAGTCCGCCTTCGATCATCACACGATCTAAAACTGACCTGCGTTCCTTCCTGGAGGAACATGGGGCGATCGTACTGAAGCCGCTCAATAAAATGGGCGGGAGGTCTGTGTTCGTGATCCACCGCGGTGACCCCAACACAAATGTGATCATCGAAGAGGTGAGCCAGTATGGTGCGGTCTACGTCCAGGCACAACAGTACCTCCCTGCGATCAAGGATGGTGGCGACAAACGCATCATCTTGATCAACGGCATCCCTGTGGAGGGGGCGATCGCTCGCCTACCAAGTGCAGACGATCATCGCGGGAATCTTGCGGTGGGGGCGACGGCGAGTGGCGTACCCCTCTCCGATCGTGATCGGTGGCTCTGTGAACAGCTGCGTCCGGATCTTCAAGAGCGTGGACTTCACTTTGTTGGGATCGACGTGATCGGCGACTACGTGACCGAGATCAATGTCACCAGTCCAACCGGCGTCCGTGAGATCGAACACTTCTTCGGCATCAATGTTCCGGCGCTGCTTCTGGATTCGTTATGTCTCGACAGGGCTTAAGCGTTGACGACTGCTATCAGGCAGTTGCGTCACGGTTCACGGATCAGCGGACACTTGCAACCGATCATCAGAACGTTGATGACCGCATCGGCGTCGAGATCGAGGCATTTCCCTTTCGTTGGAAGGGGGCAGATGTACAACCGGTCTTGATCAGTGAACTCCCTCCGTCTAATGCGTCCGTCAACTATGAACCGGGCGGCCAGGTGGAGATCATCACACCACCGTTCGCTTCGTTGCTGGAGTTGCAGCGTCACATGGATCATGCACAGCAGACCTTGGAGGAGTGTCTCAGCCAACAGGGGATCTCGCTATGTCGTGCCGGCCTGCATCCATTCCTTGACGACCGACACGTCGTGAACCAGCTCGATAGCCCTCGCTACCATGCCATGCGCGAATACTTCGACGGCATCGGTCCATACGGACGTACGATGATGCTCTTGACGTGCGGGATGCATGTGAACGTTGACCTCGGTACTGACACAGCCCTTGGCGCAAAGCGCGCCATTGCGGCCAACCTCTTGGTCCCGATCGCTACGGTCATCTTTACCAACTCCGGTGTTGGTGCCGGTGGCAGAGGAGAACAGGCATCAACGAGGGCCATGGTCTGGCAGCGCGCTGATCCAGCACGGACCGGGATCATCGACATGTCGGACGCACTCAAACGGCGAGATCTCGACAGTGTCATCGAGGCCTATGTCCGTTTCGCGTTGCAGGCGCCCATCATCTACGTTCCATCCGAAGACGGATATACGATGCTACCACGCGAGATCGACTTTGCCACGTGGCTGCATGAGCCGATCCTTGGTCGATGGCCGCAACAGGCCGACCTCGTGCGACATCTTTCCCTCTTATTTCCCGAAGTGCGGCCGCGCGGATATCTTGAGATCCGGACGCCCGACACACCGCCCGTCGAATGGCAGATCATCCCGCCATTGTTCTACGCCGGGCTGCTCTTCGACCCGGTCGCTCTTGACCGCGTCATTGACCTGCTGGAGCCAATTGCCGCCGACCTTGGGCAGCTCTGGGAACACGCGTCAAGAGGATATGAGGATCCGCGGCTTCTCCACCTCGTCGACCAGACCCTTCACCTCGCCATGGAAGGGCTTGAGCGCCTTGACGGAACAACGACAGATCAAGAACAGATCGACCGTTTTGCAAGGTTTGTTGAACAGTACCCCCGGCGCCGGAAGAACTTCGCCTCTGACGATCGAAATTACGTATGTTGACTTCGTAGCAATCCATTACTCCACTCTCTGATCTCGGGATCTGCACTATGGCCTACCAGTACCTCTTGTCGCAAGACAGCAAGACTGACGGTTTCCAACTTTGGCGTTTCGATCCATCAAGTCCTTCGTTGCTCAAGAAGGTCTCGACCAAGCAAGATGCAGTACTCCCGAAGGGATATCGCATCATTCAAGTGGGGAACTATGCGTTGCTGTGGAGTCCTCTCAACGCCGACGGACAGTACACCTATCGCCTTGTCCAGTTCAACCCCGACTCCGACCAACCCTTTGGTAGCTACGATCGTACGGGAGCGTGGACGCAAGGTGCCGTGCAAGCAGGGTCGTGGAGCAAGAGCAAGTTCTTTGGTTCGCGTGCCGACTTCGCCAACCCCGACGGCGCCGACAAGGGATTTGAATCCGGAACGGAACTTGCACTCCTTTCCTGCGATAACTTCGTTTTGAATTGGATCCCGACCGATGGCCGCGGTACGTTTCAGTTGATGAACTTCGATCACGGTAGTGCCGACCCGCTGCCGGCGCCGATCACACCACAGGGTGGATGGCTTACGATCGATGCCGCCCATGAACTCTATCCGATCAACGGCTTCGTGATCGACCGTATGCCGGGCACACAGGACATTGCGTTTTGGCAGTTCGATGCACAATGCGACGATCCCTTGCGCCACATCCCGATCCGTAGAACGAATTGGAAGAAATACGGTCTCACGTCCAAACACAAGATCGCCGTCATCGGCACGAACGTCGTGTTCTGGAATACGACCACGAATCAATACCGACTTTGGCAGTTTGATATCAACCAGGAAGACGGACTGGTCGGCCCCCTTCAAGAAGGATCACTCCCAAAACAGATCACGCGTACAACGATCTTTACAGGCCTTGAGACGATCATTCCGATCGATGCACAGATGAAGGATCGCCCGGGAACGGTGGACTATCTACGCGACAAGATCGAGCACGTGGTCTATTACATGCTCGAGAACCGTTCCATGGATCACGTTCTTGGTTGGCTATACAGCAACAAGGATAAGATCAATGTCGTTGGACCGGACGGACCGTACCGCGGCGTCGATCCCAAGTTCACCAACTCCTTCCGCGGCGAGGACTATGCCGTGACGAAATACAACAACGGCAAACTCTCCATGAAGACGAAGGATGGGAAGCCGTTCACGCTTGATCTCGATCAGCAGGACCCATATCATGACAACTCCGACGTGTTGCGTCAGATGTTCTCGAAGAGCATTCAGGCATACCTGAACAAAGAGACACCGGACATGGGTGGCTTCGCTTGGAACAACGGCACGGCAGAGGTCATGCTTGGCTATTCTCCCGAGCAACTTCCCGTATTGAACGGCCTAGCGCGACACTTTGCCGTATCTGATGCATGGCATTGCTCCATGCCCGGTGGCACCGACGTCAACCGCGCCTTTGCCTTCACCGGATCATCACTTGGGCAACTCAACAACTTCCAGAATGGCGTGCAGTACGCTGAGTGGTCTGTATTCCCGCACCGTCCGTCGATCTGGAAGGTCCTCTGGAGCAACGGCATCACGGATTGGAAGATCTACAACGCTGTTGAATGGATGTCGTGCAAGTTCACCTACAATCTGTTCCTCAAGGGGCAGATCCCTTCGATCGACGATCCGATCACCCTTGGCAACTACGCTCCGCAACTCAACCAATTCTATGATGACTTGAAGTACGGCACCCTGCCGAAGTTCTGCTTCTTGGAGCCGAAGTGGGTGGCGAGTGCCGGTTCGACGTCGTACCATCCGGGCAATGACCTCATCCCGGGCGAGCGAACGCTCAACGACATCTTCAATGCCATCCAGTCAAGCCAGTACTGGGACAAGACGCTGTTCGTGATCACGTTCGACGAACATGGCGGTCTTGCTGATCACGTTCCACCGCCATATGCAGTACAGCCGTACATCGGCGAGTCGATCGGCGGATTCAACTTTGACATTCTCGGCGTTCGTGTGCCGGCGATCGTGATCTCGCCATGGATCACCAAGAACACCGTCTTCCGATCAGAGACCGAACATGCCTACGATCTCACGTCGATCCTGGCTACACTCCTGCAATGGTTCGGCATTCCGAAAAATCGATGGGGACTTGGTGAACGCACGCGTCATGCGCCAACATTCGAAGGTGTCGTGCGGGAGAAGCGTCCACGTACGGACAAGCTGACCTTGGATACTCCTTGGGATTCCCTCTTCCCGCCTGAAACGTCGGATGCGCCTGCAACGAAGAAGCAACCTCTGCCGATCCACGACCTGCACCGACTTGTGGTGCCGCGTATGGTTGCCGACATGACGCCGGGCCTAAGTCACTCCGAACGGACGGCGATCACGAATGAGATCCTTGACGGATCGGACCATCTCGGCGAGCTGCATCAGCGACTCGACGAGCTTCACCGGTCACACGGAGGGCGATGAATGTGACGCCTTGATCGAGCGCTTCACATCTTCGATCGTACATCCCGGAGGAGGGACCAACAGGTCCACCTTGCTTAACGCCGACCACAGTCGTGGATCACGAAATGCAATGGTTCCTCCTCCGCGTTTCTCTTGCGAGATCATGCGGTTGATGTCGCCCACACACAGCCAATCATCGGTCAACGTCCTCCCCCACTTTGCATGATCGCGCGTCTCTGACCAGAGATACGGAACACCAAGTGGACGCAGGTCGATGTACTTCACATCGGCAACATGATGCACGCCGTCGCTGTCGCAGACAGGTGGCACCGGACCTCGGATCCACGTTTCAACATCCAGGTCTGCCGCGAGTGTCGGGCCAACAAGATCGATCCAAAAATCCTTCCCCCACTTCCTGTTCTTCGCGATCACTTTGAACGGCAATCCACCGCGCGTTGTACATTCGATCACCGAGCTCTCACCTGCCGCATTCGGATCGGACCCTGCTGCCAAGGTTCGTAGGGGGCTATCCTGTTCCAAGCTTGCCGGAACGTTGCACAGATAGACCTGCGGCTCCTGATGATCGATCATCTGCTGCGCCAAGGTCTCGGCCGTCGCAATGTCGATGGACAAACACAAGAACGTTTGCCCATAGGTCGCCACCGGCAGATCTTCGCTCTTCGGATCGGCAAAACGCGGCCACGAATGCAACAGCCAGATCGCACTGCCTGATGCCGTGTCAAATGCCAGCACGCCCTTCGTATGTCCAAACCTCCCGGCGTCGGGCTCTTCGGCGTCCTTGGGCATCTCGTCGTTATACAAGATCCACCCGATCGTCGGCCCCGGCTCTCCATACACATGCTGGATCGTCCTATTCAGCGCACTGTCCGGGTCGGTCAGCAAGACCTCTTCCAGATGTATCTCGCCGTCCACAGGGTCATAGTACACATACTCATACCCCGTCGACTCCTGACATCCATCCGACGCCGCAAGCTTAGGCAGCTTATAGGCAAACCACCAGTCTACTTCCGCACCAGACGGTGCAATAGGGGCAACTACATCCATAGCTCGTAAACTACGACATTCCCCATTCCCCATTCCCCATTCCCTATCTTTGCACCCATGATCCTCACCGACAAAGAGATCCTCGCCGGCATTGAACAAGGGACGATCGTCATCGAGCCGTTCGATCCGAAGCGCCTTGGTTCGAACTCCTACGACGTGCACCTGGGCAAGACCCTCGCCGTCTATGTTGATGATGTTCTGGATGCCCGCAAACACAATCAGATCCGCACCTTCGAGATCCCGGACGATGGGTTCGTCTTGCAGCCGGACATGCTATACCTGGGCGTGACGCATGAATACACGGAGACGCACGCACACGTCCCCTTCCTTGAAGGCAAGTCCAGCGTCGGACGCCTCGGTATCGACATCCATGCCACCGCCGGTAAAGGCGACGTGGGCTTCTGCAACTTCTGGACCCTCGAGATCAGCGTGAAGATGCCCGTACGCGTCTACGCCGGCATGCCGATCGGCCAGCTGATCTACTTCGTCGTCCAAGGTGAGTGCATCAACCCATACAACCGCAAAGACTCCGCCAAGTACAACGAACGCAAGAATGTGCCGGTCGAGTCCATGATGTGGAAGAACACATGGTGATGCGCATCATCCTGATCCTTGCCGTGGTCCTTTCCGTTGCGGCCTGTCAGAATGAAGAGTCGACAAGCATGGACACGACACCGTTCGCAGAACTGATGCAGATGCGGGAAGAGAAGAACACGTTCTTCCGCACCGATCCACAAAGCCCCCTACCTCTTGAAGAACGAGAGAGTTTTGAAGGGCTGAACTACTACGCACCGGACTCGTCGTACATCGTCGATGCACGCTTCGAGCCGACAGCAACATCTGATACGTTTCAAATGCAGACCACGTCGGACGATGTGCGTTCGGTGATCAAGGCCGGTACCTTCGTGTTTACCGTCAACGGCCAAGAAGGACGACTGGCTGCCTATCAATTCGTTGGCAAGCAACATTCGTCGTACTTCGTACCGTTCAAGGATGCAACGAATCGATCGGAGACGTATCCAACAGGCAGGTATCTCGACATCGAAGTTGTCGAAAGCGGTCAATACGTGCTCGACTTCAACCTCGCCTACAATCCCTACTGCGCCTACAACGAGAACTATTCCTGTCCGCTCGTCCCTGCCGAGAACGAACTCCCCTTTGCCATCAAGGCCGGAGAGCGCTCATGGCACTAAGTCGAGTGTTCGCCCCCATTGCCCTTTTCACCCTCCTCACTCTTGCCTTGAGCGGATGTTTGTGGGTGAAGGCGCCGGAACAAAAGCCCCTTACCGAAGACCAAGCGTTGAGTCCGCTACCGGAAGTGATCATGGGCGAAGAGCCCGTCCGTGCACCCGAGGGCGACATGATCGCCTTGATCCCGCAGGGATGGTTGTATCTCGACACAAAGGACCAGGTCTCGTCCGACGTGATGGTCGTAGCCGTCAATCCTGAATATTCCCTCAGCGCCGTCTTTAGCAAGCTGCCGTCGACAACGGCCGCCAAGGAGTCGGTGGAACAAGAAGGGCTCCTTGGTCTTGCCCGCAGCTCCTTCAACAAACACTCGCGCAAGACGGCCGGTACGGCCAAGCTCATCGGCACGTATGCCGTCACCGAGTTTGGTGTCCGCCAATTCGGCACGTACGAATTCAGCGGCAACGGCTCGATGCGCACACGATGCGCCGTCTTCACGTCCACGTTGGGCAACGCCTACGAATTCGCCCTCGTCCCCATGAGTGTTGCCGGACGCGACGTCCCCCCGGATGCCGTCCAACAACAGATCTTCCGCTCCATCCTCGCCACCATTCAATATTGATGCAACTCTCAGCCGATACCTTGAGTGTTCTCGACTTCCTTCACGATGCAGTGGAAGGGGGCTTGCGGAAACGTAATGATGTCGGCGTGTTGCTGGAGATCGGCGCCGCCACCGGCGAAGCTGAACTGTTCAACAGCATCACCACCACAGGCACGGCATTGTGGAAGGTGTACAGTACACTGCGTCGCATCACGCCCGGTGCCGAAGGGTACCGTCTGATGGAACAGGAGTTTGGCCTTCAGCTGAACGCCCTGCGTGAGCAACTCGCACAGATCATGCAGCATGCTGATGATGAAACGCTGAAGCGGTTCGATGATATCTACTTCGGGATGTCGCAAGGAGTGATCCGCAATTTGGTCGACCTTGGACACGATCTGTCACGCATCAAAGACCTTCAGCGCGGGACGTGACGCTTCGCTACCTCAATATCGAGGTAGCTCTTGGCGTGGTGACCCTATCGTTCATCGCGCAACGTCTGACGAACACCACCCTTCCTCTCTCGTGGTACGTCGTGGTACCGCTGACCACGTGGGCGGTCTACATCGTCGACCGTGTTCTCGACGCTTCACGAAGTCACGACGACGACCTTGCCGGGCGTCATCAATTCGCTCAACGCAATCAACGCCTCCTGACACTGCTCGCCGTGATCGCAGCTGCAACGGCCGGCGTCGTAGCCGTTGTTGCCTTCCCTGCTACGTACTGGCTTGCGGCATCGATGCTGGGCCTCTTCACGCTGCTGCATCGGTTGTTGCAGCGAACCACTCGCCCCTTACATGCCATTGTCAAAGATGTGAATGTTGCGTTGACGTATACGGCCAGTGCGTGGGCGATACCGATCACCATGATCGGCGTTGCCTCCATGACGTTCGAGATCATCATGAGCTTCGTCGCCATGGCAATGATCGTTGTTGTCGGTGTGACGTGGCTTAGTGTACTTGACCACGATCGTGACGCACGTCGCGGCGACCCCTCGATCGCCGTGGTTCTTGGTAAGAAACGAGCTCGGTGGATGATCATCGTCTTTTCGATCACGACGATCGCCTTGTGCCTGTATCTGCTGATGCAAGGTGCCGATCCATCGTCGATGCTGGTGATGTGTGCGATGGCGCTGATCTATGCTGTTGTTCCGTTCGACAGATTCACCGAGGCGGATCGTGTGCGGATCTTGGTAGACGGCGTGTTGTTGCTGCCGGCGGTCTTAATCATTGCCTAGTGGTTCGGCGAAGGCCTTGCGAGCCCACTTCAGCGCCCGTTCATGTCGCTTCCGTGCGGCCATGGATGTGATGCCAAGGTGTTTGGCGATGTCTTCGAGTGACCGTCCTTCAAGGTAGTGCAGGCGCATGATCTCGGAGAAGAGTTTCGGTGCTTGCTCGAGAACTTCGTGGGCATCGACCAAGACATCGGGCTCTTCCACCACCATGGCTTCCCACTGCATCGGGTCGACCTGTTCAAGGTGAAGGTGTCGTTTACGTCGACGCAGCTCACGGCTGATGTATCGGTGAGCAACGGTCGTGCAGTACGCTTCGGCATTATGCACAACGGTGCCGTTATCGCGCGCCTCCCAGATCACGACCTGTGAAGAAGCCACGGCATCGACCAGGTCGCAACGTTCCACCTTGCGGAAACGTCGGGCCAACGTTCGATACAACGAAGAAAGATCCAACTCCATGTTTCCCCCTGTAGATAGTGTGATGGAGGCGGAAATACGACGATGGCAACTCGCTAGCAACGGCGATTAGGTGAATCAGTGTTTTGGATGTGTGAATCATGCATTTTTGCCAGTAGAATATTCCGAACGTTCCAAGCAGGTCTTGATGCAGAACAGTGTTTCCATCGAACAGCTTCCAGAGATCTTTTCGTTTTTGAAAGACACACCGTACACGGTGATCACCATGGAGCCGGGCTCCTTCGTCTTTCGCGAGCATGAAGGCTGCGGCCGCATCGGCTTTGTGTTCGACGGCTCGATCAAGGTCTTCAAAGAACATCCAAGCGGACGCTCGATCACGTTGTACCGACTCGGTGAAGGTGACTCATGCATCCTCTCAATGTCGTGCGCACTATCGAACCCGATCCACCAAGCATCAGCCGTCGTTGAAGAGCGATCAACGGTGCTGACCGTGACCACGGAAGATTTCCGTCGCCTGATGGACCGCTCAGGCGTTGCCCGCGACTACGTCTTCGGCCTCTTCGCATCACGCCTTACCGACGTCCTCCTCCTCCTCGAAGAGGTCGTCTTCCAACGCATGGACGAGCGCCTTGCCGCCATCCTCCTCGAAGCTGCCGCCCGCAACGGCTCCGACACCGTCCACGCTACGCACGAGCAACTCGCCGAAGAAGCCGGCACCGCCCGCGAAGTGGTCACCCGCGTCCTCCGCGACTTCGCCGCCAAGTCTTGGATCGAGATCGGTAGGGGGCAGACCAAGATCCTAGACCGTAAGGGGCTGTCGCATGTGAGAAGGTAGATAGTCGGTTAGTCGGTTAGTCGGTTAGTGTTGTAACATGGTCACCGAGGCGGTGCGGAAAATCGGAGTAAATTCGAACCACATTAACTGACCAACCGACCAACCGACCAACCGACTAACCGACTAACCGACTAACCGACTAACTATGTTCTTCAAACAGATCTACGAACCCGGCCTGGCCCATGCCTCCTACATGGTGGGATGCCAGAAGACCGGTGAGTGTTTGGTGATCGACGCCAAGCGCGACATTGACACATACATTGAGATCGCTCGTCAGGAGCGACTCCGTATCACGCACCTGGCGGAGACGCACATCCACGCCGACTTCCTGGCGGGGACGCGCGAGCTGGCCGACAAGACGGGCGCTGTGATGTATCTCAGCGATGAAGGGGGCGATGAATGGTCGTATGAATTCGACCATTATGGCCTCAAGGACGGCGATAGCTTCATGGTCGGCAATATCAAGGTCGACGTGGTGCACACACCCGGCCATACGCCGGAGCACATCTCCTTCTTGGTCACGGATACGCCGGCCATCAAGGATGTGCCGATCATGATGTTCACCGGCGACTTCGTCTTCGTTGGCGACATCGGACGTCCGGACCTTCTCGAGAAGGCCGCCGGCTATGAAGGCACGATGGAAAAAGGTGCGCGCCAGATGTGGGAGTCGTTGAAGAAGTTCAAGGCCCTGCCTGACCATATCCAGGTCCACCCGGCACACGGCGCCGGCTCTGCCTGCGGCAAAGCCCTTGGCGCCATTCCGTCGTCGACCGTTGGTTACGAGAAGCTCGTCAACTGGGCGCTGCGTCATACCAACGAAGAAGAGTTTGTCCAAGAACTCTTGAGCGGTCAACCCGAGCCCCCTTACTACTTCGCGATGATGAAGAAGTTGAACAAGGTCGAGCGTGCGTTGTTGCCCGAAGTGCCGCGGATGAAGCGGCTGACGATGAGTGAAGTGAACGATGCGATCGCCAGCAAACGTCATGTGGTGGATACACGTTCAAAGGTCTCGTTTGCCGGCGGACACTTGCCGGGGACGATCAACATTCAGAACAACAAGAGTTTTTCGACGTGGGCCGGATGGGTTCTTAACTACGACGAGCCCTTCGTGATCATTGGTCATGAAGACCAGCTTGACGACATCATGCGCAAGTTGATGCGCATCGGACTCGACAACGTCGCGGGTTATTATCCGAACGTTTCCGATTGGCAAGACGCCGGACACGACCTTGCCATTATGCCACAGATCGAGCTCGACGAACTCAAACAACGCTTCGATCATGAGAACGTGGTGGTGCTTGATGTCCGGGGTGCTACCGAACACGAAGAAGGCCATATTCCGGGTGCATGGAACATCCATGCCGGACACCTGCAACGTC
Organism: uncultured Hyphomicrobiales bacterium; assembly: GCA_964467455.1. Lineage (GTDB taxonomy): Bacteria > Bacteroidota > Ignavibacteria > Kapaibacteriales > Kapaibacteriaceae > OLB6. The sequence goes on along the minus strand of CAYXQJ010000011.1, from coordinate 44,854 downwards.
ACATACATGAAGTCCCCACTGACAAAGTTGTTGTCGTTGCTTGTCAAGGGGGCGACCGGTCCAGTATCGCCGCCAGCATTCTCCAGCGCGCGGGCTATACGAACGTGATGAACTTCCCACAAGGATTCGCCGGCTGGCTTGCCTCCGGCGCACCTGTACAGGAGGAGCTGGTATGAAGGAGATCGCACCAACAGATCTAAAAGCCCGCATTGCCGCCGGCGAGGACCTGATCCTACTCGATGTACGTCAGCCTGAGGAACATGCTGAAGTACACATTCCCAACTCCATCCTGATCCCGCTTGGCGAACTTGAAGAGCGGATCGATGAACTTGACGAATACCGCGATAAAGAACTCATCGTCTATTGTCGCAGCGGAAACCGCTCGGGTCAGGCCTGTATGTTCCTCGACATGATGGGTTTCGAGAATACAGTCAATCTCCGTGGAGGCATGCTCTCATGGTAGGCCAGAGTTTCGACGACTTCATCGATCAAAGTGAGCGCCCTGTGCTTGTTGACTTCTGGGCGGAATGGTGCGGTCCGTGCCACATGATCGCCCCAACGATCAAGGAGATCGCTCAGGAATATTCGGGCAAGGCCTATGTGATCAAGGTCAATGTTGACACCAAGCCGCACGTAGCGGCGAAGTTCGGCATCCAAAGTATCCCAACGCTGATGATCTTCGATCACGGTCAACCTGTCTGGCGTCAGGCCGGCGTCCAGCCGTACAACGTCATCAAGGACCAACTTGACCGGTTCGTGAAGGCATGACGATCGTCCTGTACGTCATTGCCCTTCTGATCGGCACATCATTAGGACTTATCGGAGCCGGAGGCGCTATCGTGGCGGTTCCGGCTTTCGTCTATCTCGGCGAGATCCCCGCCACCACGGCCAGCGGCTACGCTCTCTTTGTGATCGCGATCGCCACGCTTGTCGGTGCAGCCCAATATATCCGCAAAGGACTTGTAGACTGGCGCAGCGTGCTCGCCTTCGGCGTCACCACGCTCACGTCCATCGCTGCCGTGCGCAAGTTCGTCATGCCCCTTTTGCCGCCTGACATCGACACGTATCTCATGCTCGCCTTCGCCGGCGTGCTCGCGGCCGCAGGTACGGCCATGTTACGGTCACAGCCCAAGCCGCATCAAGGTGAGCCGCCGCATATCGCACGACTGACGATGCTTGGACTTGCCATCGGCATCATCAGCGGCTTCTTAGGGGTGGGAGGGGGCTTTCTCATGACACCGGCCTTGGTGTTGTGGGCAAACCTCGACATGAAGAAAGCCGTCGGCACCTCCCTCGTCTTGATCAGCTCCAACGGCATTGCCGGTGCTCTTGCCGACCTCAGCACGAACGTCAGTTACGACTGGCCCTTCCTGCTCACATTCACCGGGCTCACCACCATCGGCGTCTTCATCGGCACGTTGCTCTCGCACCGCATCGATGGTGAACGCCTCAAGAAGGGCTTCGGCTACTTCGTCATCACACTCGGCGTGGTTGTGCTGGTACGCGAACTACTCTACTGATCAACCATCGACCCGATGGATCAAGTGTGTAGGGTCATCAGCTCGTTGTGAAGCATCCAGGATCTCAATGGCCACGATATTGCCATCGGTGTCAAAATCGGCAATGATGCCTGGGGCGATCTCATCACTCTCGTCCACGGACTTTGCATTGAAGGCAATGACTAGCGTGTCCGTGTGTTTATCGTAGGTAGAGGTCATCAGTTCATCCAGTAACGCTGAACTCTAGAAGTAATGTATGCCGTCACAACCTCAGGTGGGTCGCGATCTACGTCCACAATGATACGTAGTAGCTTCTTACCCACAAGCTGGCAAACAGCTATCCTTCCGTTCTTCACAACCTGTACGAGATCAGGATTCTGAAGTGCCTTGCGAATGTCAGAAGGTTCGATCTTTCGCATGGCACAGCGTTCAAGACAGTGTTCAGTCAAGATCGCTCGTTCTATTGACCACATTCTTTCATACCTCACGATGAAGGTATCATCGTGCTGTCTGAAGATGAAAATGTGACAATCAGTACCGCCCTTTGGGATACTTTGGATCGAAGTCATTGTTGATCGCGCCATCCCAGACATCGGAGATCGCCTCTCCGAGATTTCCACTCATATCGTGGTACACAGCTCTTACCCGGAATCGTGCCGGCGTTGCACCGTCGAAGTATGGGAGTGTGGCACGATGTGATCCAAACACACCAAGATTGTAGCTCGTCGGCAACGACCTTTGCACGTCGCGAGATCCACGAAATCCAATACGAGCAACAGGGAACCGTGCACTTGGATCCAAGGTCCTCCATGGCTCATTCTCAACGTTGACTTCGTAGATAACGGAGTCAATGTTGATCGGAGCATTTGATCGGTTTTGGATCACGAGTTGGAATCCCTTGGCCACACGTTCAAAGATCACCGCCTTCGAAGTGTCCCGGGTCAGCAGTACACGCTCATTGATCGGCACGTAAATGCCATCACGATCGGTTGGAATGACATGCTGACGATCGTTACCTCTACCAAACCCGCCTTTGACGGGAGGTAGTAGATCGAGAGATCTATTCAGAACTGGATCTTGATAGCCGGCTCCAACTGCAAATCCGGCACCGACGATCTGCTCAAGATATCCGTACGGACCATTGCGGAATCTCACGGCCGGTACGTCGAAATTAAAGCTACCTTCCCATGTCACGTTGACCTCGGATTTTTGCAGGTCAGTATCATAATACGGGATGACCACGCGGAAACGCGTCTTCGTAGCACCAACGAACTGAGGGATGGGGATCAAGACAGAATCGCCGCTCGCCAGATCGTGAAAGCCGCCGGAGTTGCCGCAATAGCCAACATTATCATCCTTGACGCTGACCCATTCTCCCTCATCAGTTTCTACATGATAACTGATCGGTACGTTTCCGGCAAAGGCACTGAGTCGTACCGGTAGTGGCGATGCATTTGTAATCACCACCGTGTGCGCCTTGATCTTCTCGGCAAACAGACGAGGAGTAATGGTATCGAGTCGGATCGTCAACCGTCCCTCGATCGGGACATCAGCGCGTGCGCTATCAAACGGCACTGTCCACGGAGGTTCCGGGGCACGTTCTTGATCTCCCATCGTCATGAACGGATCGAACGAGCGACTACTACTCCAACTCCATCGACCGGTGAATCCGCACTCACGGCTGGCTTCACCAACTCGATACAGAGTTCGGCGTGAGATCTCTGTTCCGCTCTTGTCAAGGACGATCAACAGACCGCCACGGCGACAGAACAGCGTGTCTGCACTGACACGGTCGCCATAGAAATCGGTCAATGCGTGAAAGACGTCATCATAGACTTTTGTGCCTTGTTCATTCCAGAGCTCGTACAGCTCTTCTCCATCTTCTTTCCACCCAGCTGACGCCGTAAACAGTCCATGATACCAAGGAAGCAGTTGTACGTTCGAGAATCGCGTCGTACGCAACACACGCCCCTTATCATCAATGAGGGTCCAGTTGCCATACCTGGCACCGGAGATCAGGTACCGATCTTTCGTCAGGATCTTTGCTGCGGTGACGGTGTCATCAAAGGTCAAGGTCTGTCCGCCGTAGACACTCAGATGCACCCTGGCATCATTCGTTTCTGCGAGAAAGACGCCCGGGAAGGTGATGCCGCCGGTCCATTCTTTCCGCATCGGCACACGGGCGAGCTCCGTGTCTTTGATCGTATCGCGAACGATCAACGTGTCCTTGTTCTGCGTTAGCTCTCCGCGCACATGCGTGTACCACGATCGGATGACCGGCTGATCCATCAACACCATCAACCCGATGAGCACCGCAATTACCATGTCACTCGCTACTCCCGATCCTTGTTCTTCTTCCGGAACACAAAGCTGATCGGCACGCCGATGAGGTCGTACAGACCCCGCAGCTGACGCTCAATGTATCGTTTGTAGCTTTCGGGAAGAAGCTCCGGGTGGTTGAGGAAGAAGGCAAAGACTGGTGGCGCACTCTTGACCTGGGTGACGTAATTGATCCGCAGATCTCGCCCTTTCACGTTGGGAGGGGGCGTGCGTTCCAACATTTCGATCAAACGGTCATTGAGTTCGTGGGTGGGGATCCGGTGCAGTCGACGCGCCTGGATCTCCTTGGCCATCTCGATGATCTTGGTGATACGCTGCTTGGTGACGGCGCTGATGTAGACAACAGGAACGTAGTCCAGGGTGCGAAGCTCTTCACGAATCTTCGCCGTGAAGGCCTCGGCCGTCTTGGTGTCTTTTTCGATGAGATCCCACTTGTTGACGGCGATGATCATGCCTTTGCGATTCTCTTCGACCTCGCTGAGGATGCGCTTGTCTTGATGTTCCAGACCGAGGGTGGCATCGAGGAGAACAATGGCCACATCACAACGGTCGATAGCGCGGGCTGTGCGCATCGTTGAATACAACTCGACGCTTTCTTTGATCGTGCTGCGTCGGCGGAGTCCGGCCGTGTCGATCAAGACGATCTCTTCGCCGTAGTACTTCACCACCGAGTCGATGGCATCGCGCGTGGTGCCGGCGATGGGCGTGACCACCATGCGGTCTTTGCCGAGAAGGGCGTTTGTGAGCGACGACTTGCCGACGTTAGGGCGTCCGACGATGGCGATCTTCAATCGCTCATCTTCGATGTCTTCTCCGACGTCGAGGTGTTCCACGACGGCATCAAGGAAGTCACCCGTGCTGCGGCCATTCATGGCCGAGATCGCAAAGGGCTCGCCGAGTCCGAGTTCATAGAACTCTGTCGCGTTGAGGTCGGCTTGGGCATTATCGCACTTGTTGACCACCAGCGTCACCGGCTTCGACGAGTTGCGCAGCAACATGGCGATCTCACGGTCGACGGGTGTGAGTCCGTCACGTCCATCGCACACAAAGACGATGGCGTCGGCCTCTTCGATGGCCAAGATCGCTTGTTCACGAATGGCCTTGTCGAACAATTCTTCGCTATCCGGCACGATACCGCCGGTGTCGACCAGCTGGAAATGTTTGCCCGCCCACTCCCCTTTTGCATACAGTCGGTCACGGGTCACCCCGGGCTCACTCTCCACAATGGCGTGACGCTCTTCAATGATCCGATTGAACAGGGTGGACTTGCCGACGTTGGGTCGGCCGACGATCGCTACTAAACTCATGTTAAACGGCTAATCAGCTAGTCAGCTAGAAGTTAGAGGGCTAGGAGGCTAGAGGGCTAGAATTAGTTAGATGATTGAAGTGACGACAATCGTTTGGCAGTCTCGACTAGCGTGGCTGTGTGGGCGAATATGTCGTCGTTTGAATTGATCTCGTGTTTGGTCTCATTCTTCGCATCATCGAACGTACCGATGTACTTCCTCTTGCCGTTGTACCAAAGCCTGCAAACGATTTTGCCCTTGTTGTCATCAAGCAGAATCGTGAAGTAGGTCTGTGCGTCTCTGTAGAAAACACGCTTCGTGTCAACATGGCCATGAAGAAGCGACTTGACAATAAGAAATCCTTCAAGTTCTTCTTGGGTTGTTACAACCTTCGGCTTTTCTTCTGAAGCATCACTCGACGTTGATCTTGTAGTTGTACTAGCCTCATCTGCAGCATCTTGTTGCTTGATAGCAAGTTGCAAGCGTTCATTCAAGGCGTCGTTGATGTACTGACTAAACGTACGCTTAACATAACCTTTGAACTGTTCAAGAATCTTCACCGTGACCGAACCTTCGTGAACTAGTCGCGCAAAATACTTTGCGAAGTCATCACTGGGGTCGTTTACTTCGCGTTGTACAACAGCACGGAGTTCATTGAGATACATCAACTCACGTGCAGATTCAGTGACCGCATCCTTGTCGAAGTAACTCTTATGAAACTTCTTCAGCTCTTCAATCTTTGCATCGGTGATCGTTGTAAGCGTAAACTCGAGGAACGGCTTCTCATCCATCTTGTTGGTGTCAACGAGATCGGTATAGAACCGATAACTGATGCCATTCGTTAGAATGCCGAACTTCGCCGGTGAAACATGGAAGTACCGCAACAGCTGCCCGTCGTGAAGATCCAGATTCTGAGCATGATGTTTACACTCGACCAAGATCATCGGTACGCCGTCCTTCATGACAGCATAGTCGATCTTCTCACCCTTCTTGGTGCCAACATCCGTAACGTATTCTGGAACAACCTCTAGCGGGTTGAAAACATCGTACCCAAGTACCTGTAGGAACGGCATGATCATCGCATTCTTCGCCGCTTCCTCCGTCATCACGCTGTCCTTGACGCGAAGAACTCGATCTGCCAGTTGTTTGACTAAGTCCTTGAAATCCATACCTCACACCTTGTAGAATAGCGAAAGCCAATTACGAATATCTTGAAACTTCGCCGATTGACCTATTTATAGTCTTCTGGCTTCAGATTGGTGAGTTTCTCGGGATCGAGCAGTTCTTTGATCTGTTGTTCGGTGAGGATCTTCTTCTCGCGGATGATCTCCATGATGCCTTTTCCGGTGCGATAGGCCTCTCCGGCCAGCTCCGTAGACTTTTCATAGCCGATGACGGGGTTGAGGGCGGTGACGATGCCGACAGTGGTCTCCATGTAGTGTTTGAGGACCTTCTCATTGGCCGTAATGCCGTCAACACACTTGGTGCGCAGCGTAGTTGAGAGTTTGTAGAGCAGACTTTGCGATTCAATACAAGCAATACCGGTAAGGGGCTCGTAGGCATTCAACTGGAGCTGACCATGATGGGCCGCGATGGTGACGCTGGCATCATTGCCCATCACGCGGAAGCAGACAAGGTTGACGAGCTCGGGGATGACGGGGTTGACCTTGCCCGGCATGATCGACGATCCGGGCTGCAGTGCCGGGAGGTTGATCTCGAACAAGCCGGCACGAGGTCCGGAAGAGAGCAGGATCAGGTCATTAGCGATCTTCGAGAGCTTGATGGCCGTGCTCTTGAGTGCGCTGCTATACACCACGAAGCCCTGTTGATCCCATGTCGCTGCGATCATATCACGCGCAGGGACAATGGGCCTCCGCACGATCTTTGCGAGATGGTCCGCGCAGTTCTTTGCATATCCCTCAGGTGCATTGATACCGGTGCCAATTGCCGTGGCGCCCATGTTTACACTGTAGAGATATTTTTCTGCATCCTTGAGATAGGCGATCTCGGCTTCTAGCGACGCCGCAAAGGCGTGAAACTCCTGTCCCAACGTCATCGGTACGGCATCTTGTAACTCCGTGCGGCCCATCTTGACGATGCGCAGGAATTCGTTGCCCTTTGCTCGAAACGAACGAACAAGATTCTCCAACTCCTCGATGAGCCGGATGTTGCGCAGGATCAACGCCACCTTGATGGCCGTCGGATACGAGTCGTTCGTCGACTGCGACATGTTGAGGTGGTCGTGCGGGTCGAGATATTGATACTCACCCTTCTGACGTCCTGCGAGTTCTAATCCGATGTTTGCCAGCACTTCGTTGGCATTCATGTTTGTGGACGTACCCGCGCCCCCTTGAAACCAATCAACGATGAACTGGTCGTGATACTTGCCGGCCAACACGGCTTCGCAGGCCGATTCGATCATGCGAAGATGTTCGGGCTTCATCGACCCAACGTCCGTATTGGCGCGGGCTGCTGCGAGCTTCACGATCGCCCATGCTTCCACAAAACCCTGATAATGATTCGACAAGATGCCCGAGATCTGAAAGTTCTCGAGAGCACGAGCCGTTTGCACGCCGTAGTAGACGTTGTTCGGGATCTGCTTCTCGCCCAAGAGATCGCGTTCAGTACGCGTACCTGTCTGTGAGAACACCGGACATGTGATGCCGACGATCGTCAAACAGACAAGTGTCGTGATGCGAATAGCGAATGTCATGACGTTTGCTCCTAAAAGAACAATTGGGCCAGGATGATGGCGAACACCGTAGATGCAACAACGGTCACCAATCCAGGCACCATGAAGGAATGATTGACGAGGTATTTACCGATCTTCGTCGATCCGGTATGATCGAACGACACAGCGGCGAGGATGGTCCCATAGGTCGGTAGGAAGAACGACCCATTGACCGCGGGGAAGACACCGATAATGGCTGCCGGCGGCAATCCCAGTGCCACAGCAACAGGTACGAGTGTGACGATCGTTGCCGCTTGACTGATCAACAAGATGGATAACACGAAAAGTCCGAGCGCCAAGATCCAGGGAGCACTGGCGATCACATTGGAGATCCCGGCCACGATCTCGGGGCGATTGCCCTCGAAGAACGACGATCCCATCCACGAGACACCGAGAATGGAGATCACTGCCACAATGCCCCCCTTCATGATGCTGTTCTTGACCGTGTCATCGGGCTTCGCACCAAAGAACAACATGATGATCCCCGAGGCAGCGATCATCACCATCATGATGGCCTGACCGATCTCTACTTGCCCCATCTCTGCATGACCTTCAGCAAAGACCTGGTACTGCGGACGGAGTTCGGGTATGATTCCAAGGACGACAACAGCAACGATCGCAAACAAGAAGGTGATCAACGATCCGCGAGCATTGCGCAGTGACGTTCCTACAAACGTCGGCATAGTTGTCGTCGTCGGTACCTGACCACTCTGGACACGCGCGATGAAGTCCGGATCTTCACTCAGCTTTTTTCCGCGCCATGCCACAGAGAGAATACCAACGATCACACCAAGGATCGTCGACGGAATGATCACCATCATGATGCTCACCAACGACACGTTGAAGGAGACCAGCGCTCCCACCATGGCCACGGATGCAGCACTGATGGGTGAAGCGATCAATCCACTTTGTGAAGCGATCACGCTCATCGACAGTGGACGTTCCGGACGAATGTCGGCCTTGGCCGATACTTCAACGATCACGGGCATCAACGCATAGATCACGTGTTGCGTCCCGCTTGCGAACGTCAACAAATACGTCACGAACGGCGCGATGAATGTGATGTACTCGGGCTTCTTGCTCATTACCTTGCTCGCAATGGCCACGAGGTAATCAAGACCGCCGGCTGCTTGCATGGCTGCCAGTGCTGTGATCACGGCAATGATCATCCCTAAGACCATGGAAGGGGGCGATCCTGGTGGTAAACCAAAACCAAAGACCAGGATCACAAGACCGATGCCGCCGGTAGCGCCCAGACCAATACCTCCGAGTCGTGCACCAAGCACGATGCAGAGCAACAACAGTCCAAGTTCAAACCACATCATAACAGCACCGTCACAAGGATGGAACCGCCAAGCGCCAGCAGGATATTGCCAAGCGCATACGTTACGCTATAGCCGATGGTCGGCACCTTACTCTGTGCAACGTCCTGGATCGCCGCAAGTCCCGGTGCCAGTACACCGGCACCGGCACAGATACCGAGCAGGATACCCGGGTGAACGTTGAAGACGTAGCGTCCAACAAGCATGACGATCAGATGTGGCACGAAGGCCATCAAGAGTGATGCAGCAAGTAGACCAATGCCAACCTCCGACAGCGACGAGATCATCAGTGGTGCCGCTTCAAGTGCGGTCACGGCAACAAACCCTGCGAGCCCGACGTTGTCGAGCAGCCACAACACCGATTCAGAAACGTGTTCTTTGTTTCGGCGCTTCGATCGGATGTAGCCCAATGCAAGACCGCCCAGCAAGATGCCGACACCGACGCCCAATCCCAGTTCAAGTTTGCCAAGGGTCAACGCCGGAATGCCAATCACTGCACCGACCACGATCGTGAGTGAGATCACGACCACGTTCGTGGCCTTTGACGGCGTGTACAACTCGCCAACAACTCCGGCTGCATGCTCAATGGCACTTGATCGGCCGACCAACGTGACCTTGTCGCCCGACTCTAAGGTAGTCGTCCACGAGCGTGGAAGCTCTAAACCTCCACGTTCGATCTTGACCAGAAAGACGCTACGAAGGTTCGTATCTCGAGCAAGTTCATGCATTGGTCGTCCGAGATAGTCCTTCGAGGTAACAACCACCGTTGCCGTCCGCGTGGGGATGTCCAACACCGCGCGGTCCGTGATCTCATGTTCTCGCCAGGGATTGCTCTCGGATGCAAGTTCTTCGCCCCGGCCCGTCAGTGCGATCACATCATCAACACGAACCGTGTCCGTTTGTGACGGTTCAATGATCGCCCCTTCTCGATGGATGGCTTCTACGAAGATGCGTCCGGATGCGAATTGCGATTCGATCTCGGCCACAGACATTCCGACGTGGTCACCACTGACTCGATAACTGCGGATCGCGACCTCATGGTACAGCGTTGTACTCAGTTCGTCGAGTTCCTGTACGCCGAGTTCTTTCTCCAGCGACTTACAGGATGCCGCCAGGTCGACATGCAGGATCTTTGGTCCGAGGCGCGACAAGAACCATGTGGTGAATAACATTCCGATCACATAGCAGGCGGCGAACGCTGATGCCATGTATGCCTGCATCATGGCAAGGTCTGACTGCGACGTCACCACGCGATGCAACGCATCACTTGCCACACCGAGCGCTGCCGACACGGTAAGCGAACCGGCATAGAGACCAATGGTCGCCCCTTTATCGAGACCGAGCAGGATTGATGCGCCGATCGTCAGCACCATCGCGACGGCAAAGAAGACCAAGGTGAGGCCGATCTGCATTAGGCCGCTGGAGCGCAGACCCTGCACGAACTGCGGACCACATTTGAAGCCGACGGTGAACAGGAAGAGATCGAAGAAGATCCACTTGACGTTCGCACCGACAACAACGTCGATCTGGCCGACGATCAAGCCGGCGATCAAAACGCCTAAGACTGCTCCGAGCCGCTGTGCACCGATCTTGATCGAACCAATCGCATATCCAGCCCCCAAGGTCAGGAAGAAGACGACTTCGGGATGTGCTCGAAGTTATTCGATGATGTCAGTAAGTATCAAAGTAGTTCTGGATCTTTTTCACGTCGTTCGTCTTCATCAAGCAAAGCTTGAGGAGAACACGTGCTTTTGCCGGCAACAGTTCGCCGGCAACAACAAGGCCATACTTGTCGTCGTCGATCTCGGAGTTGCGCCAGGTGCGTCCCGTTGGCACGCGCGATGAGCGTACGCAGACAACACCGGCCTTCGCTGCACGGGCGAGTGCTTCCAGTGCAGGCGTGGTCATGTTGCCGTCGCCGACACCAGCTACGACGATCCCTTTTGCACCGTTCTTCACCGCGGCATCGATCATGTCTGCCGACATGTCAGCATGAGCATAGATCACATCCACACGCGGCAGTGATTCAACACCGTCGACCGTGAACTCGCTCTTATCTGTGTGTAGGCGATATGGTACGCGGAAGAAGGTTTGTTTTCCGTACAGCGTCGTGGCGATCAAGCCGTATTGCGGCGACATGAACGTCTGCACCGACGTGGTGTTCGTCTTGGTGATGTCACGTCCACTGTGCACTTCATCATTCGCAGCAACCAGTACGCCCCTTCCCTTTGCATTGGGATCGGCGGCAACAGCAACGGCATTGTAGATGTTAAGGGGGCCGTCAGCACTTAGGGCCGTGGATGGACGCATCGAGCCGGTGAGGACGACCGGCTTGTTGCTCTTGACCACTAGCTGAAGGAAGTAGGCGGTCTCTTCCATGGTGTCGGTGCCGTGTGTGATCACGATGCCGTCCACACTGTCGGCACGCAACAACTCATTGACGCGCTTGGCCAGCTTGAGCCAGACCTTATCGTTCATATCCTGACTGCCGATCGAGGCGATCTGCTCACCGTGGATCACAGCGATCTCTTTGACGGAAGGAACGGCTTGAAGCAAAACGTCGACCGTTACAGCACCGGACGTGTAGCCGACCGATGTGTTCGATTCCGCCGATCCGGCGATCGTTCCACCCGTTGCGAGGATGAAGACACGCGGTTTCTCGCCCGCGACCGTGTCGAACGAGGTGAGGTTCATCACGCCGACGATAGCGGCGATCAGATAGAGAGAACGTTTCATGGTGTTCACCTAGGTGGAAATGTCAGAAGTCGAAGAACATCCCAAAGCTGATGCGATGGGCGGGACGCGATTGCGTTACTTCGGATACGACCTGTGTGCCGGTATCGATCGACCCTGTGTACGATGAGGCCTTATAGCCGTAGTTGTATTCGATGCCGAAGATGAGGTTGGGTACGGGATCGTACATCAGATTGACGAGGCCGTAATACGCGTCGAGTCCGACGCTGCTATTCTTGGCAGTGTAGTCCGGATCCGGACCCGTGATCGTGAAGTGATCGATGTCGTGCGTGTTGAAGTAGGAGAATCCACCGATGAGATTGAAGTGCCACTGCTTGCTGAGGTAGTGTTCGTATGCTGCCCAGCCCCCTACCGTGGGAATGGTCTCGACCGCTCCTTTGGCGTTGGGTGCTGCGTCGAAGTTATAGCCGCCGTACGATGCGAGGTAGGTGCCGATGCCGGCGCCGCCAACGAATTGGAACTGCAGTGTGCTCGGTAGATCGTCATCTGTGCGGATCAAGCCGGAGACCGTGGCGCCGTAGCCAGGGACCACTTCGGTCGTGCTGCCGGCCGTGTAGGCGATCTGACGAAGCAATGCCGTGACGCGGATGTGTCCGAATGACGTGGTCTGTTTCCACGCTGCGATGAAGTCAGGTAATCGCTGACTGGCAGAAGAGATGGTGGAGTCGAGTTCGTTGGAGAAGATGATCTCCGCACCGGGTGAACCGAGGCCAAACTCAAGACGTGAGTCGTCCATGACGTTGAAGTAGAACTTCAGCTCCGGTACGCGACGCCACACACCCGACGGTGGACCGTCCCAATCAAGCACGTTCGGCCAGATGTCTTTATCACCGAAGAACGACCAGTCTTGACCAAAGTGGATGAACTTGAAATCGACCCATGCATGACGCAAGCGGAAGTGCTTGCTGCCACCCCAGAAGTCGCCTTCGACGTAGCCGATCAAGGTGCCAAGTGGTGTCTCGCGCTGTCCGCGAAACCGAAGCTGCGTCTGATGCATGTCCATCCAGAACCGCGGTTCGTTGTTGTCACCCCAGACGTCGATCTGGCCTACGTTGAACGTCTCGTAGTTCTGCAGTCCGCCGCTGATATCGTAGATACCATTGAGCTTGGCTTTGACGAGGATGAAATAGTCGAAGGTGGGCTTGCCGTGGACCGAATCCGTGGACACAAGTCGCAGGTTCGGCGGCGTCACGAACGTGACGTTGTTGCCGAACGTTTTTCCCGTTGTCTGTGCGGAAAGTGGGGATGCCCACACACTGAAGCAAATGATCACACAGTAGAAAACCCGCATATCCCTCTCCAGCAATGGTGAGCTGCGAGGACGATTTACGGATTATCTGGCGATGAACGCCATGATAATTGTCACATTAGTGCACTGATGATCTTGTCGGCCGTCATGCCTTCGGCCTCGGCGTTGAAGTTGGTGACGATGCGGTGACGCAGTACCGGCAACGCCACGGCGTTCACGTCGGCGATCTCGGGCGTAGGACGTCCGCTCATGGCGGCACGGGCCTTGGCGCCCAGGACGAGGTATTGTGATGCCCGTGGTCCGGCACCGTAGGCCAGAAAGTCCTTGACGATCTTCTTGTCCGATGTGGCCGGACGTGTTGCATGCACGAGTCTCACCGCATGCTGAATGACGTTGTCGGCCACCGGCACACGGCGCACTAGGTTCTGCGCAGCGGCAATGTCGGCCGCATTCATGATGTGGCGGATCGTTGGCGTGGTTTCGATCGTTGTTGAGCGCACGACCTCGACCTCTTCGTCGAAGGAAGGATAGTCCAACCACAGGTTGAACATGAAACGGTCCAACTGCGCTTCCGGCAGCGGATAGGTACCTTCTTGTTCGATGGGGTTCTGCGTGGCCAACACAAAGAACGGCTCGCCCAGTTGATACGTTGTCCCGGCTGCCGTCACCGAATGTTCCTGCATGGCTTCCAACAACGCCGCTTGTGTTTTAGGGGGCGTTCTGTTGATCTCGTCGGCAAGGACGATGTTGGCAAACACCGGCCCCTTAACAAATCGGAAGGTCTTTTGTCCGGTGGATCGATCGTCTTCGATCACTTCGGTGCCCGTGATGTCGCCCGGCATCAGGTCGGGGGTGAACTGAATGCGGGAGAACGAGAGATCGAGCGTATTGGCCAGGGTGCGGATGAGCAAGGTCTTGGCAAGACCTGGCACACCGACGAGGAGGCAGTGGCCGCGGGCGAAGAGACTCATGAGGAGTTGATCGACGACCTCGTTCTGTCCGATGATGACCTTACCGATCTCGCTGCGGACGTCGTTGATCTTGGCAGCGAGTTGTTGAATGTGTTGTACGTCGTTCATGATACCTTGATTGCAAATGCTTCCAACAGCCGATCGATGTCGGCGGCGGTGGTGAAACGTCCGAACGAGCATCGGATTGTGCGGTCGGCCTCATCGTCGGTGCGCCCCATGGCTGTGACCACGTGCGACGACTTGCCCTTGGTGTTGAGGCAGGCGCTGCCTTTGCTGCAGGCCACATGTGGTGCATCCAGCAGTAAGGCGTTGACGTCGACGTCGGGCAGCGTGACATTCGAGATGTTATAACTTCTGTTGGCGCCCTCGCCGTTGATGAGGCAGCTGCCCAGTGCACGCATGCCTTCTTCGAAACGGTCGCGAAGTTGGGCCACACGTTGAGATTCTTCTTCGAGTTGTGCGTAGGCAAGAGTTCCGGCGGATGCCATGCCGACGATACCGGGAACGTTGAGAGTACCGGCCCGCACGCCCCCTTCTTGACCTCCACCAAAGACGATGGGTTCGAGATCACAGACCACATCTTTACGATTGCGTCGGTAGAGGACGCCGACGCCTTTGGGGCCGTAGATCTTATGTCCGGAGAACGACATCAGGTCGATGCCGAGTTCATCAACATTCAACGGCATCTTGCCGTAGGCCTGCGTTGCATCCGTCATGAACCACGCACCTGCAGCATGAGCGATGTCGGAGATGGCTTTCAAGTCTTGCTTCACGCCGGTCTCGTTATTCACGGCCATCACGCTCACCAGCAAGGTATTGTCATTGACGGCGTTGCGCAGCTCGTCCATATTCACCACGCCGTGTTGATCAACACCAAGAAAGACCACGTCGAGTCCCATGCGCTCACAACACTTGGCCGCATCGATCACGGCATTGTGTTCGGTGGCCACGGTGATGATGCGCTTCCTCACTGCCTTTCTTGCCAATCCGAGGATGGCAAGGTTGATGGCTTCGGTGGCGCCGGAGGTGAAGACGATCTCGTTCATCTTGGCACCGATGTGGCGGGCGATGTCCATGCGCGCCTTCATCACGGCCTGCTGTGCCTGCTGTCCGCCGCCATGGTTGCTCGCCGCGTTATAGAACACGTCGGTGAGATACGGCATCATGGCCTCCAAGACCTTAGGGTCAAGGGGCGTTGTGGCTGCGTAGTCGGCGTAGATCAGGTCCATGAGACTGCGAAAGTACGGACCAAGCCATAAACGATCACGGCAAACAGGGCAGCCAACATCGGCAAGGTCACTCGGCGCACGAGGGCCTGCACTTCCACATTTGCAAGTGTGCCGGTAAACAAGACAATGGCCGCCACCGGCGACATGGTGCGCCCGACGTTAGCACCGATCGAACCGACGGCGCCCAGGTGCAGCGCTAATTGGGGCTGGACCTTGGCGATCAGCGGAAGCATCGCTTTCGAGAACGATACCGATGACGCCGTCCCCGAGCCGCTGATCGTTGCCATGAGCCACGTCAAGATGGGACTCAGCACCACTGCCAAGCCCGTGTTCGACCCCAGGATGCCGGCCAGTCCGGCGATCACGCCCATGGCATTGAGTCCGCCAATAAAACAAGCCGCCGCAATGATGATGGAGATCACCTTGCTGAAGGCAAAGCCCATCCCCGCAAAGAACTCTTCCGTGAGTGCACTCAACCGCTTCGGCACATTGACTTCGCCCCGCACGCCGATCGCCATCACCAGTCCACCGCAGATCACCATCACCATCGATACATGCAGTCCATCCGGATAGATCTGAAACAACGGCGGCACCAAACCCAACGCCGGCTGGAGGAGAAGAAGGATGAGGACGGGGAGCGGCGGCATTAGCGCCTTCGGCAGAGACCTTTCAGGAGACCTTGCAGGCGACCCTTCGGGCGACCTTGCAGGAGACCCTTCAGGCGACCTTGCAGGAGACCCTTCAGGCGACCTTGCAGGAGACCCTTCAGGAGACCCTTCGGGAGACTGTTTAGCTTGAATGGCTGCACCCTTTAGGTCGCCTGCAAGGTCGCCTGCAAGGTCGCCCGAAGGGTCTCCTGAAAGGTCGCCTGCAAGGTCACGTGCAAGGTCGCGTTGCGACAGCAACATGAGAGTGATCGTTGCAGCGGCAAACGCCAGCAGGTTCGGAATGAGCATGGTGCTCATGATGGCGCCGGTGCCGGCGTCGGTGACGGATTGGATGGCGACGATGTCGGGTTCACCGGGGTTGAACAGGTTGCCCCCTACCGAGCAGCCGACGAGGAGGGTGGCGGCGGCGGTGAGGGGCGAGTAGCCGGCGGCGATCATGACGGGGACGAGGACGGGACCGAGGGCGGCGGCAGAGGCGGTCTGGCTGGTGATGGCCATGTTGGTGAGGAAGCCGATGGCGCAGCCGCCGGGGATGAGGAGCCAGCGGACGTTCTTCAGAGGGTCAGTGAGGCGGACGACCATCTCGCGGTCGCAGCCCGTGGCCTTGAGCAGGTAGGCATAGCCCATGGCGCTGCAGATGGGGCCGATGATGTCGCCACGGCCGACGGCGGCCTGGAACCAGTCGAAGACCTCCCACGGACGTCCGACGAAGGAAGCCATGAGGAGGCCGGCGAAGATGAGGACGAAGCGGACGTCGATGCCGCGGCGGACCACGAAGACGGACGCAGCGACGATGACCATTGCGACGATGATGGGAAGACTCATGCCATGGGATCCCATCGTTCGATGGTATCGACGTACGGCTTCATGGCCGACTCGACGATGTCGGGCTGACCCGACGCCGCGACGGCCCAGCGCGAAGCATCGAAGTAGCGCGCCTGGACGAGCAGAAGTTCCTCCGGACGATAGCGCTGAAGTCGGTCGATCAAACGTGAGAAATAGTCGCGTGGCAACGAATGATCGATCGTCGTCCACAACAACGACGCCGTCTGTTGCGGTGTCTCATTCGTCCGAGCAAACGTGCCGAGTAGATATTGCCGTGCATTCTCCAACTCTTCATCATCGATACGCTCGGTTGCGATGCGTCGGACTTCCTCGGCGATCGTGGCAATGGTATCGGCCGTGAAGTCATTGCCGACGCTGGTATAGATATCCGTGGAGCGGGCGTGACGTTTGACGTTGTTCATCGCATAAGCGCCGTACGTGTAGCCCTTTTGTTCGCGAAGGACGGCAAAGAGGCGGGCAAGTGTATAGCCCCCTAACACATTCGTGATAAGTTGAATGGCCGGATAGTCGGGATGATCGTAGGGCGCACACGGCATGGCAATACGAATTGCCGTTTGTACGGCCTCGGGATCCATCGCAATACATCCGGCACGCTCCGTCATGCGCGCTTGTGGAAGCGCCGGATCGAACGATGGCGATGGCAGTGCACCTAGATGGGTGTTGAGAACAGATCGTACGTGGTCAACATCCACCGGACCGGCAACGATCACACATCGCGGCGAACGTAAGATCCGGTCGTGAGCACGACGGACCTTGACGACCGACATCTGTTCGAGGTCGGCCATACGACCTCGACGCGGCGTCAGATAGGGATGTCCGGCATAACACAGACGATTGATCGCCTGTCCCGCCTGCCAATCCGGGTCGACACGATCCATCAACAGCTCCGAGATCCACCGACCGCGCAGGGTCTCGAGTTCTTGCTCGTCGAATCGCGGCGACGTCAAACACGCACCGATGAATCCGGCAAGACGCTCGAAGTGGTCCGACATGCCGAGACCATTCACGGTCGTTGTTGTCCGGTCTGCCGACGCTCGCACGCTGCATCCGAGCGACTCGACGGCTTCGGCAAACTCGTCGGCCGTCATCGCAGTTGTTCCGCGCGTGATCAATGCCGCAGCAAATGCCGACGCTCCGGGATCAACATCATGTGCCGATCCGGACGACAGATAGAGGCCGATCGTCACCATGTCTTCGTCAGACTTTGTGATCACGTGCAGCGGCGTTCCATCGGCCAAGACGGTCGATTCAACGTCGGGTGTAATAAAGCGTAATGGTTCGGTCGACAATGGAGGCGTGTGCATCATTCAGTAATTTACCGCCCATGAAGCACTCTACCGTACTTATCACCGGCGCCTCGGCCGGTATCGGCGAAGCATGTGCCTATCGATTTGCCCGTGAAGGCGCCCGTCTGATCCTGTGGGCCCGTCGTGCCGACCGCCTGAAAGAACTGGGTTCAGCCATCCACGCCGAGTGTGGCGCCGACGTGATCACCGAAGTCGTCGACGTCCGTGATCGTGCTGCCGTCGAACACGCCGTCAAGGAAATTCCCGACACCTGGCGCGATATCGACGTCCTCGTCAACAACGCCGGCCTCTCCCGCGGCCTCCATCCGTTTCATGAAGGTGAACATGACGATTGGGAGGAGATGATCGACACGAACATCAAAGGCCTGATCTACGTCACTCGTGCCCTGTTGCCACGAATGGTGGTAAGGGGCAAGGGGACCGTTGTCAACATCGCCTCCATCGCCGGACGCCAGGCTTATCGCGGCGGCAACGTCTACGGCGCTACCAAGGCCGCCGTCAAGATGTTGTCGGACTCGTGGCAGATCGATCTCAACGGCACCGGTGTACGCGTGACGAACGTAGACCCCGGACTTGTCGAAACCGAGTTCTCCCAGGTCCGCTTCCGCGGCGACGCCGATCGTGCAGCGACCGTCTACAAGGGCTACACGCCTCTTTCCGGCGACGACGTTGCCGACGTTGTCTACTTCGCCGCTTCACGTCCGCCGCACGTTACCATTCAAGACATCATGATCACACCGACCGATCAGGCCACCGTGTCGATCGTGAACAAGAACCTTTGACCACCCATCACCACATCATGCCAACAGTACAATTCATCATCTCTGGTCATGTCCAAGGCGTCGGCTTCCGACGCTTTGTTCTTCATCACGCCCACCGTCTCTCACTCCGGGGCTTCGTCTGCAACCTTGAAGACGGGCGCGTTGAGTGCATCGCCCAAGGTTCTACCGAAGCCCTCATCGATCTCGAAATGTCGCTACGTCAAGGTCCGCAACACTCCGACGTGCAAGATGTGGCGTGTAATGATCTGGAGACGGAGCCGAGAAAGTATAGCACGTTTAGGATAGTGTAGTTAGGGTAGAGGGTAGAGGGTTGAGGGTTGAGTTACTCTTCATTTGAAGGACGAGGGACGACGGACGATGGACGCTGAACAACGGACGATGGACGCCGGACGACGGACGTCTTTGATCACCGGTGCTACCTCCGGCATTGGGCGTGCGCTTACGCACCTGTATGTGGCGCGGGGAATGCGCGTTGTGGCCGTAGGCAGGCGTGCGGATCGTTTGCAGGAGCTTGTGCAACAATGTGGTGACGGCGTCATCCCAATCGTTGCTGATGTAAGTCAAGAGTCGGAATGTCTACGCACCGTGAACGAAGCCATTGCGGCTGTTGGTGCGATCGATGTGCTGGTGAACAATGCCGGGCGTGGCAACTATGCATCGATCGAAGACACAACAACAGAGCAGTGGCATTCGATGTTCACGCTGAATGTTGATGCACCGTTTTGGCTAACGCGCGCACTCTTGCCGTCGATGCGGGCCCGCAACAGCGGACACATCATCAACGTCAGCAGTGTTGCCGGACGCATGGGCTTTCCCTACAATGCCGCCTATGTGGCAGCGAAACATGCCGTTGTCGGCCTCACCGCCGGACTACGCGCCGAGCTCGTTGGTACGAACATCTTCGCCACGGTCGTCTGCCCCGCCGGTGTCATCACCGAATGGGGCGACGTCACCGAAGGTGGTTCGATCAACGGACTCTACACGGCGGCCATTCCGCGCTCCCGCACGATCGCTCGTGACGAAGGGCTACCACTCGCCCCCTTATCGAAGATGATGACGGCGGAACAGGTTGCTCACATCATCGCTGAAGCTGTCGACAGCGGCCGATCCAACGATATCTTTACACACGACGGCACAATGGAGCTTGCTGTTGAGGCCGTGACGAACCGTAGCGAGTTAGAAGACAAACACCGAGCGTTGTGGCTCGCGATGAAAGACGTCTACAATGGATGATCTCCGCTATCCCATCGGCAAGGTGGAACACGTCCCCTACTCGGCTGACGAACACCAACGTCGTGCCGACCATATCAAACATCTCCCCGCCTTACTTGAAGGTGCCGTAAGTGGCCTTTCGGAAGAAGATCTACAGCAACCGTATCGTGAAGGGGGCTGGACCATTCACCAACTCGTCCATCACGTTGCCGATAGTCACATGCAAGGGTTCGTTCGCATCAAGATGGCTCTGACGATGGATAGGCCAACGATCTCGGTGTACAACCAAGACGCCTTTGTCAAACAGCCCGATGTGGCCAACGTACCCATCAATCATTCGATCACATTGCTTCATGCTTTGCATGCGCGGTGGTATGAGTTAGTCAGGGAACAGGGAACAGGGAACTGGGAACTGGGAACAGGGAACGTGGCACCTGGCACCTGGCACTACGAGGTGTACCACCCCGAACAACAACGTTGGTTGAGTGCGTGGGAATTGTTGGGTATCTACTCGTGGCACGGACGTCATCATGCGATGCAGATCTTGCGTTGGCGTGAGAGGAATGGACGATGAAGAAGTATGCTAGTGTGCTAGTGTGCAAGTATGCTAGTGTGCTAGTATGCTGGTGTGCGAGTGTGTTCCTACTTGGCGCACAGGCCGATCCGGTGGTGGCCGTGGTACTGACGGGTGGTGGCGCACGTGGGGCGGCGCAGATCGGTGCACTCAGAGAATTGGAGCGTGCCGGTATTCAACCCGACATTGTTGTTGGAACGAGCATTGGTGCCGTGATCGGTGGACTCTACAGCGCCGGCTATCGGCCATCAGAGATCGAGCAGATCTTTACGCAGACCAATTGGGACGAGGTATTGGCACTGGGCGACCACACTAACCGACGCTCGTTGTTCTTTGCGCAAAAACAGGAAGAAGATCGCAGTCTGCTCGATCTTCGCTTTCGTGACTTCCGCTTTCTTGCACCCCAGTCGATCGGCGGCAGTGCGCGATTCGTGGACATGCTCCAAGACTTGTTGTGGAAGAGTCCGTACAACATGGTCAATGACTTTGACCACTTGCAATGTCGGTTTCGAGCTGTGGCCACGAACCTCGCCGATGGGAGGTGGGTGGCACTTGCACAAGGGAATCTCGCAACGGCCATTCAAGCAAGCGCCAGTTTTCCGCTTCGGTATGCACCGGTCCGCATCGGCGACTCCATCTTGGTTGATGGTGGGTTGGTGGCCAACATCCCGGTGCGCGCTGCCCAAGAACTTCGCCCGGACTTGATCATCGTGGTCAATTGTGTTGGCGACTACCTGCCCCCTGCCGAGTTAGATGATGCCCTTGACGTGGCCGATCAGGCCTTGACGGCAGCAATGAAGCAGATGGACTCGACCTACCTACATGAGGCGGATGTGGTGATCACTCCGGAGTTCAACGGTATGTCGACGTTCGACTTTGATCGGGTAGCCGAGGGTATCGAGGCCGGCAGTGTGGCCACACGTTCTGTGGTGAAGCAGCTTCGGCAACGTATCGCGGACATGAAACAAGCGTATGCGGAGGAGAACCCACCGCCGCCGTATGATCCGGATCAGCAGACAGCTGAGATCATGCGCACCGTGATCCTGTCAATGGATGTTCGTGCTTCGTTCGATGTACGCTCGATCCCAGTCTTAGACTCTCTCATCACGGATATGAGCGGACGCGGCTGGTCGGATGCCTTTGTGCGTCACTATCGTGCAAAGCTCAACACCGCACTTCACGATGGCGGCTATCCGTTGGGTTACGTGCGTGCCATGGTGTATGACAGCTCGAAGAAGGAGATCACGATCCACTTTGACCAAGGCAGGATCCACGACATTAAGATCGACCCGCAGCGACCGGTCAAACTTGCCGACGTCAAGCAGGAGTTCACGTTTCCTGTCGGCGCATCGATCACTACCGAGCAGCTGAAGCGGACAACGAGTAATCTGCGCGGTTCCGACCTTTTCGACGACGTCGACATCGCCATTGTCCCATCGCGCGACAGCGGCATCGACTTGATCGTTGGTGCTCAAGACCGCGGAAATCAGATCGTGCGGTTGGGTGCACGGATCGACAATGAGCGCTATACCCAAGGCAGTATGGACCTGATCCATCAGAATCTTTTTGGGTCCGGCATCCGACTAGCGCTGCGAGGCGTGTTGAGTCAACGCATCGGCGACATCACGGGCGTGATCGAACTACCGCGGATCGCACGATCGTATTGGACGACAACACTTCGTGGATATTCGTCATTCCGTCACGTATGGATCTATACGGATGATCCTGAGGCACCAACAAATCGTCCGGTTCGCGACCGCACCGGAGAATATTCTGAGGACCGCTACGGGGCACGCCTCAGTGCGGGCAGACAACTTGAACGGCAAGGCGTCTTGCTTGGAGAGCTTCGCTACGAAATGCAGCGCTATCGTGACCTCGAAGCAGCAGACCCTCCAGACTATCAGCCGCTGGCCACGATCCGCGGTGTTGCCCGTTGGGACGACCGCGACCGCATCGACTTCGCCACCAGCGGTCGTGTGATCGACCTGTTCTTCGAATCCAGCATCCTCTCGCTCTCCGACGGCCTTTCGTTCACCAAGGCGTCGGCATTACTCAAAAGCACCATCCCTGTGGTCGGCGCAACGACCATCACACCTTCCTTCCTCGTCGGCGCAGCGGACCGTACACTACCGGGACCCGAACTCTTCAGTCTTGGCGGCCAAGACCTGTTCTTCGGTATGCGCGAGGATGAGGAGCGCGGACGTCAGATCATCGTCGGGAATCTCGATGCCACCGTCAAGATGCCGTTCGACATCTTCTTCGACACCTATCTCAGCGTCCGCTACGACATCGGCGCGATCTGGGAGCAGCCCGAGAAGATCCGCATTGCCGATCTCCAACATGCCTATGGCGTCACGGTTGGCATCGACACACCGATCGGTCCGGCGCGTTTCTCCGTCGGCCAGCGCTTCTACTTCCTCGACAACCCCGCTGCCGTCGCCTGGGGTCCGCTCCTCGCCTACTTCGCCATCGGTGCTCGTTTGTAGCGCTCGGCATAGTTTTGCGGATATGGGACAGATCTTTGACCGTATCTCACGCCTTGCCCGCGCCTATGTGAATGACGCCAGCTCGCCCGATCAGGCGTGGGCCGAACAGATGTTAGGTTCGGACGACGACGAGCTACGTCGCCTCATCGACGAGTTGAACACCGAACCCCGAACGACGGACGTTCCGGACGACGTACGCCGGGCATTCTCCATCCTCGGCATCGCACCCACGCGCGACCTTGACGTGATCAAACGCACCTACCGCACAGCCATCACCCAATGGCATCCCGACCGATTCGTCAACGCCTCGCCCGCAGATCAACAGCGCGCCTTGGAACGATCCCGGGAGATCAACGCCGCCTACCTTCTTCTCAAAGCCTACTACGACAAACGCTAGGGAACATCATGAGCACCTTGTTCGAAAAGATCATCGCCCGCGAGATCCCGGCTACCATCGAGTTCGAAGATGACGAGATCATTGCCATTCGCGACATCGCGCCGAATGCGCCCTTGCATCTCTTGATCATTCCCAAGAAGCCCATCCCCAGCGTCAACCAACTCACCACCGACGATGAAGCCCTCATCGGCCGCATCTACCTCACCGCCCAGCGCCTCGCCAAACAATTCGGCGTCGACCAAGCCGGCTACCGCCTCATCACCAACACCAACGCCGATGCCGGGCAAACCATCTTTCATCTACACATTCACTTGTTAGGGGGCGAACCACTCGGCCCCATGAATCACAGAATAACCGAACAACCGAATAACCGAATAACCGAACAACCGAATAACCGAATAACCGAACAACTGACTAGCACACTAAAAGAGTCGGGTTTATTGCTGTTGTTCGCCATCGGCCTCGCCATCGGCTTCAATCATTGGAATCCGCGCAGCATCGATTGGATCAAGCCAACCTTCGAACGCATTCAAGCAACAGATTCGGACTTAGGCCTCACCGAACAACCGAATAACCGAATAACCGAACAACCGAACTCACAGACTCCCTCAGAGACTACCTCGAAGACTCCCTCAGAGACTACCTCGAAGACTCCCTCAGAGACTACCTCGAAGACTAACTCAGAGACCAACGCGCAGCTCTTCAAGGCGCAACCCGGCGTCGTCAAAGAGATCACCAAGGCCCAATTCGTCAAACTCATGAAGGGACCGCACTTCATGATCGATGCCCGCACGGCGGAGTCGTATGCGAAGGGACACATTGGCAGCGCTGTGAACTTCTACGGTGGCGAAGCCGAGATGTTGATCCCCCAGATGCTGTCCACGGTACCGCGTGACCAGGTGATCCTGATCTATTGCGACGGCGGTGAGTGCGAACTATCACACCACATTGCCGATGCGTTGAAGCAGTTCCAATACGGCCCGATGTACATCTACACCGGTGGTTGGGCGGAGTGGACGAAGTAAGATGCAGCTAACGAAGAATATCACACGTTCTCTTGCGGACCGATTTGGATTGGTCGGTGAATCGCCGGCCATGGTGCAAGCCATGGCGAGACTACTGCAGGTTGCACCAACCGACATCACAGTGCTGATCTCCGGCGAGACCGGCACCGGCAAAGAGGTCTTCGCCCATGCCTTCCACGATCTGAGTCCACGGAAGAAATATCCGTTCGTGAGCGTCAACTGCGGCGCGATCCCAGAGACGCTCTTGGAGAGCGAGCTGTTCGGCGCTGAAAAAGGGGCATATACCGGCGCAGATGAAAAGCGCAAGGGCTTCTTTGAAGCTGCGGACCGCGGCACGATCTTCCTTGACGAGATCGGCGAGATGCCGATCAGCACACAGGTAAAGTTGCTACGCATCCTGGAAAGTGGTGAGTTCTCACGCCTCGGCTCGTCGGCAGTGCAGAAGGTGGACGTGCGTGTTGTGGCGGCAACAAATCGCGACCTGATGTATGAGGTCCGACAAGGGCGGTTCCGCCAAGACCTCTACTTCCGCTTGAATAGCGTAAACGTCCACCTACCTCCTCTTCGTCAACATTTGGATGATATCCCGTTGCTCGTTGACTACTTCGCTCATCGTGTTGCGGACAAGAACGGGCTGACCTATCTCGGCATCGACGACCAAGCGCTGCGCCTGCTGGAGGGGTATCCGTGGCCCGGCAACGTGCGCGAACTGCGGAATGTGGTCGAAACGATGGTCACCCTGGAACGTGGCCAACACATCACGGCTGACATGGCGCTTCGATATCTACCGGTTCAGGAAGATGTCACCGTTGACAACAGCGCCGCCCTCGTCCGCATCGGAGATCCGCAGCCATCGGCTTCTGCTGCCGACCTGCAGATGTTGTATCGCACGATGTTGCAGCTGGCCGGCGACGTCAACGAAATGAAGACCGTGCTTCGCCATCTGTTGTCGATCACGTTCGACGCACAGCAGCCGGCAACACCAACCACGACAGCTGTAGCGCCAACAACGAAGGCCACCGTTGAAGAGGACCTCAACCTTGCGCGGATCGAACGGACGGCGATCGAACTAGCCCTGCGCAAGACCCACGGTAGCCGGCGCGATGCCGCCAAACTCCTCGGGATCTCCGAACGAACGCTGTATCGGAAGATCGACGACTACGGCCTCCAGTAGACTATCGCGCAGCCATCTCCGGATAGATCGTTGGCCTACTTGGTGCAGCGTCGCCATCAAAGGCCGCGGCGTTGAATGACAGCGCATACCGTCCGTCCGCAACGTGATCAGGAACGTAGATCAGTTCCGTGATCGTGGCGTCAGTTCGTGGCGCCGAAGGCACATTCCAAAACACGTGATGGGCGATCAACGCTCCGGCATCTTCTTCTGGGTCGACACTTGGCAGGTCGACTAACAGGTGCTGCACGCCCCTTTCCAGGATCAGCTCCATGGCATCGGGCATCAGATAGGGCGGGTTGTTGCCCGACCACCGGCGTGTCCGTTTGGCATCGTCATTAGGCAGGGTGCGGATGATCAACGCCGACTCCCCCTCATCCACCCACGCATTGGCGAGGGCGTGACGTTGCACCGCACCGTGCTCAAGAGGGACGGTGACCACACGCGATGTCACGATCTGTTGGGTTAGCGACACTATAAGCGAGTATCCAACACCAAGGATATGGCCGACACATTCGGTATGTGTTCCATTGCCGTGTGGGGCAAGTGTTACCACATCACAGCGGACCGGTCCGCCCTCTTCGATGCTTCCAACAAAATCGCCGGCACGAAACGGCACGAACGACGCATCCGGAAGAAAAAAGGCATTGGCCGGATCACGCACCGTGATGGGCAACGAAAGGTCGGTCGGACGGGACAGGTCGAAGGTCACTGCCTGCCCCCTAAGATTTGTTATCAGGATCATCGATACAATCTGCGAAACAATCCATTGCTTTTCTATATTCGAACCACTCACGAGGAGACACGTTATGTCGCGCACCCTGAACAAGGTGATGTTGATCGGCAACGTCGGCAAAGACCCGGACATCCACTTCACCCCAACCGGTGTGAAGGTTGCTCAATTCCGTATGGCCACCACAGAAACGTGGAAGGATAAGGAGGGGGCGATCCAGGAACATACAGACTGGCACACGATCGTCGCATGGCGCGGTCTGGCCGATGTGGTGGAGAAGCTGATCCATCGCGGAAGTCGTGTCTACATTGAAGGCAAGATCCAGTCGCGGTCGTTCGATGATAAAGAAGGCCACAAGCGTTATGTGACAGAGATCGTAGCCGACAATCTTCTGAACCTCGACTCCAAGAAGCCGGAGGGTGTGATCGCCAATGGCGAGACGGAGCACCGTAGCGAGGAATCCGACGAGATCCCGTTCTGAGGAAGGGTTCTGCCCTGCTTCTCCCTATTTTAGCGGTTTATGGATGAAGCACGCAGAACCGAGATCCGCGTTGGTGTCGTCAGCCTGGTGGCTGTGGCGATCCTGATCGTAGGTATTCTCCTTGGCCAGGGGGTCTCCCTTAGCCCCAATAATCAGATCCTGAAGATCCGCCTCTCCAACAGCGGCGGACTTGATGTTGCCTCGCCCGTGGTGATCAACGGTGTGAAGCGCGGACAGGTCAAAGATGTCACCAGCAGCAACGGCAGCGTTCTGGTCTTGGCCGAGGTGGATGACATCTCCGACATTCATCCCGACGCGTCGGCCGTGGTCTCGATCCTTGAGATCACCGGCGGTAAAAAGGTGGAGATCCTTCCCGGGTCTGCACCCGGAACCTGGAACGCCGAATCCGAGATGAAAGGACGCACAGCCGCCGACATTGGCGGACTCGTGTCGCTCGTCGGCGACGTAAGCGGCGACCTTGTGAATCTGCTGCGTCGGCTCGATACGATCAGCGCAGCTGCGACCGAACTTCTTGCTGACGGCACGGTAACGCAGAACATCAAGATGATGACCGCCGACGGCGCCATCCTGATCAAGGATGCCCGCGAGTGGATGCAGACGAATCGCAACAACCTGACGAATTCGATCGAAGATATGCGCATCGTGGTGGCCGACATCAAACGGATCGTCAAGACCAACGAACCGAAGTTGACATCGACGATGGACAAGCTCGACAAGATGCTGAACGATCTCGAAGTCACGATCGCCAAGACCGATCGTGCCATCGTCAACGTTGACACGTTGGTAACCAACATCAACGGCGTTGTGATGGACATCAAGACCAACGATGGTTTGGTCAATGCCATGTTATACGACAGCACGTTCAAAGGGCGCATCGACACCCTCGTTGCTTCTGTCCGTCACTTCGTCAAAGATGCCCGCAAGAACGGTGTGAACGTCAACATTGGCTTGGGGCATAAGTGATATGTCCACTCATTCGACGTTTCTCACGCCGGATTTGAACGATTATCTGGTCCGCTACTTCAGTGCCGAAGACGACTTTCTGCGTCAACTCAACACCGAAGCGGAAGCCGAAGGTATCCCGCCGATCAGCATCGCTCCCGAGCAAACGGCCTTCTTGCAAGTCTTGCTCAAGGCGTCCCGCGTGCGGACGATCGTCGAGGTTGGGAGCTTGGCCGGATATTCGGCCATTGCCATGGCGCGTGCTCTGCCCCCTGACGGAAGGTTCTTTGCGTGTGAAGTGAATGCCAAACACTGCGACTTCATTCGGCGAAAGGTCCACCAAGCCGGATTGGATAACGTGATCACCGTTGTTGAAGGGCCGGCCTTGACGACCTTGCCGGGTCTGATCGCCGAACAAGCCGTTGACGGACTGCCGTTCATCGACGCCGTCTTCATCGACGCCGACAAGCAGAACTACCGTCGCTACCTCGACATCCTCTTTCCGTATGTGCGCACGGGCGGCCTGATCATCGGCGACAATGCTCTGGCATGGGGACATGTGCATGAAGGACGTCCGGACTTCGAACCGGACAATGTATCGGCACTGCGTGCGTTCAACGACGTCATGAGTTCACATCCGGGCCTGCAATCCACGCTTGTCCCTCTCGGCGACGGCATGGTGATCGGTCTCAAGACCGCATGATCAAGACGTTTCTCGCATTCAGCATCGTTGTCTCGCTCTTTGTGGTAGGGGGCTGTAAGTCGTCGCACACCCTAGGCCAAGTGATCGACACGCGCGAAGACGGCGAACGCCAGATCGAGCGTCGATTCACAGAGGCCAAACACATCGACAGTGTTGACATCAACGCACTCAAGACCGATGTGTGGAAGGTGGAGCACTATTCCTATCCGGATTCTATCCGTTTGTTCGTGCGCGTATTGGACACCAACGGTTTTGTGGTAACGCACATGGCCGATCCATACAAGAAGCCCGATGCGCCGAACTACTTCACACAGCTCAAAGAACAACTCGGCGATCCACGACGTCGGAAGAAGAAGATCATCGACGTCTCACCCTTTACCGTGAGAGAGTTCGGCGAACAAGATTCCGTTCCAACCTCGATCGCGCTGGCAGTTGATCAGTCAGGATCGATGAAAGGCGTCAAAGACGTTCTTGATCTTGGCACAGAAATGTTCATCGGCATGAAGCGGAAGTGCGACAAGATCTCACTCACCGGTTTTCACAAGAAGATCACCACGGTCTTCCCACTTTCTGATGACACGACGATGATGCTCGCTGAATTCCGCGAGTATAAGAAGACGTCGCAAGGATTGTTCTCTTCGGCCTATGACGGCATTCGATCAGCACTCGAAACACTCAAGGATGTGCCGATCGAACAACCGAAGGTCTGCGTGGTCTTTGCCGACGGTGAAGAGAACGCATCGATGACGAGGGGATCGGAGATCTACGAATACGCCACGAAGCACAACATCAGCATCTATTGTGTTGGCTTTGCCTATGCCGACGATGAAGAACTGCAAGCGTTGTCTCTGTACACGGGTGGCAAATATTACCGTGCGTACACGAAAAAGGACCTCATCTCCATCTTTCTCGACATCTATCGGTCACTCCAGAACTATTATCTCGTGACCTATGTGCCGCCGGACTATCAAGGCCTGCACACGGTTGATGTGACCGTCAGCGTCCCTGGGCGCGATACGATGATCGCTCGTGCTCAGTATGATAAGACGCCGCTACAGCCACTCTCCCCGACCAATGAATTCTCACGACCGATCCTGTTCGCCTTTAACAGCAGTGTGATCGACACGTCATCCTTCTTCATCATCGACGAACTCGCCGATGCTCTTGAGCGCTATGAACGTGTGATCCTTGAAGTGCAAGGCCACACCGACAACGTCGGTGGTGAGGAGTTCAACCAACGTCTGTCCGAAGCCCGCGCCAATGCCGTGCGTGATGCGCTTGTGGCCAAAGGCATCGAAGGAGCACGTCTTCGCACCAAAGGATTTGGGTTCTCCCTGCCGGTGGCATCGAACGATACAGAGGAGGGTCGGGCGCAGAATCGTCGGACCGTCTTCAAGATCCTTCGTAAATAGCGCTCATGTCGCGAACTCCTCTCATGGCGATGTTGCGTCGTGCCGTGCGCACGGCCTCAGCCGTCGATGCTGACCGACGCACCTTTCTACGCAATACGGCCCTTGCCGGCGCAGCCGCGATGATACCATCTGTCATCACTGCCTGTAAACGTCCCGATGAGATCGTCCAGGGTAGCGACACCAAGGTCGTTGTCGTCGGCGCCGGCATTGCCGGCCTCGTCGCCGCCCGCAACCTCATGCGGGCCGGCATCAGCGTCTCGGTCTACGAAGCCCTCACCCGCACGGGCGGACGCATGTTCTCGGCCAAGGACCTTCTGGTCAACGGTGCCGTGACCGAACTTGGCGGCGAGTTCATCGACTCCAATCACGCCGACATGCATGCGCTGATCAAGGAGTATGGTCTTGAGCTGATCGATCTTGAAACAGAACCGTATCGATCACGGGCAGAGACGTTCTACTTTGATGGGCGCATGTACACCGAAGCCGACGTTGTTCGCGAGCTGGCACCGATCCTGCGGGACATTCAACGTGACGCCACGAGTCTGCCCACGTCATTCGTCAATCTCAGCGAAGGACCGGCACGTGCTATCGATGCGATCTCGATCGACGCCTACTTTGCCCAACTCGGACTCTCAGGTTGGATGCGTTCTTTTCTCGAGATCGCCTTCATCACCGAAAATGGTCTGGAACTCGGCGAACAATCGGCACTCAACTTTCTCACCACCATCGGCACCGATATCAGCGATGGCAGCATTCACCTCTTTGGTGAAAGCGACGAACGCTACAAGGTTCGCGGCGGCAACCAACTCATCACGAATCATCTCGCAGCCGATCTCGGCGCACACATCCATACCTCGCATGCCTTGGAGCGCATCACGCGCACCGGATCGCGCTACATGCTTTCCTTCCGCAAGGATAATGCATCCATCGACGTGCCGGCCGATGTCGTCGTCCTCGCCGTGCCCTTCAGCGTGTTGCGCACGATCGACGTGGACGTACCACTCGCCCCCTTACAAGAGCGGATGATCAAAGAACTGCACTATGGCAACAATGCCAAGATCGTCGTCGGCTACGAACGTCCGTTCTGGCATGACCGTGGCGCCAATGGTGTGATCTTCACGGACCTGCCGATCCAGCTGGCATGGGACAATACGGCCCTTCAAGGTGTGGAGGGGGCGGGCATCACGTTCTATTCGGGAGGCAGCATGTGCCGCGTCCTGGGCCGGATGTCGAATGCCGATGCTGCCAACTTGATGCGGGAACACCTCGCGACCGTGTGGCCGGAATCGGCCAGTGAGGTTGTGGGGCGTACGGAGCGTATGCACTGGCCGGGAGCACGATATACTCGCTCGAGTTATTCGAGCTTCGGTGCCGGGCAATGGACGGAGTTCTATGGTGTGGCGCAGCGGAGTGCCGTCAACAACACCCTGTACTTTGCCGGCGAACACTGCAATGACGAGTTCCGCGGTTATATGAACGGCGCAGCCGTATCCGGACGCAGTGTTGCGGAGAAGATCGTCTCGGCAATGGCGCGCGCGACATTCTGACCGTCGAGCGCAGCACTCATGATACCGCCGGCATAACCCGCACCTTCACCGCACGGATAGAGCCGTTCAACGGAAACGTGGGCCAACGTCTTTGGATCGCGCGGGATGCGTACCGGTGACGATGTCCGAGATTCTACACCAACGATGACGGCATCATTTGAGACGTATCCCGGTACGGGTTTGTTGAACTCGACGAGGGCGCTTCGGAGGCGGCGGTCGATCGCCGGAGGCAGGATCGTCCGCATGTCCACACTCACATGGCCGGGGATGTATGACGTAGCCGGAATGGTCGAAGAGACCGAACCCGTGAGGTAATCTCCCAAACGTTGTGCCGGGGCACGTTGTGAACCGTCGGTGTTCGAAGCAAATGCTGCCTTTTCGAGTTGCGCCTGCAGTTCAACACCGGCCAAGGGTCCGTGTTCACCTTCGAGGTGAGCCCAATCTTCGGGTTCAACGGCAACCACCACGCCCGAGTTCGCAAACGGTGAGTCGCGGCGGCTCATGCTCATGCCGTTGACCACGATCTCGCCCGGCGATGTTGCGGCCGGCACGATCAGTCCACCCGGACACATGCAGAACGAAAACACTCCGCGTCCATCCACCTGGCAGACCACGGAGTAGGAAGCAGCCGGTAGGTGCTTTTCACGAGGACGTTGACGATAGCGGATCTCGTCGATCATCGCCTGCGGATGTTCAACACGAACACCCATGGCGAACGGTTTTGCCTCGATCGCCACACCGTGGTTGACGCATAGCTGGAAGATGTCACGAGCGCTGTGTCCGGTGGCCAAGACCACTGCCTGGCCTTCTACCAACGTGCCGTCCTCAAGCACTACGCCGGTGATCTTGGAGACCGGCTTATGGTCGATCACAAAGTCTACGACCTTGCTGTTGAAGTGAACCTCGCCGCCGTGGCGGAGGATCGTTTCGCGGATCGCCTGAACCACCGACCAAAGTTTGTTGGACCCGATGTGGGGATGAGAGTCGATCAAGATGTCCGGATTGGCGCCATGTTCCACCAGCAGATGGAGGATCTTATCGATATCCCCTCGTTTGTGCGAACGCGTATAGAGCTTCCCGTCGGAATAGGTCCCCGCGCCCCCTTCACCAAAACAATAGTTCGAGTTCGGGTCGACCACACCGTCCTGCTGGATGGCTCGTAGGTCGCGACGGCGTTCCCGGACGTCCTTGCCGCGATCCAGAATGACCGGAGTGATGCCGAATTGCAGGAGCTCCAGGGCCGCAAAATAGCCGGCGGGTCCGGCGCCCACGATCACCACGCGCTGATCGGGTCGGGCCATTTTCAGGTCTTTGATCAGGGGGCGAGTGGCGAGTGGATCTTCGCCGACAAAGATATCGGCAGCCAAACGGACAACGGGGTGTCTGCCTCGAGCATCGATAGAGCGCCGCACCAGTCGCAGGGAACGGATCGAGTCTACGTGAACACCGGCACTCTTTGCGGCAGCGAGCTTGACGGTGACCGGGTCAGCTGCTTGCGATGGACTGAGCGAGAGCTCAACGCGCCTCTGCATGGGAAGGTCGGTTTCTTTTTCGTAACTAGTAAAATGAGTTCTGATTTCTACGAACGGGTATACAGCGTTGTAAAAACCATCCCTGTGGGAATGGTTACAACCTACGGACATATCGCTGCAGCGCTGGGTGCACGATCTTCGTCGCGCCTTGTAGGGTGGGCATTAAATGCCGTTGCTTTGAGTGACCGGACCGATATTCCCTGCCATCGGGTGGTCAACCGGCTGGGAGAACTCTCCGGGAAACAACATTTCGAGACGCCCTTCGTGATGCGCGAGCGGCTGGAGGCAGAGGGGGTCAGTTTTATTGGCGATGCGGTCGACCTCTCAAAACATCTCTGGATTCCGTAAATTGGATGTCTATACCAAATCAAGAGGTTTTTTATGAAGGTCATGATGACCATGGCATTGGTCGCAGTGTTCACCATTGCATGCAATGCACAATCGGGAGCGAACGTGAAGCTTGAATCGAAGAAGGACTCCGTGTCATATGCCATCGGCATGAGCATTGGCACGAACATGAAGAAGCAGAACCTTGATGTCGACGCCGACAAGATCGCCGCCGGTATCAAGACGATGCTCAACGGTGAGACCGGTCTGCTGACGGAAGAGCAGATGCAAGCAGTTCTGATGTCCTTCCAAGAGGACATGATGCGCAAGCAGCAAGAAGAGATGATGAAGAAGGGTGAAGAAGCCGGCAAGAAGGGCGAAGACTTCCTCAACAAGAATAAGACGCAAGCCGGCGTGATGACCACTCCGTCAGGCCTGCAGTACAAGGTCATCAAAGAAGGCAAGGGCGCAAAGCCGGTCGCAGCATCACAAGTCAAGGTGCACTACACCGGCAAGCTGATCGACGGCACGAAGTTCGACAGCTCCGTAGATCGTGGTGAGCCGGCAACCTTCGGTTTGAATCAAGTGATCCCGGGTTGGACGGAAGGCCTTCAGTTGATGACGGTGGGTTCGAAGTACATGCTCTACATCCCGCCGGCACTGGGCTACGGTCAGCAAGGCATGCCGCCGACGATCGGCCCGAACGAAGTGCTCGTCTTCGAAGTCGAACTTCTCGAGATCGTCAAGTAAGACGTTGGACTTTGACCCTCAAGTTCGTAGGTTATGAGCGTGAGGAGTCACTTTACGCAAGCACGGCTGACACCAGCCGTTACTGCAAGATTGATCAGCCATTATCCGCAGCTCCGGATCGAAACCGGAGCTGTGGGTGATTCGGCAAGCTTTCATACGGATGCTCTCACTCCGGACGAATGCCAACAGCTCGAACTCGACCTGGAGTTCTTTGAGCGCAACCCCCAGCTTCCCCTCGAAAATCTCTGCTCCCATCTGGAGACATACGTCCCCCGGACGGAGTCGCAGATCGAAATGTTAGACTTCGCGCGTCGCTTGGCCGCACTGAAGGACGACAGCCGAGGAGCCGGCCTCTATATGTGGGGCGAAGCGGGCATTGGGAAGAGCCACATCTCCGTCGGCATGGCCAAACAGTTCATGAAGGTTGGCCTCGACCCCATTTTTATGGTCGCCGACACCTATTCCTTTGACACGCGGCTGAATTTGGATGCCGGCCAGGTCTGGATCATCGACGATATGAATTCCGGCTATGGGATCGCTTCGCGCCTCTTCAAGCAGGTTATCCTCAACATCCACGACCGTGGCGGACGCGTCTTTGTGACCAGCAACAAGCCCTACGATATGCTGATGCGGGAGATGTTCGTCGGCGAGGGCGACGCCGACCGGATGCGCTATGAGGACCGCACCAAGGGCATGTTCAAGATCCTCCACGTCCTGGGCGACAGTTTCCGCCAGGAGAATGCGTGGTATCGTTCCGAGCCGTAACTTTGTGAATTCGTAATTCTGAAAGTGCTCTGTGTCTAAGCTTCCGATCATCGGCCTGGTCGCACTCCCGCTCCTCGCCGTTATTTATGCTGGCTACCTCTTATTTACAACCGGCATCTCGACTGTTGACCTCACCCTCGTGATCACACTCGCCGTCTTGACCGAATACGGCGTTACCTTCGGCTATCACCGACTGGTGGTCCACAAGTCCTTCGAACCAAATCCGGTTCTCAAAGCCATTGTCCTTGGCCTCGGCTCGATGGCCTTCCAAGGTCCGGTGGTGCACTGGGCTTCCGTCCACACCAAACACCATGCCTACTCCGATCAAGAGGGCGACCCGCATAGCCCGACGGTGAGCGGCTTCTTGTATGCACACTTCGAGTGGCTGATCGAAATGAACAGCTCTGAGCTGAGCACGATCATCGACAAGTGGGGCGGTCGGTACCTCAAGGACCCGATGATCGCTTGGTTCTCCAAGACCTTCCTCTTCTGGTCGGCGTTCTCGCTTCTCCTTCCGGCCGGCATCGGCTATGCCTTCGGCGGTTGGACCGGCGCTTGGACGGCCTTCATCTGGGGCGGCCTTGTTCGCATCTTCCTGACGTCGCACGTTACCTGGTCTGTGAACTCCGTGTGCCACTACTTCGGTGCTCGCATGTTCACCACCACCGATAAGAGCCGCAACAATCCCATCATCGGCATCCTCGCCCTAGGCGAAGGTTGGCACAACAACCACCATGCCTTCCCGGCTTCGGCCTTCCACGGCATGCGTTGGTGGCAGTTCGACATCACGGGCCTGACCATCCGCTTGTATGAAGCACTCGGTCTCGTCAAGAAGGTCGTTCGCATTCCCGCCAGCTTGCAAGCCAAGCGTGCAGAACAAGGCAAGGTCCACGCTCTGGATGTGCAGCATCTCCCGATGACGGAAGACGGTCCTCCTCTCATGCCAGAAGAGTTGCACGAAGCAGCATGACGCTGTTCTCCGCTTCCGACCTTTCGAAGATCTACTTTGAAAAGACCCTGTTCGACTCCATCGCCTTCGGTATGCAGGCGGGAGAAAAGGTGGGGATCATCGGTCGGAACGGTGCCGGAAAGTCCTCATTACTAAAGATCATCGCCGGACTCGTCGAGCCCGACGAAGGCATCGTTGCGCGCAACCGCGAAGCTCGCTTCGAATACCTCGACCAACTCCCTCAGTTCGATGTCGACGACACGGCACTCCACGCCGTCACGTCGGCCTACGACCATCGTCATGGCCACCTCGAAGATTGGGAGATCGAGATCCGCGCGCGCCGTTTCCTCGGCAAACTCGGCATCCATGATGCAGAGCGCAACGTCCACGTCATGTCCGGCGGTCAACGCAAACGGGTGGCGATCGCCCGCGCCTTGATGTCGGAGCCCGACCTGCTCATCCTTGACGAGCCGACAAACCATCTGGATGCCGACTCCGTGCAGTGGCTGCAAGATGAACTCTCGTCGTCATCCAATGCCTTGCTGCTTGTCACGCACGACCGCTATTTCCTTGATGCCGTCTGCAACCGCATCGTTGAACTCGACCAACATCGTCTGTATTCGTTCGAAGGGGGCTATGAACGCTACCTCGAACGCAAAGAGTCGATGCTTGATGTTCAAGATGCCACGGCCTCACATCAGCGCAACAAGCTGCGTACGGAGCTCGCATGGCTGCAGAAGGGTGCCAAGGCCCGACGCACCAAACAGAAGAGTCGGATCGACTGGGCAGAGAAGCTCAAGGAAGAACTCACCGGACCATCTGATCGCGCAGAGCTGCGCGACATCGACATCGAACTCGGCCACCGTCTCCTTGGCGGCAAGATCATCGACGCCGTCAACATCACCATCACCTCGCCTACCGGCACCGTCTTGGTCAAAGACCATACGTGGCGCGCTGCGCCCGGACATCGTATCGGCATCATTGGTCCCAACGGTATCGGCAAATCCACACTGCTGTCGGTCTTGGCGGGCCACCTGCCCCCTACCAACGGCTATGTAGATATTGGCGAAACGGTCACCTTGGGTTTCTTCGCACAGGAAGTGAAGGACCTCAAGGAGCAGGAGGCCGTGGTGGCGAACGTACGCGACATCGCAGAGTACATCGACGTCGGCATTGGTCGCGAACGCTACATCAGTGCCCGTGAATTGTGCGAGCGCTTCGGCTTCAGCTCGAAGCAACAACATGCCTTTGTGCATACGCTGTCGGGTGGTGAACGACGTCGCCTGTCCCTCCTCCGCGTCTTGATGGCCAATCCGAACGTTCTTTTTCTTGACGAGCCCACCAACGACTTCGACATCGTCACGCTCACGGCGTTGGAAGAATACCTGCAGTACTTCAAGGGCGTGCTGGTGATCGTCTCGCACGACCGTGCCTTCTTGGACAAGACCATCGACACGATCTGGTCGTTCGAAGGCAACGGCGTGATCAAGGAATATCCCGGCAACTACTCGGCCTATCTTGAGCGTAAAGAACGCGCTTCCGACGACAAGCCCTCTGAATCGAAGGGGGCGAGCACTGCCCTCAAGACCAAGACCGAGGCACCGAAGAAACTTTCGTATAAGGAACAGCGAGAGTTTGAAGATCTCGAACGAAGGATCGCCGAGTTGGAACACCAACTTGCATCGGTCGAGAAACAACTCGGATCCGGTGAAGGATCATATCAAGAACATCAGCAGTGGGCTGACGATCACGCTCGGATCGCCGAAGAGATCGACATTGCTACCCTTCGATGGCTGGAACTGTCCGAACGGGCTTCGTAAGTTGTTGGTATGGAGATCGAATCGTATCATCGATTATTCAGCGCACCGTTCCGCATCACGGAACCGGAGTTTCAAGCAGACGTAGAAGCCGCACGGACCTCGCAGGACCGTCGGGCCGAATGTCGCGCGTTGATCGACCTCGCTTTTGCGCGCATCCACATGGGGGCAGCGGCTTCGGCCACGGGTCCGGCAACGTTGGCGATATCGATCGCGCGTGAACATGCTTGGAGAGAACTCGAGATCGAGGCACAACTGTGGCATGATGTGTCGATCCACTTTAGCAACGATCAAGCAGCGCCGACAGCATTCGACGTCTTGGCAGAGCACCTGGCCGATGCAGGACTGGAGCGCTACGTCCCGATCGCCCTGATCTTGCGTGCACGCGAACGCGACCGAACCGAAGGACGTGAGGCCGCTGACGCGATGATCGATCGTGCGCTTAACGCCGTGCGCGATGTTGACGATCCGTACGTTATGGCATTCGTCTATCGTCTTGCCGGCATGCTGCTGCGCATGCACGACAACTTCACGACGGCGATCACCCTGCTTGAAGAAGCACGAGCGGTGGCAGAGAATCACGGTTTGCTTTCGCAGCTGGCGCGCACGTTGAGTGCGATCGGCGCCGCCTACGTGGCCGATCAACGTCCGAAGGAAGGCCTCACCGAACTCCTGCGGGCCCTTGATCTCTACGAGCAACTCGAGATCAACGACTGGTATGTGGCAGAGGTCAATCTCAACATCGCCATCATGCATGATCAAGGGATGGATATTGAGCAAGGTGTCCGCTACGCCATGAAGGCCATCGAACTGTTTGTTGCCGCATCCGACCTTGCCGAAGCTGCCCGAGCCGAGAATGTTCTCGGCGTGTTGTATGAGAAGAGTGGGCAACATGATCTTGCACTGAAGACCTATCTCAGTGCTGACGGACGGTTTCGCCAGTTGAAGAGTCGACATCGACTCTCATCACTGCCACTCGCCAACGCCGCCAACATCTTCATTCTGCGGAAGCAGTTCTCCGAAGCACTCCGGATGTTAGATGAAGCACTGGACCGTGCCATCACCAATGGCAGTGCTCAAGGTCAGTCGCAAGCCAATGCCTACCTCGGTGCCTTTTTCGATCTTGAAGAGAGTCCACTCTACGATCCACGACGGGCCGAAGAACACCTGCTTCGCGGATATCAGATCGAACGTGAGCGGAACTCCACCAGCCCCCTACTCCTTGAACAGTTGGCGAAGTATTACGAGCATCACAACGATTACGAACGAGCCCTCCGCTATACCAAGGAGCTGTTTGATTTCCGTGATCGTATTCGTGATGAAACAGCGCAACGTCGGATCACGCAGCTCGAGGCACGACGTCGCATCGAAGAAGCCCACAAGCTTGCCGAGATCGAACATCTTCGCAACGTGGAGTTGAAAGCAGCCCAGACGCAGTTGGTGGAGAGTGAAAAGATGGCTTCGTTGGGACAGTTGACTGCGGGCATCGCTCACGAGATCAACAATCCCGTTACGTTCATTGCCAGTTCCATCGGCCCCTTGCGAAGAGACCTGCAAGAGTATGAAGCCCTGGGCGGACAAGGTCCGGGTGCCGAAGAATTGCGGACAGAGATCCGATCGTTGCTCGACAGCATTGAGATGGGGGCTCGGCGTACCTCGGAGATCGTCAAGAGTCTGCGCGTGTTCTCACGCCTCGATGAAGGTGCCGTCAAGAACGTCGACATCGTCGCCGGGATCGAAAGTACGCTTACGCTCCTCAATTCACGGATCAGGGGGCGGGTGGAGATCATTCGCGATTTCGCACCCATTCCCGAAGTTGAGTGTCGGGCAGGGCAGATCAACCAGGTCTTCCTGAATCTACTCACGAACGCCCTAGATGAGATCGAGCATCGTGACCATCCCGTGATCAAGATCACTGTCGGCCTTGTTGACACAACGCATGTTCGCATCACGATCGCCGATAACGGCCCCGGTATTCCGGACCATGTACGTAGTCGGATCTTCGAGCCGTTCTTTACGACCAAGGACGTCGGCAAAGGAACAGGCCTTGGCTTGTCGATAAGCTATGGTATCATTGAACGCCACGGCGGCCGTATCACCGTCACCAACGACCATGGTGCGGTGTTCACCATCACCCTTCCCATCGACCAACCACTAACCACAGACCACTAACCACAGACCACTAACCACAGACCACTAACCATGACCGAGCTCCCCCACATCCTCTACGTAGACGACGAAGAGCACAATCTCACTGCCTTTCGTGCCACCTTCCGTCGGAACTACACGGTGCACACGGCACTCACGGCTTCTGATGGTGCTACGGTCTTGCGTGAACATCCGATCGAAGTGATCATCACGGACCAGCGTATGCCGGGCGTAACGGGTGTGCAGTTTCTGGAACAGATCCGTGATGAACATCCTGAGCCCATCCGTATGGTGTTGACCGGCTTCGCCGATATGGAAGCGATCATTGATGCCATCAACAAAGGCGAGGTCTATCGCTACATCACGAAGCCGTGGGAAGAATCCGAGTTGAAGATGGTCATCGACGCGGCCGTGGAGACCTTCCGTCTGCGTGGTGAGAACAAACGGTTATTGGAACACCTCGCTCGCTACAACGAAGAGCTTGAGCGCACGGTGGCTGAACGCACTGCCGAGTTAGAAGCGTCGAACCGAAGTGTGATCGAGCAAAACAAACAGATCACCCAATTGAACAAAGAGAAGGCCGAGATGTTGGCGTTGGCCGGTGAAGACTTGCAGCATCCGCTGCGCGACATTCTTCGCACCGCAGTCCACGGCATTGAACATCGCAACAAGTTGTCAGGTGATGATGCCGAAGCCCACTTCACCACCATTCGTAAT
This sequence comes from uncultured Hyphomicrobiales bacterium, assembly GCA_964467455.1. Lineage (GTDB taxonomy): Bacteria > Bacteroidota > Ignavibacteria > Kapaibacteriales > Kapaibacteriaceae > OLB6. The sequence goes on along the minus strand of CAYXQJ010000011.1, from coordinate 4,161 downwards.
GCTGCCACGCGCATCCAAGCCGTACTGGAAAATTTGATGTTGCTGAATGCGATCGAAAAGTCAGGCATCAAGGTCTTCGCCACCCACGTTGACCCCGGCATGGTCGCCCAGACCGTCGTCATGGACCATCAAGGCCACGCTCGCACCAAGAACATCACCATCGAACTTGAGCGCAAAAGTTTTGGCATGGCTCACACGGATCCCACCGGGATGCAGACCATCCTTGACCATCTGATCTCGAATGCCGTCAAATTCTCCCCTGCCGGCGCTACGGTCACTGTAACCGTCGAACCCGCCGACGGCGGCGTCCGCCTCACCGTCGCCGACCAAGGCCCCGGCTTTACCGCCGAAGACCGTGCGTCACTTTACACCAAGTTCGCCACCCACAGCGCCAAACCCACTGCCGGCGAACTCACTACGGGACTTGGACTGAGCATCGTCAAACAATACGTCGACGCCCTCCACGGCGCCATCGAACTAACCTCCCCCTCCTCCGGCGGCTCGCTCTTTACCGTCTCCCTCCCCAAAATCTAGCTGGTTAGTACGACCATTTGGTTTTAATTTGCATCCGTAGTAATACGTACGTAATATGCAGTTCGTTCTGATATCAAGAACGAATACATACGTAGTTTTTACTAGTGATTGATGTGCATCACACAACCACTTGCCAGTGATCTTACACGGTGGCACGCATGAAGGCAGAAAAAAGAAGGTCGGACCGGAAACGCTGATCGACAAGGGGTTAGAGCTGATGTACCTGCGCGGGTACAATGATGTGAGCATCAAGGACCTGGTCGACGCGGCCGGCATGCCCAAAGGATCGTTCTACAACCACTACAAGAGCAAGGAAGACTTCGGTCTAGCCGTTCTCGACCGCTATGGCGTGATCTGGCAGAACGTGCTTGAGACCTATCTTGGACAGAACGGTCTTCCCGCCCGAATGCGGTTTGAGAAACTCGTCGACCACATGATCGAGGCCTGCTCCAACGAATGGCACTATACTAAGGGCTGCCTGGCCGGCAACTTCAGTCAGGAGATGGGTGACGTTAGCGAGATCTTCGCAAAGCGGGTCGACGCCATCTTCCGCACTGCGCGTTTGTACTTCGTCAACATTGTTCGAGAGGCCCAGGCCGATGGCGACATCGACCCTACGCTCGACGCCGAAGTCACCGGTGACTTCCTACTAAATGCCGTTGAGGGTGCACTGTTGCGAATGAAAAGTGCCCGTTCTGCCAGCCCCCTCACCGGATTCAAAGAGATGGTCTTCACAGCCATCTTCCGCAACCATTCTAAAAGCCAACAACGCGCTGCGTGATCGGGCTGAACGACTTGTACATCCTGTAAATTTTACGATATTTGTATCGATAGCCGTTGCGTATTACGCACTTGCCTTCGATACAATATGAGTACGACCGTAACAGTCAGCCCCAAATTCCAGATCGTGATCCCGCAAGAGATCCGGGAGCGAATGGACATCAAGCCGGGCCAGAAGGTCACCTTCATTGAATGGCAAGGCGCCATCGCCATCGTCCCCGTCATTGAACCCGAACAAGCGTTTGGGTTTTTAAGGGGCCGGCAGAACACAGACGACGCCGAAACCGGCACACGGGAGAAAGACCATGTCTAAGCCCGTGGTGATCTTAGACACATCGTGCTGGATCGAGTTCTTCCTCGGATCGACCACTGCCGCATCATATTCCCACCATGTTGGCACCTCAACGGTGATCGTGCCGAGTCTGTGCCTCTTTGAAGTGGTCCGCACACTTCTGAAGAACTTCAATGACCAAGACGTTCTCCAGGCCCTTGCGGTAATGCAGCAACAAACCGTGATCCCTCTTTCTGAGGCCGTGGCGATCAATGCAGCCCAACTTGCGGTTAATTTGAAGCTCTCTACCGCCGATGCCGTGGTCTATGCTACGGCACAGTTGCACGGTGCAACGCTGATCACGCATGATATGGACCTTGCCGGGTTAGAGGGAGTTGAGTTAGCAGCGAGTAGCGAGTAGCGAGTAGCAAGTAGCGAGTAGCGAGTAAATGGACGACGGACGAAGGACGCAAAACAAACAACCATCAACCACCAACCATCATGACACAAAACATCGATATGATCAAGAAGGTCTATGAGAACCTTCCGTCAAAGATCGAATCGGCTCGCAAGGTCGTGGGTCGCCCCCTGACACTTGCAGAGAAGATCTTGTATAGCCACATGGACGTGATGCCGTCGGCACCGTATGGTCGCGGCAAGGCCTATGTGGATTTCCGTCCGGACCGCGTAGCGATGCAGGATGCAACGGCACAGATGGCCTTGTTGCAATTCATGTCGGCCGGTATTCCGCAGGTGGCTGTACCGAGCACGGTGCATTGCGACCACTTGATCCGTGCAGAGCATGGCGCAGTGCAAGACCTTACCAAATCGTTGGATGAGAACAAGGAAGTCTTCGACTTCCTGGGTTCGGTCTCCAAGAAATACGGCATCGGCTTTTGGAAGCCGGGTGCCGGCATCATCCACCAAGTGGTGCTTGAGAACTATGCCTTCCCGGGAGGCATGATGATCGGTACGGACTCGCACACACCGAATGCCGGCGGCTTGGGCATGATCGCCATTGGTGTTGGCGGTGCTGATGCTGTGGACGTGATGGCCGGTATGCCATGGGAACTGCAGATGCCGAAGTTGATCGGCGTGAAGCTCACCGGCAAGATGAATGGCTGGACGAGTCCGAAAGACGTAATCTTGAAGGTCGCCGGCATCTTGACCGTCAAGGGCGGCACCGGCGCCATCGTTGAATACTTCGGCGACGGAACGGCATCGTTCTCCGCAACAGGCAAAGGCACCATCTGCAACATGGGTGCGGAGATCGGCGCTACAACGTCGCTCTTCCCCTATGACGAGTCGATGGCCCGCTACCTGCGCGCGACCGACCGCAATGATGTTGCCGACCTGGCCAACACGGTTGCGGAACACCTCCGTGCCGATGACGACGTGATCGCTAATCCGGCGAATTACTTTGATCAAGTGATCGAGATCGATCTCGACAAGCTTGAGCCCCACATCAACGGTCCGTTCACGCCGGACCGTGCCATGGAACTCAGCGACTTCGTCAAAGCCGTTAAAGAGAACAACTGGCCCGAAGAACTGCGTGTTGGCCTCATCGGCTCGTGCACGAACTCTTCGTACGAAGACATGAGTCGTGTTGCCGAGATCGCCGACTATGCTTCCAAGAACGGCTTAAAGGCCAAGGCAGAGTTCACGATCACGCCGGGTTCGGAACAGGTGCGTGCTACGATCGAGCGCGACGGCATCTTGGCCAAGATGGAGTCCATCGGCGGACAAGTGCTCGCCAACGCATGTGGTCCGTGCATCGGACAGTGGAAGCGTCACGACGTCCAGCCGGGCGACAAGAACTCCATCATCACATCCTTCAACCGCAACTTCACCGGTCGTAACGACGGCATCAAGGAAACGCATGCCTTTGTTGCTTCGCCGGAGACCGTTGCTGGCTTCGTACTTGCAGGAAAGCTCACGCACAACTTCATCACCGAGCCCATCGACGGCGTGATGCTGCAAGCACCGGTCGGTCATGAACTGCCGGATGGTGGCTTTGTACCGGACAATGACGGCTTTGTGGCTCCTGCTGCTGACGGATCATCTGTGAACGTGATCATCGAGACGACCAGCAACCGTCTGCAGAAGCTCGAGGCCTTCACGGCACCGAAGAAAGATGAGTACCTCAACATGCCCCTTCTCCTCAAAGTGAAGGGCAAGTGTACAACGGACCACATCTCCATGGCCGGTCCGTGGCTCCGATTCCGCGGTCACTTGGACAACATCTCCAACAACATGTTCATCGGTGCCATCAACTACGTCAACGACACGGCCAACAGCATCAAGAACACCTTCACCGGCGAGTACGACGAAGTACCGAAGGTCGCCCGCGACTATAAGGCAAGGGGCGAGCATTGGGTCGTGGTCGGCGACGAGAACTACGGCGAAGGCAGCTCGCGTGAGCACGCGGCCATGGAACCGCGCTTCTTGGGTGGTAAGGCCATCATCGTGAAGAGCTTTGCGCGGATCCACGAGACCAACCTCAAGAAGCAAGGCATGCTGCCTCTGACGTTCGTCAACCCGGCCGACTACGACAAGATCCGCGAAGGCGACCGCCT
>CAYXQJ010000010.1:78498-98586 GCA_964467455.1 uncultured Hyphomicrobiales bacterium | reverse complement strand
CCCACGCAGACCTCCACGCAGACCCCCACGCAGACCCCCACGAAGACCTCCACGAAGACCCCCACGCAGACCCCCACGAAGACCCCCACGAAGACCTCCACGAAGTCCTACGCGCAGCCCTACACGAAGTCCGAAGTATTGAGCGCATTTGCAAGGATCCGTTGGTACAGAGCATCCGGGATCTCGATGGCGCCGAGCGACTCTGTGAAGTCATTGATGTATTGGGTGTCGAGCAATTGAAATTGACGTTGGCGGAGATGAGATACAAGATGCACAAAGGCGACCTTTGAGGCATTGCTTTTTCGGGAGAACATGGACTCACCGAAGAAAGCGCCGCCGATAGACACGCCGTACAAGCCCCCTACCAACGTGCCTTCGAACCAGGATTCGAAGCTGTGAGCGTGGCCCATGTGGTGGAGCTGCGTGTAGGTTTCGATGATCTCGTCGGAGATCCACGTGTCGTCGCGGTCGGCGCAGGCAGTGATGACGTCTTCGAAGGCCGTGTTGACGGTGACGGTGAACGTGCCGCGGTCGATGACCTTGCGGAGGGAGCGGGGGACGTGGACGCGGTCGAGTGGGATGATGGCGCGGATCTCGGGGCGGTGCCAGAGGATCTTGCCCAGGTCGGGTTCGGCCATGGGGAAGTAGCCGTTGCGGTAGCCGAGGAGGACCACTTCGGGCAAGAGCGTGGACGAGCCGGGGCCGATCATGGGCGGGCGGCGAAGGCCAAGGTGTAGGGGATGTTCTTGCGGTGGCAGAACCGCTGCTGGTCGGTAGTGAATGGGAAGGGCCATTCGTCGGGCGTGAGGTCGTGGACCTTGAAGACGCCGTGGTCAGCGATCACTTCGCGTTGATATTCGTCCACGTCGGGCCGGTCCGTGGCCAGGTAGAGGCGTCCGCCGGGCTTGAGGATGCGGTGCAATTCGTCGAGGAAGCCCGGCACAAAGGCGCGGCGCTTACGGTGACGTCGTTTCGGCCATGGGTCGGGGAACAGGTACGTGGCATAGTCGATGGAGCCGTCGGCGATCCACCGAAGGCCGTTGGCGACGGTGTACCAGACAGCGCGGGCATTAGGGATCTGCTCGCCGTCGATCACGCCGTTGGTCCAGTCAACGAGGATGCCGCGGACCTCAAGGCCCAAGATGTTCATCTGGGGATGGGCCAGGGCATGGTCGATCAGGAAGCCGCCTCGGCCCGAGCCGATGTCGAGGATGTTGGCCGGTAAGCCATTGGCGAACCACGTGTTCCACGGGGCGACGTCGATCGTGGGCGGATACCAGCGTACGTCACCCTGAAACTGGCTGACGGGCAGGTAGACTTGTGGGTTGACGTGGTGGCGGACCCGTGGGATGGGATACTTCCGGAAGTCGATCATATTCACAAATCTACAATGGAGCATTTGCCGTATATTCGCCCTTCTTGTGCCAGCCCCTCGGGGTTGTGGCATGGGATTGAACAGTTTTGACCCAGGGAGGAATCCTTGAAGCAGAAGAATCTTAGTCGTTGGTTGATGATCATCGCTCCGATCATCGCAGCCGCTTATTTGATGTGGCCGACGTATCGTTTTTATCAACTCGATCAGGAGCGCATGGGCGTTGCGTCCGATTCCGCCTTATTGGAGGAATGGGATCGTGCGAACGGCGAGGCATATCAAAGTGCCAAGCAGGGACGCATCAAGCTTGGTCTCGACCTTCGCGGCGGTATGTACGTCACCCTTGAGGTGGACGTGCTGAAGCTGATCGAAGAGTCGGCCGACGCTACCAGCGTTGACGACGACTTCACGTCGATCATCGAGAAGACGCGCAAGGAGACCGATAACACGGACCTTGACGTGCTGGAGTCGTTCTTGAAGAACTTCAAGGCCTCCGGCAAGTCGCTCCTGCAGTACTTCACGGTGACCAACCAGGTCGACCCGACGGAAGAAGCCATCGAAGCCAAGCTTCGCAAGGACGTCGACGAAGCCGTCGATCAGGCACTTGAAGTCATCAAGCAGCGGATCAACAAGTACGATGTCTCCGAAGCGAACATCCAGAAGCAAGGCGTACGCCGTATCCTGCTCGAACTTCCTGACGTGAAGGACGAGAAGGAGATCCGCTCGCTCTTGCAGACGACGGCCCGTCTCGAGTTCAAGCGCGTGCTGATGGGTCAGAACATGATCCAGTCGTTCTATGCGATCGATGCGTTGTTGAAGGGTACGCCAGCAACGGCGACAGCTGATACTGCTACAGCTGACACTGCTACAGCGAAGACAGCTACAGCTGACACTGCTACAGCGAAGACAGCGACAGCTGACACTGCGACAACTGATACTGCGACGGCGAAGGCAGATACGGCCAAGAAGGATACTACGAATCCGTATGCGAATCTGCCGGAAGAAGAGCAGGTGAAGCGGATCAAGAAGGATTATCCGTTCACGCATATGATCCAGGGCATGTATGCCCAGAACGACAAGTCAGCAATGCAGCCGTTCGACTTTGTGTTGAAGACGGCGAAGGACTTCCCGGATGCCGGCGTCTACCGCTTTGTGGTGGGTGCTAAGCAGCTGCCGAAGCTTCTGTCGATCCTTGAGCGTTCGGATGTGAAGAAGATCATGCCGGTCGACCTGCAGATCCTTGTGGGTGCCAAGCCCGAAGGTGTGAATGCACAAGGTCAGGGCGATGGTTTCTACGACATCTTTGGTGTAGCAGCAGAAGCAGAACTGACGGGCGACGTGATCACAGAGGCCTTCCCGAGCTTCGATCCGGCGTCGAATCAACCCGTCGTCATGATGGAAATGAACTCCGGTGGCGCTGAGCGCTGGGCACAGATCACGGGTGCAAATGTTGGCAAGCGTATCGCCATCGTGCTCGACGGTCGTGTCTACTCCGCTCCGAACGTCATCAATAAGATCCCGAACGGTTCCTCCCAGATCACCGGCATGGCCAACGCTGAAGAAGCGAACCTGCTTGCCGTGGTCTTGAAGGCCGGCGCACTGAAGGCACCGGTGAAGATCATCGAAGAGCGCGTTGTTGGTCCGTCACTTGGTGAAGACTCCATCCGTCGCGGCCTCACGAGCTCACTCGTCTCGTTCGCCCTCGTCGTCCTCTTCATGTTGGTCTACTACATGATGGGTGGCGCACTGGCCGATGTGGCATTGTTGATGAACGTTGTCCTCGTTGTTGCCGGTCTTGCCGGCTTCGGCGGCACGCTGACGTTGCCGGGTATCGCCGGTATCATCTTGGCAACGGCCATGGCGGTCGACGCCAACATCCTCATCTTCGAACGTATTCGTGAAGAGTTGGCAGCCGGTCGCCCCCTCAAGCAAGCTGTTGAGCAAGGGTATGCTAAGGCATGGAGCGCCATTCTTGACTCCAACGTAACGAACATGCTCTCCGGCCTTGTGCTGATCTTCCTCGGCACCGGTCCGGTCAAGGGCTTCGCAGTAACGCTCATCATCGGCGTTCTCATGACGTTGTTCACGGCCGTGGTTGTCACGCGTGCCATGTTCGAGATCTTGATCTCGAGCGGTGCTACCACCATCAACCTCGGACAAAGGAAGTAACATGGACCTGATCAGAAAAACCAATATCGATTTCGTTTCAAAACGGAATACGTATTTCATGGCCACCATGATCGTTCTGGTGATCGGCATCGCCGCGATCTTTGTGACCGGCGGACCGGCCTTCGGTATCGACTTCACCGGTGGTACCCAGGTCACCGTGAAGTTCCAGAACAATTCTGCTACCACCGACCAAGTGCGTAATGCCCTGGCAAAAGCAGGGTATGCCGGTGCTGAACTCAAGAGCTTCGGCTCTGATGGTGAATACCTGGTCCGCGTTGGTGCTACAGGCAAGGCAACAGAAGTGTCGCAGCAGATCGTAACATCGCTGCAGAACACCTTCACCAACGACACCGTCGAATTGCTCGGTGCCGACAACGTTGAAAAGAAGATCTCCTCAGAGCTGGCAACGGATTCGTTGATCGCTCTTGTGGTGGCCTTTGCCGCGATGTTGCTCTACATCGCCTTCCGCTTCGAATTCGTCTTCGGCCTCGGCTCGATCGTGGCCTTGTTGTTCGACGTCACACTTGCCTTTGTGGTTGCGGTGCTCTTCAACAAGACAGGTCTTCTCAATCTTGAGATCAGCATCAATGCCATGGCGGCCTACCTGACGATCCTTGGCTACTCCATCAACGACAAGGTGGTGGTGTTCGACCGTATTCGTGAGAACCGCGAAAAGCATAAAGGCATGGGCCTTGCCGACGTGATCAATCTCTCGATCAACGAAACGCTCAGCCGTACGTTGATCACAGGTGTCTCCGTGCTTGGCGCCCTCCTCGTCCTCGTCTTCTTCGGCGGCGACGTACTTGAAGGTTTCGCCTTCACGATGTTTATCGGCATCGTCATCGGTACCTACTCCTCGATCTACATCGCCTCATCCTTCGTGATCTGGTACACAGATCGTGTTAAGCACAAGACCGTAGGTACTGTCCACGCATGAACGCCTTCAACACATCATCGCCCAACACCGGTGTGACCGTGATCAGCTTCCCCGAGCAAGTGCTCGGTGGCGCCGATGCCGTTGCATTGTCGACCGTTGTGCGTGATGCTGTTGCTGCCGGCTCCACCGTTCTGGTCCTCGACCTCGGCGGTGTGACCATGATGAACTCTTCCGGACTTGGTATGCTGGTCGCCACATTGTCGACGGCCAGCAAACACAACGCGGCCCTGCGCCTTGCCAACGTTCCCGAGAAGGTGGCCTCGCTGCTGTCCATGACGCAGCTTACACAAGTATTTGATATCCGGGATACGGTCGCTAACGCTGTATCGACGCAATGAGCGTACGTGTCGTCGTCGGCGCCCAATGGGGCGACGAAGGAAAAGGAAAGATCGTCGACCTTCTGAGTGAGCAGGTCGACATCGTTGCCCGCTATCAAGGTGGTGCCAACGCCGGCCACACCATCGTCTTCGGCGATACCAAGGTCGTCCTCCACCTCATCCCCTCCGGTATCCTCCATCCCAACACGCACTGCGTGATCGGCAACGGCACGGTCATCGACCCCGTAGCCCTGATGGAAGAGATCCACATGCTCGAAGCCATGGGCATCAGCATCGACGGCCGCCTGCATATCTCGCACAAGGCCCACCTGATCATGCCCTATCATAAAATGCTCGACGCCGCTCGTGAGAAGGGGGCAGGCAGTATCGGTACCACCGGACGTGGCATCGGGCCGGCCTACTTCGACAAAGCGTTGCGCATCGGCATCCGCATTGTTGATCTTCTCGACAAAACAGCACTGCGCGAGAAGCTCCGCGAGAACGTGGCAGAGAAAGACCAACTGCTGCAAAAGATCTACGGTGCTGAACCGCTCGACATCGATGCCGTCATCGAAGAATATCTCTCGTTCGATGTCCGCATCGATCCCTACATCACCGAAACAACGTCGCTCCTGAACAATGCCATCCGCGATGGCAAGTCCATCCTTGCCGAAGGGGCGCAAGGAGCACTGCTCGACATCGACCACGGCACGTATCCGTTCGTCACCAGCTCCAATCCGACCTCCGGCGGCGCCTGCACCGGCCTCGGCATCCCGCCAACCAGCGTCACCTCCGTGATGGGCGTGGTCAAGGCCTACAGCACCCGCGTCGGCAACGGGCCGTTCCCGACGGAACTCACCGACGACCTCGGCGAGCTGCTGCGCAAGGAAGGACATGAGTTTGGCGCCACGACCGGCCGCTCACGCCGCTGCGGCTGGCTGGACATTCCGGCACTGCGCTACAGCATCATGGTCAACGGCATCTCGGAGATCGCCCTGACGAAACTCGACGTCCTTGGCGTGCTCGACGAGATCAAGGTCTGCACGGAATATCTGGTCGACGGCAAGCCCGCTAAATATTTCCCGGCCGACGCTCGTACGCTGGAGCAAGCCGAACCCCAATACATCACGTTGCCGGGCTGGAAATGCTCTCTGGACGGCGTCAGAAGCTTCGACGCCCTGCCCAAGGCGGCCCAGGACTATGTGGCCACGATCGAGAGTCTGCTCGACTGCCGGATCACCTGGGTGAGCACCTCGCCCGCCCGCGAAGACACCTTCGCCAAATAGGTCGATTTTCCGGTAACACAGTAGTCCAAACTGTGTTATGTTATGCGGTCCATGCGCCGCACCCCCATCATCGCGATACTGCTGCTGCTGCTTCCCGTTGCCCTGATGGCGCAACGATGGAAACAAGCGGCACTGCCTGCCCCCTACGATAAAGGGTATTATCTCGACGTGTACTTTTTGCCGTCGGATCCGCAGATGGGCTGGGCGTGTGACAACGACTCGGGATATGTGGTGCGCACCACGAACGGCGGTGCAACGTGGACGGGCACACGCATTGGCACGCCGGGCACACGATGCCACCTTGAGTACATTCAGTTCTTCGCAAACGGCGTCGGCTATACATCGGGTCCGTGTGGTGTGTGGAAGTCCAACGACAATGGCATCACCTGGACGCAGCTCACCCTACCAAGTCCGGCTATCGGTGTATGGGGAGCGTGGTTCCGTTCTGCTACCGAAGGATGGGTGACGGGAGGGGGCTGTGGCTACAATCGCTTTCTCCGAACCACCGATGGTGGCAGCACGTTCAGTGAATACCTTGACACGAACATCAAACGGTCGAATCTCTCCGACCCGCTGTGGCAATCAGACATGGCGGCGAACGAAGTGTATGCGATCGGCAACGGGACGTTGTGGAGATCGACCGATGATGGTCTCACGTGGGGTGTTGAATCGTATACAGGTGCAAACTCACCGTGGCACGAAGAGATGGCACGCTCCGGCAACACCTTCATGGTCGCCTGTGCCCAGTCCAACTGCGCCACCGGCGGCTACACCGGCGGCGGTGTGCGCACAAGTGTTGACGATGGCGGAACATGGTCGCAGTTCGAGATCGGCGAAGATATCTTTGGTGTCTTTCTTCTCTCTTCCCAACAAGGATGGGCTGCCGGTTGGGATGCCAACGTGTGGCATACAACTAATGCCGGAACGAATTGGACGAAGAAGAACTGCGGGTTGAATGGCGCCCACATGGACGACATCACCTTTATCAACGACACAACGGGTTGGGTTGTTGGTAAGGGGCTGTTCCATCTTGCTCCACCATTGCGCACAACTTCGGACTCGTTGTTGGTCTTCTCGTCAACGTGTCCCGACTCATCACGCTTCGATACTGTGTGGGTAGAGAACATCAACTTCAACGCGTCACCGTGGCAGTCGAAGTTTGTTGGTCCGGAAGAATACATGTTCCGTGTGGTGAACATCCTGCCCCCTATCATGCCATCGTGTTCGCGGATCCCGGTCATCATTGAATACCGTGCATTGCAACCGGGAGCACACAATGCCTCCTTTGTGATCGAGATCTCTGATCCGGATACGGTGTTGGTCGTTGATCTGCAAGGATCACGTCGGACGTTTACCGCCTATCCCGAAGATACACTCGTTGAGTTCCGTCAGCGTGCGGGTTCGATCGGACGTCGCGTTGTGAACTGGCGCTCCACAGGATCACCGGCCGAAGTGCTCACGTCGATCACGCCGACACTTGCCGATACAACGATCATCATGACGGCTACAACGCCCGTCGTGATCCCGCCGGCACCGCAAGTGGTGCAGACGTTCATCGAATCAACGCCGGCCGATACGGGATGGAGCACGCAACGGTTCCGGTTCCGACTCGCCCCCTGTGATCGTGATACCTTCGTGACGGTGCGTGTGTACGGTGAGTCGCCGATCATCAACTGCATCAACGACCTTGCGATCGATGCACAATGTCAGTCGGTTGACACCATGTACGTTCCGTTCTCCAACACGGGCAACGTGCCGCTGAAGATCCTTGGTGTCACGTTCGAAGGACTGGGCACGCTGCCGTTCCGATTCATTGGCTACACAAGCCGACGCGCCGTGTTGAACTATCAGCTACCAGCCGGTGAAGCCGATACGATGATGATCGAATACACCGTGGCTAGTGGCAATGACGTTGCCGACCTGGTGATCGAGAACGACGATTATTCCAAGACACGCGGCATCGTCAACAAATGGCGCGTTGCACTCCAGGCACGTTCCTCATCACCGGTCTTCAAGATCACACCGCTGCGGATCGATCTTGGCAAGGTGTGTGCGGGTGTAGTGCTCGACTCGTCGATCTCTATCAAGAACGACGGTGTGTCAACGCTCACGTATCGCGCATCAACTTCAAGTTCCAGTATCAGCGGTATCTCCGGCAGTACAACGTCGGTGACGCCTAATGACACGCGTGTACAACGTTTTCGCTGGACTCCAACGGCTCTCGGAGCGGTGTCAGATACGATCCTCCTCAACATCCAGCCGTGTGATAGTCTGGTTGCCGTGATCCTTACCGCAACCGTCAACGAAGCGGGCATCACCATCACGCCGTCGCCACTCATCGATTCCATCCCTGTCGGCAGCACGTATCGCGGACAAGTCACCATCGGTTCCATCGGCACCGACACGGTCATTATCACGGCCATCGACCACCTGCCCGCAGGCAATGCCATCAAACTCGGCATTCCTAACATCCCCTTTATGCTCACCGAAGGTGTGTTCATGAACATCGATGTTGAGTGGACATCGAACATCATCGAACGTCTACCAACACAACTTGTCGTCACCACGCAGGGGGCATGCAGTGGCACACGTACGTCCGACATCATCTTGTCAACGTATTCCAACTTCATGAAGGTCGGTCCGCAGAGTGTTACTCTCAATGCAGAATGCACGATGCAAAAGCAGCGTGATACCATCAACGTCACATCATTGCTGATGCAGCCCGTGTCGATGAATGCCCCAACGATCTCAAATGCAAGTGATGGTGCCATCACGATCGTATCACCGACCACCAACATTGTCATCGCCCCGCTTGGTACCGAGATGGTGATCGTTGAGTACGAACCCGTCGTCTCTTCCAATAGCACTGCAGCAGTGGAGATCACCTTCCCGGCATACACCGACAAATTCTCCATTCCTGTTACGGCTACCTACCGTGTATCAGATTGGCATGCCGACACCACAACCATTAGTGCCGGCACAGTCGGTGCGTGTGATCCCGACATCACATACCAGATCGCACTCTGGAACAGCGGCACGTTGGATGAAGCCGTTGAGGTCGATGTTGCTTCATTGCCGCAGGGATTTACAGTCACGCCTTCATCGATCGTTGTTGCTGCAGGCGACACGACAACCGTCACACTCACCATCGCGCCATCGCAGCTTGCCGTTGGACTTACCGTGGCCGACGTTCGCTTCCTCGGACGCACGTGTGGCGGTGCGTATGTGGTGCGCGCGTCAGCAGAGCAGACATCCGGACGTCTCACGCTGACGCCCGATCCGCTCGATGCCGGCACGGTAGAGATCGGCTCGTTAGTGGTCGTGCAGGCCACCGTCACCAACCCCCTCAATGTTCCGCAGCGCATCGTCTCGCTCGTCATCAACCCTGCCCAGCCGTCATGGACGCTGCTCGATAATGTGAATGGCATTGTGCTTGCGCCCGGCGCCACGCAAGTCGTCAACCTCCGCTTTGCTCCTACCGCTGCCGGCCTTGCCTCGGCCAACCTCGTGTTGCAATGGGCCGAGCCCTGCACAACGTCGACCTCGATCACACTCGTAGGTAGGGGGCGAGATGTTGTCGTACCGCCGGACTATACAGCACGTCTTTGGATCGATAGATACAGTGTCGCGCCGGAAGCCGTTGTTGCCATCCCTGTGCGTTGGCAAGGCAACATCAGTGCCGCCGGCGTGCAGCGTGTTGATGTTGACGTAGTGTTCACGTATCTCAACCTGACGGTGGACAGCGTCACGGCAGGGTCGATGCCCGATGTTGCGCTTACGTCCGTGATCGAGCCCGGTGTCGTCCGCCTTACCCTCACGCCGACCGGCGCTCGTGCCGGTGATGAAGGCACGATGGCCGTGATCCACGGTGTTGCCCACTCGGCATTGCCGGACAGCACCGATCTTACCTTCAGCAACACTTCCATCGTCTCGGTGGCACAGTCGGCGCTCGAGACAAAGAACGGTGTGTTGATCGTTGATGCTTGTGGTCCGCGTAATCCCATCCTCTTCAAAGCGCCGACGGCCGTGCGCCTGTTGCCACCGCAGCCCGTGCGCGACCATCTGGTGTTGGAAGTGGTCGCCCCCTACCAAGAGATGGTGCATGTAGAAGTGGTGTCGCTCTTGGGAGAGCGGCAGATGCTCGTCAGCGGCGTTGCTGTTGACGAAGGGACGTCGGAGATCCGCATTCCCATTGGTGCGGTGTATACGGGCAGCTATATCGTGCGGGTGACGACGGAGCGCGGCGGAGAGTTCGCGTTGCCGATGGTCATTGTCCGCTAGGGGAATAACTCGTCGATACAGGCATTGACGGCGTCGCGCATCGCTTCGACGGAGTCGGTGGTGATCATGCGTGTTGCAGAACGGTTGACCGTGAAGCTGATGGCACGATCAACGTGCGAAGCGTAGAGCGTGAGACGTCCGCCTTCGGGAACACGTTCGAATGTGCCCGTGATGACGTTGGCGATATCGAAGCCACGTAAGATGCGCAATTCCGTGCGCGAGATGGCACGATCATTCTCCACCAAGAACAAGCGGCCCATGGCATACATGGTGTCGCGCGTTTCAATGTCGACAACGACGAGTGAGTCGCGATCATGGAGACGATGAACGATGGTCTGTGCCATATCGTAGCTTACGACGGTGTTCTCGTCAAAGAGCTGCCACATCGGCATGATGGAACTATCTTGACGGAAGGCGATACCGCTGACACCGTACAGGGTTGCCGGACGTGCGCGCAGGTCGCTCTGGAGTGAAGCATAGATGTCGGGCTGTCGAACCGCTTCCAACACAGCACGCTGCGAGGCGAGCAACAGCGCCGGTTGCAGGGCCGGTCTTTCCGTACCCATCACGGCATGGCGCATCGAGGCATAGCCAACACCGGTTTGTTTGACGGTGTAGTCGCGACCAGTCATTAAGGTGAGTTCAACGCGGATGAGATTGATGATGCGCGAGACGCTGACGTAGGCGATCGTGTTCGCTCCGATCTCTTTGGCTGCGTAGGCGGCTGACCATTCTTTACCATTCTTGGACAGCAAGACCGAGTCGCGCACGGCGACCGGAATGTAGGCATATCGTCCCGTCATCGTCAGCGCCAGTCCGGCAGCTTCGTCGATCAGGGCGGTCGTAAGCAGCGAATCATTGAGCTTGTTGGTGATCACAGCCGGCATCACCCGGTCCAGATCCTGTCCATGTAACGGAACCGTAACACTGCACAGAAACGCGTAACACAAGCATAACAGTGCGGCAACGCCCACCTTAAAGTGCGCCGGTAGTTTCGAAGCGTTCTGTTCGCTCACCGTGTTATCAGTCGAGGTCATCGTGTTGTCTAGCATACGTTTTATTACTCTCAGCGTCCTTTTTGGACTTAGTATGACGCTTGCTGTTGCCCAGCAAGCCATCATCTCCGGCAAAGTTACCGATGCTGAATCTGGCGAACCACTCCGTGGTGCCACGGTCCAGGTCATCGAGACAAAAAAAGGCGGCTACACCGACACCAAGGGCGAGTACCGCATCAAGAAGGTCGCCGCCGGCACCTATACCCTCAAGTTCTCCTTCGTGGGCTACGATGCCAAGACCGTTGCCAACGTTGTCGTTGCTGATGGTGAGACCAAGGAGGTCAACATCATCATGGGTATGACGGCTTCAGCAGCGGCCGAAGTGGTGGTGCAAGCCGACCGTATCAACGACAATGCCGCCGCAATGTTGGCGCAGCGTCAAAAAGCGTCAACGGTCAGCGACGGTATCGCCAAGGAAGAGATCAACAAACTTCCGGACAGTGATGCCGGCCAAGCACTGCGCCGCGTTACCGGCGTCACGCTCGTGGAAGGCAAATACGTCTACGTCCGCGGCGTAAGCGACCGCTACAGCAACACCACGCTCAACGGTTCGGCGCTCAGCACCACAGAGCCCGACAAGAAGTCGTTCGCCTTTGACATGTTCCCGTCGGAATTGCTCGAGAATGTCAACATCGCCAAGTCCTTCACACCCGACCTACCGGGTAACTTCGTTGGTGGTCTGGTGCAGATGAACACTGTTGACTTCCCTCAGGGTTATGCGCTCAAGTTCAGCGCCGGACTTTCGGGCAACGACTACGTCACCAACCACACGAATCAATTTCTTACTTCGGCCAGCGGCCCCACCGACTGGGTCGGCCTCGACGGCGGCTGGCGCGCCGCTCCGGCCGATATGCCGAACTCACCCGACTTCGCTGCCCTGCGTTCACAGGTGCGCGCCGGTGATGCCGAAGCCACGCAAGAATGGATCCAGCTCGGACAAGACTTTAACAACGAGATCATGAACCGCGAAGTGGCCACGGCGCCGTTCGCCGGTAAAGGCACGCTGCTGCTCACCAATGTGTGGGATGTTGCTGAAGAATCCCGCGTTGGCCTTGTGGCATCACTCAACTGGGGCTCGACCTATACCATGAACCGCATGTTCCGCTCGCAGCTTCAAGCCGACGGTGCAGAGCTGTTCGCCTACAACGGTCAGGTCACCGGACGCTCCGTCAACACCAGCGCCCTTGCCAATATCGCTTACAAGATCGGTTCGCAGTCAACGGTGTCATTGAAGAACACGTATTCGATCTCGACGGATGATGATGCCGTCTATCAGTACGGTCAAGACTTCACACAGTCGCAGCTCCGCAAGAACCTCTCCTTCCAATACGTCGAGAAGCAACTCTTCTCCACCGTGCTTGCCGGCGAACATAACATCGCCTTCGCCTCCAACCTCATGATCGATTGGAAGGCCGGTTATTCGCAATCACGTCGTAACGAGCCCGACCACCGCCGCCTCCGCTTCCAGAAAGATGCCTTCTCGGGCGACGACACGCCGATGGAGATCACCATCGCCAACGGCGGCGTCACCACGCAAGGTTCCGGCTCCGACGCCGGCCGCTTCTACTCCTTGCTCAACGAATATGCCCGCAACCTTCAGCTCAACGGTACTCTGTCACTCAACGCTACCAAGGTAAAGGTAGGGGGCTTGTACGACTTCAAGAATCGCGACTTCACGGCACGCTCCTTCACGTTCATCCAAAGTCCGAACTCGATGATCGACTACGCACTGCTGACGTCGTCGGCCGATCCGAGTGTGGTGCCGAACACCGAAGCGTTGTTCGCCGACTCCAACTATGCGTATGATCGACTCGGCATGTCGGAAGACTCGCGCAAGCGCGACTCCTATATCGCCAGCGAAAGTCTTGTTGCCGGCTATGCGATGGTCGACTTCCCGTTCGAGGTCGGCACCATGCCGGTGCGTGTGATCGCCGGTGCCCGTGTTGAAAGCAGCCAGCAGATCCTCAACTCCTATGATGCAACGGATGCTCCGGTAAATGTGAACCTCGACATCGTTGATGTGTTGCCCTCGATCAACGTTGTTGTGACACCGTTCGAAAACTTCAACGTGCGTGCTGCTGCTACGCAGACGCTGACGCGTCCGAGCTTGCGTGAGTTTGCCCCCTTCCAGTTCTATGATTTCCAATCACAGTCGGCAACACAAGGCAATCCGGATCTTACGCGCGCCTTGGTGCAGAACTACGACCTGCGCTTGGAGTGGTTCCCGGGTGCCGGCGAAGTGGTCTCCGTGTCGGCATTCTACAAGAACTTCCTCAACGCCATCGAAGAGACCATCATTCCGAGCGGCGGCAGTACCATCCTGTACACCTTCGCCAATGCCAACGGACCGGCCACGAATTATGGTGTGGAGTTCGAAGTGCGCAAGAACCTCGGCTTCATTGCAACACCGCTGCAATACTTGGTCGCCTCGGCCAACGTTGCGTTGATCACCTCAGAGGTGACGGTCAAGCAGGTCAACGTTGATGATACGCGACAGATGTGGGGTCAGTCGCCGTACACGGTGAACCTTGGTCTTTCCTACTTCAACCCCGACTGGGGTACAACGATCAGTGCGGGCTATAACATCGCCGGCGACCGTATCGTGAAGGTGGCACAACAAGGCGTGTATCAGGTCCCTGCAGAATTGGCAGATCGTGGTCCGCATGTCTATGAGCTTGGTCGCGACGTGATCGACTTCTCTGTAGCACAAACCTTTGGCAATCTCGAGATGAAGGCGGCGATCCGCGACATTCTCAATCAGCCGCTGGTGTGGGAGCAGATCGGCCAGACCGTGGCCAGCAACCTGCGCGGACGCGGCTATTCACTCAGCATCGGATATCGCTTCAACTAATGACGTTCAATCGTATCACCACCGGAGTACGCACCATGCGTTTCTTGACACTCTTGGCTGTGGCGGCGATGTCGACCTTGGTCGCATCGGCACAGCTTGCCAAGATCACCTTCCCCAATGGCGGAGAAACCTTCCGCCCGGGATCCACACAAAATGTCACTTGGGACACTACGGGTGTTCCGCAAAGCCAGCGCTGGAAGATCCAGTTTGCCACATCGCCTGCCGGTCCGTGGACGGACCTTGTGGCGAATGTGAAGGACTCGGGCGGCACACGCGGAAGAACGCAATGGCGCGTACCGGCAACGGGCACGTCGAGTGGCTACCTGCGCATGGAAGCCCTCAACGACAACACGAACTTTGATATCAGCGATAATCCGTTCACGATCGAAGATCCGTCCGAGATCGCCGTCGACTCCACGATCCGTGGGAACATCGACGGTCGCGTCCACCTTAGCCGCAAGAAGGTCTATGGTATCGACGGTTACGTCTTCATCAACGGAACGTTGGAGATCGAGCCGGGTACGATCATCGTCGGTGACACTGTTGGTCAGAACAGCGTCATCTGCGTCAACCGCGGCGGCAAGCTTGTTGCTGACGGTACCAAGAATTCGCCGATCGTCTTCACCTCACGTGCAGCACCGGGGCAGCGCTCGCGCGGTGACTGGGGCGGCATCGTGATCTGCGGTCGCGCCAAGCTGAACGTGCCCGCCGGCGAAGCGCCGATCGAAGGCGGCATCGCCGATGCCACGCCGGGCAAGGGCTGGTATGGCGGCAGTGATGATGATGACTCCAGTGGCGTGCTGCGCTATGTGCGCATTGAGTTTGCCGGTATTGCCGTGATCCCGAACTCAGAGTTGAACGGTTTGACCATGGGCGGCGTCGGACGCAAGACCGTCATCGACTACGTGCAGGTCTCTCACGGCAACGACGATGCCTTTGAGTGGTTCGGTGGCACTGTGAATGCAAAGCACCTGATCGCCTACGGCACGCTTGATGATGACTTCGACTGCGACTTCGGTTTCTCCGGCAAGGTGCAGTTCGGTCTGGTGAAGCGTTTCCGCACGGTGGCCGACCAGTCCACATCGCAAGCATTCGAATGTGACAACGACGCACAAGGTTCGTTCAACCGTCCTTTCACGTCGGCCATCTTCTCGAACGTCACTGTTGTTGGTCCGATCCGTGACACAACGTGGACGGCCGGCAATGGCAACAATCAATTCAACTCGCGTTATGGTGCGTCGGCACAGATCCGCCGTAACTCACGCGTGTCGATCTTCAACTCCGTCTTCCTTGGATGGCCACGCGGTCTCGAGATCGCGCAAGCGCCGACGATGGGTGCAGCAAATACGGACTCGCTTGCTGTGCGCAACTGTAACTGGTACGGCATCAAGGGAACATGGCTAAATCTTGCAGGTGGTACGCCGCCGGCCGGCATGGACGCCAATTGGATCTCGAAGTCGGCCTTTGCCAACGGCCTCGACGCATCGTCACCGGCTAACGCCGGTCTGACGAATCCGTGGCCGGAGGACAGCAACTTTGATCCGATCCCGCAACCAACCGCCCCCTACCTCTTCACGGCGAACTTTACGAATGGCAGCAGCCTGTATCCGATCAACGATCCGTTCTTTACGCAAGTGGCGCATCGTGGTGCCTTCTCCTCCAACACCGAAGAGCGTTGGGATGCGGGTTGGGCCAACTACGATCCGGTGAACACGGAATACAAAGCGTCGATCAATGTGATCGTGCTGACACCGGGTTCGAAGAGTGGCGAGCAGTATACGCGCAACACGAAGATCAACGTGACGTGGGACACCACGGGCACGGCAAATGAGAACTTCAAGCTTGAGTATGGCACAACGGTCAACGGTCCGTGGACCACGGTCGCTGCCTCGATCACCGATGCCGGTGCTAATCGCGGCACATACGAATGGCAATTGCCGGACATGGTGATGCCGAGTGTGTTCGTGAAGCTCACGTCGGTTGATGATGCAACATCGTTCGATGTCTCCGACAACTCCTTTGCGATCATCGATCTGCCGCAGCCGGCCGTGCGTCTTACAGCGCCGGGTGGTGCAGCAAATGAATCCTATCGTGTAGGTCAGACCGTTGCTGTTCGTTGGGATACGACGAACACGTTCCGTGAGCGCTGGCGTGTTGAATTTGGCAAGTCCATGACCGGTCCGTGGAAGACGTTGCTTGCAAGTGTACGCGACTCTGCCGGCACACGTGGTGGAACGAACGTTGTCTTCCGTCCGGAAGATCAGACCACCACAGGATACATTCGTCTGGTGTTGTTGTCCGACACCACACGTACGGATGTGAACGACAATGCCTTCAGCGTCATCGCTCCGGCACCGGTACAATGCGACTCCGTCTTGTCGGGTGTGATCGACGGCAACGTCAAGCTTCACAACACCAAGATCTACTGTCTCGACGGCTACGTCTTCGTCAACGGCACACTTGAAGTTGAACCCGGCACGATCGTCTTGGGCGACACCGTTGGTCAGAACTCCGTGTTGTGTATCAACCGTGGCGGCAAGCTTGTGGCCAAGGGTACGGCACAGCTGCCGATCGTCTTCACCTCCAGTGCACGTCCGGGCGAGCGCGCTCGCGGCGACTGGGGTGGTATTGTGATCTGCGGTAAGGCCAAGATCAACGCACCGGCCGGTGAAGCACCGATCGAAGGTGGCATTGCCGATGCACAGCCGGGCAAGGGCTGGTATGGCGGCACGGATGATGCCGACTCCAGCGGTGTGTTGGAATATGCGCGTATCGAATTTGCCGGTATCGCTGTTGTTCCGAATTCCGAATTGAACGGCCTCACGATGGGTGCTGTTGGTAGCCGTACGCGCATCAACAACGTCCAGGTCAGCTACGGCAATGACGACGCCTTCGAATGGTTCGGCGGCACCGTCAACCACAAGAACCTCATTGCTGTTGGCACGCTTGACGACGACTTCGATTCCGACTTCGGCTATTCGGGCAAGGTACAGTTTGCTGTTGCACAGCGTTTCCGTACGGTAGCAGACCAGAGCACGTCGCAGGTCTTCGAACAAGACAACGACGCTCAGGGCTCGTACAACCGTCCGCTCACCAGTCCTGTCTTCAGCAACGTCACCGCCATCGGTCCGTTGCAAGACACGTCGTGGACCATCGGCAACGGTGCCAACCAATACAACTCCCGTTTTGGTGCAGCCGCGCAGATCCGTCGCAACGCCCGCACCAGCATCCACAACTCCGTCTTCATGGGATGGCCGCGTGGTATCGAGATCGCCCAGGTGCCCACGATGAATGCTGCCAATACAGACTCACTTGAAGTGCGCAACAACGTGTGGTACGGTGTCAAGAACACCTGGCTCAACCTTGCCGGCGGCACACCTCCTGCCGGTATGGATGCCGACTGGATCGCCAAGCCGCAGTATGGCAACACCATCGACAAGGCCAACTGCAACGGCGCCATGTTGGAGAATCCGTTCGTCACCACCGTCGAGTTCAACCCTGCCCCCAAGTCCGGCGCGCCGGTGCTTACGGGCGCCAAGTTCGAGTCGACGGCATCTGACAACTACTTCGACCGTGTCGACTTCAAGGGTGCATTCGGCATGCAGCGTTGGGATCTTCCGTGGGCCGAGTACGATCCTGTCAACAAGGAATACAAAGCGCAAGTGGTCTCCGTACAAGAGGTAGGGGGCGAGATGGCACGCAACATGTCCGGTCGTGCCTATCCGAACCCCACATCCGACGCCACCACCATCCGTTACGAACTCTTCACCGACGATGTGATCTCTGTGCGCGTCACCGACGCCACCGGATCCGTACAGTCGTCGTTCTTCACCAGTGTTGCACAAAGTGTCGGCGTCTACGAGTTCCGTCTCGTCACGGCCGATCTTGCCACTGGCCTTTACTACGTGGCGATCACCGGCCAGCATGGCTCAGTCACCCTCCCCGTGACCGTCGTGCGCTAACACGCCGATCGCGAACAGAACGCCGAAGGGGCACTTCCATCCGGAAGTGTCCCTTCTGGTTTAACAGAATCGCTTAGATTGTTGGCGTGAACATGCACCGCACCACATGCCCCCTTCTCCTTCGGATCCTCATCATCTGTGTCTGTGGCATGACATCATTGCACGCACAGCGATGGCAGCCTGCGGCCCAGATCGACGGAGCGGTGTTGAATATCAACATCATCACGCTTCCGGATGGGACCACACTCATACCGTTGATGCGGATGAAGCCGAATCAGAAAGATTCTAACACCCTCTACTCCGTTCAGTCGTTGCTGACGGACAGAACACCATGGCCAAAGCAGTTCCCTGGATTGCCGATGATCAGCGGTGTGTTTCAAGGTAATGCCAATACGTTTCCAGAGATCTCAGGATATACTCGCGAAAGTGGCACGTACTTCTACTACGATGCCTTCTCCGATGATGAACGACTAGTTGACACACCGACAGTAAACGGTTCCTGGCCGGTCAGATCGGCGATGGTTGTCCATGAGGGAGACCTAGACGGTGACGGTTTCCGTGACCAGATCGCGCGGCACAGGGAGGAACAATATGCGAGGGTGGTCTTCGGTGATCGCGTTGCGCCATACGTAGACCATAGCATCGTTCCGGCCAACTACCAGCGTGCAAACGAGTGGCGCGCACGGATCCTGGCCGTCGGACCGTTGTCGGGCAAGATGTGTATGGTGCAGCTGGCCTTCAAGGCCGACGACTATGACTGGGGCTACTACCAGCTCCTCGAGCTGAATGCCGAAGATCTTCGCGCCCGACGCGATACGATCAGAACCACGTTGATCAACGAAGTGGCCAATCCCAGCAAGAAGCTGTTCTCATCCGTTGTGCTGAAGGCTGATACGGTGTGGTACTTCTATACTGGAGGATTGACTACGGACCTGCCGTGCCTAAAAGTTACGCTGCAAGCGTCAAAGATTAGCTCAACTGCTTCAGTCTTTAACATGAGTGACTACTTGTTCTGGTTTGGACAAGGCAAAGTGGCACTAGAGTCAAACTATCCAGTAACCATGTCTGCGCATCGATTGATCGCAGGTGAGACATCTCTTGGCCAGGGTCCAGGACAAAGGGTGTTGCGCCTTTATCAATGCTCGAACACCGATAGTGCACATCTTGTTCCATTTGCCGATGCACAGTTACCCATACATGCAGATTCAAATCGCACAATAGCAGTTGGCGGGTGCGTGTTAATCCCCGATCAGGATGGTGACGGCATCGAGGACGTGATAGTAGACCATGCGTGGACCGACCCCGAAACAAGGAAGCCGAGAAGTGCCGTCAGCATCTTCCTCACCTCGCAGATCGAGCCAGTGTCAGTGAGTGATGCCGAATTGAATCTTGAAACACTCGACTCCGCAACCGTTCTTACAGCGCGTCGGGTCGACAATGCCTGGTTCGTAGCCAGCGCAGCCAATTGTGTTCGGCGAGATCTCTCGCCGGTCTATGATCTGCAGGGACAAAAGATCGCCATGGTGCGGACTGAGGTGAATGGCGATGATGTGTTGCTTTTAGATAACGGCGAGATCACCGAACGCCCTGCGTGGTGCGTTGTCGGAAACTGTGTTATTCGACTATACTGAAATGCGCAAGAACTCCTTCTTCATCATCCTGCTGGTCGCGACCATAACGGTCGACGTCTTCTCACAGCGATGGCAGCCTGCGGCGCAGATCGACGGAGCCAATCTCAACATCAACGTCATCACGTTGCCTGATGGCACCACGTTGATACCGATGATGCGGATGAAGCCGAACCAGAAAGATTCTAACACCCTCTACTCCGTTCAGTCGTTGCTGACGGACAGAACAC